>JACVXV010000147.1 GCA_015661205.1 Candidatus Brocadiaceae bacterium
GGATAACTGTTTTTACGTCATTTGTAAGTTTTAGACTCATACCTTATCATAACATACCCATCGCTGTTTTGGAACATTTATTTATGGCCGAGCTCCTAATGCCTCTTCGCGTCCAAAGAGCATCCACAATTCCCCAGCGGGGAAATAAAATCATTGACAAATATTTTATTGTTTGATAGCATACGCGCTTTTAATTTATGGTGCTAAAATTGTTTGCCGGTGTATATAGGCAATGGTTCATTTTGGGATTTCAATCTTGATTACTGAAAAATCGAAAAAGGCATTTACCGAGGCGCAGGAGTTTATACCGGGGGGCGTTAATAGCCCCGTTAGGGCATTTGGCGGCGTGGGCGGTACTCCGATATTCTTCAAGTCCGGCTCCGGTTGCCAACTGACGGACGTTGATGATAATAAGTACGTTGATTACGTCGGCTCATGGGGGCCGCTCATTTTGGGTCATGCAGAGCCGAGTGTTGTGGCGAGGATTCAAGACGCCGTTGCAAAGGGCACGAGCTTTGGCGCACCGACCGAACTGGAGGTGCGGCTGGCCCAGCTTATCAAGGAGGCCATGCCTTCGATAGAGAAGATCAGGATGGTAAACTCCGGCACGGAGGCGACGATGAGCGCCATCCGGCTTGCAAGGGGGTTTACGAAGCGTGATGGGGTGATTAAGTTTGAAGGATGCTATCATGGCCACGTGGACAGCCTGCTCGTGCAGGCAGGCTCCGGGGCAACGACGCTGGGCGCCCCTGATAGTCCGGGGATTCCGCAGGATTTTGTTAAGCATACCATATCCCTGCCGTACAACGATATCGAAGCGGTAAGGGATGTTTGCGCCAGGTGTGGGAAGGAAATTGCCTGCATTATTGTTGAGGCCGTTGCCGGGAATATGGGTGTAGTGCTTCCGAAGAAGGGCTACCTTGAGGGGTTGAGGGAGATTACCCAAAAGCATGGTATTGTATTGATATTTGACGAGGTGATGACGGGTTTTCGGGTTGCGCACGGCGGTGTGCAGTCCATTTACAACATTAAGCCGGATATCACCACCCTTGGAAAGATTATCGGCGGAGGTCTTCCGGTTGGTGCTTACGGCGGTAAGAAGGAGATTATGGACAACATATCTCCCATCGGCGCCGTTTATCAGGCAGGCACGCTTTCAGGCAATCCGGCCGCTATGACCGCGGGCATTGCCACTCTGGAGATATTGAAAGACCCTTCCATTTACAAAAAGCTGGAAGAGAAGACAAAAAGACTTGCGACGGGTATGGAAAAGGTGTGCAATGACGCAAAGATACCGGCATATCATACCCGGATCGGCTCAATGTTGTGTACGTTCTTTACGGAACAGCCTGTTACCGATTATGCTACAGCGAAGAAATGCAATACCAAACGGTATGCGAAATTCTTCCACGGCATGTTGGAAAAGGGGTACTACTTTGCGCCATCTCAGTTTGAAGCGGCTTTTGTGTCGCTGGCGCATGGTGAAAAGGAGATTGACGCAACGATTGCGGCTTTTAAGGATGTTGCTAAGAATATTTAGTGCGGTGAAGCATTAGACTGATAAAAAGCTTAGAAACCGCAGATTTGCAGATTTTAGATTAAATGAAGCTGGAGCTTCAGGTGCAGGTGCATTCCCAAGCTGAACAGGCTGTGCCAAATGAACTTTTTTATTCTAAAAGTGGGGAATACCCCTTAAATATTACCAATTTTAGCCTGATTTCGTGGCATTTTGTGACATTTCAACCCTTAAAGTGGGGAAGAAACATCAAAAATAGCGTAAAATTGTTCATTTGACCCAGTCTGTGAAGCTTGGTAACGAGAGGTAGACGTAGGGACTTTTTTGATGAACGGAGTAGCAACATTGCCTTTTCTCAAAAAAGACAACGAAGCGTACCGGCTGGTGGGGCTGGTTGGAAGTTTTGGCTTTACGACGGCAGGCGCGGTTGCAGGCGGGTATTTCCTCGGAAGTTATCTGGATAGGAAATTCAACACTGCCCCCTGGTTGGTATTGACGTTTATGGTGTTAGGGGTTATCGGGAGTTTTATTGAATTTTTTAGGCTGGTAAAAAAATTGTCCGGCGAAAAGTAAAAAGGGGCGGCGGTTTATGGAAGATGAAAAGGATGCGTTTGAGCTTTTCGACGAAGGGTTTCCTGACCGGGCGCTGAAGACCTCTTTTTACTTGTCACTCGTTCTCATCGCTTGCTCGCTGTCGTACATGTCGGTTATGTTGACCGTGAGTCTTGCGTTGGGCTGCTTTATTAGTCTGACTTTATGTAGCGTGTTGTGGCGGACGATTCGCCGTTCGCTGAAACGGGATAAATCGGAAATTAAAAGTATTTTCCTTCGGGATAGTATTGTTAAGTACGTTTTTGTTGGGGTGTTGCTGCTGATGTCCTGTTTGTTTCTGGATGTTAACGTAGCGGCTATGGCTATCGGCCTCGGCATTGTGGTTGCCGTGATTATGATGAAGGCAGGAAGCAGGTTGCTGGTGAGCTACGTGAACAGGGCTGTGAAGTCATCCGGGGTTCGACCATCAAACGACGGATAAGTTTCGGCAGTAGTATTTGGTAGCAGATCGCGTGGTGATATTGTAAGGCACTAAGCGTGTTCTAATTTACCATCTAAACACTAGTTCCGTTAGGAACGAAATATTGGTAGAAGATAAACAGAGAAGCCGTGTTAGTTCCGTAGGAACGAACTATTAGGGAAATGGCGCAAATGTGGTTGCTTACCGGACTTATTTACACCTACCTAAGGTTTTTTTATTCGTCTGCAGCCTTGAGCCTTCAAATATGGTAATCAGTTCCGCTTTGAAGGCTCAAGGCTGCAGACGAATAAAAAAACCTTGAAAATACAGGTTTTGCCTGTACAATTTAACGATTCAACGTGTCGGCTCTTTTCGCCTCGTTCCCAAGCTCCAGCTTGGGAACGGGATTGCACTAAAAGCTCTGCTTTGAGTCAAAAAGCGAAATATTCCGAAAAAAACGAAGCAGGAGCTTCTGGTTCAAGTGCATTCCCAAGCTGGAGCTTGGGAACGAGAGAATGTGTGAATAACCGGGAGGTTCTGTGTTGGTTGATTGAACCGTCCCGAATTTTATTTAAGGTGTATTTTGGATGGCGAGGGTGGACTTGTTTGCCCCCGCTAGTGTCTTGTATTGAGAAAGGAGTGGAAGTCCCGTGTCATCTGCCGGTGGGGAAAGTTCTACAGAATTACCATCATTTATGGACCTGGTGCCGCTTGATCCGCATAAGCTGTTTTTTGGCTTAACGAAGCACGAGTTGGTGCCGATTGTTATGTCCGTAACCGTTATTGTTTTACTTGGCTTATTTTCAATAATAGCCACGAGGAGGCTGCAAAAGGTGCCGGGAAGGCTCCAATCCCTCCTGGAAATCATTGTTGAAGGTTTGGAGAATTTTACCAAATCGCAGTTGGAGCGAGCCGCAGGGCCGTTTATCCCGTTCATCGGAACGTTGTTTATCTATATCTTTGCGATGAATATGCTGGGGCAAATACCGCTCTTCCACTCTCCGACGAGCAATTTTAACACGACGATTGCGTTGACGCTGATTGTATTCTTTGTCACCCATTATCAGGGGGTAAAGAACAATGGCGTCGGCGGCTATCTGAAGCACATGGCCGGCAAGCCGATATGGCTTGCCCCGTTGGTGTTCCCGTTGCATTTGATGCAGGAACTCCTGTCCAGGCCGCTTTCCCTCTCGATGCGTCTCTTCGGGAACATCATGGGAGAGGATACGATTATTGCGATATTTATCGGATTTTCACCGCTTTTGCTGGGTTTTATCCCGGTGCCGGTGCATTTGCCGATGGTTTTCCTGGCCTTGCTGGGAAGCACCATTCAGGCAATGATTTTTTCACTCTTGGCGAGCTTTTATATTGCGGGTGCAATTGGCATCCATGACGAGGAGCATCATTAGTTTTTCATTTTTTTAAGGAGGAGGCGAGACGTGATTTATTTTGCATTATTAGCGGTAGCGGTAGGTATGATAGCAATTGCGGCGTCAGGTTGCGGTATCGGTCAGGGCATCGCGGTGCTCGGCGCAGCAAACGGCATGGCCCGTCAGCCGGAAGTAGCCGGAAAGATACAGTTGGTTATGTTTGTAGGTTTGGCATTCATTGAGTCATTGACCATTTATTCATTGATGATGTCATTTATCCTGCTTGGCAAGCTGCCAAAGACGGAAGCTGTCCTTGAATTAATTCAACACGCTGCAAAATAAGCGTAGGAGGGAGTTCGCTTGGATATTTTGAATACCTTGGGTATTGACATCAAGTCGGTTATTATCCAGGGCGTTGGCTTTCTGATACTTCTTTTTGTACTCAAGAAGTATCTGTTCGGCAAGATATCGGCCATGATAAAGGCCAGGACTGAAGAGGTGAAAAACACCTATGCTAAAACCGAACAGGACAGGGTGGATGCTGCGAACCTTGTAAAAGAGTACCAAAAGAAGCTCGCTGAGGCTGAGGCCTCGGCGGCAAAGAAGGTTCAGGAAGCTATTAACGAAGGAAGAAAGCTCAGTGAGGAGCTTTTCAAACGCGCCCACCATGAGGTTGAACAAATGAAGGTGCGGGCGCAGGAGTCTATAGATCGGGAGCGAAACAAGGCTATAGCCGAGATACGGAGTCAGGTTGTCGCGCTTTCCATTATGGCGTCTTCCCGAATCATTCAACAAACAATCAGTCACCAGTCGGCAGAAAAGCTGGTTGATGACTTTATTGAAGAAATAGGGGTATTGAGTGTCTGATAAAATAGCTGCTGTTACTTTTGTCGGCGCCCTGCTGGAAGTTGCTGAAGAGAAGGGTGAGCTGGAACAAATCGAAAAGGATTTAGGGCTGGTTTGCGGCGTAATTACAACGCATGAGAATCTCAAGAAAATGTTTTTCCATCCGGGCGTCACGCGGGATGAGAAGAATGCCGTGATCAAGAGGGTTTTTGGCGATTCAATCTCCGGCATCATGAAAAACTTTTTGAACGTGTTGCTGGACCGAAGGCGGGAAGGCGTGTTGTGGGCCATCCCCGATATATGCGAAAAGGCCATCAATGACAAGAGGGGCGTCAGCAAGGTCATCGTGCACGCGGCGATCCCCATTGTGGGAGAGCGTTTAACCCACCTCAAGCGCCGTTTGGACAAAATGGTAGGCCGGAAGGTGGAGGTCGAGGTTGTGAAAGACCCCCAGATTCTCGGTGGAATGCTTTTGCGGATAGGCAACAAGATTGTCGATGGCAGCGTCACCGGACGGTTAAAAGTCCTCAAGACAAGGCTTTTGGCGGTACACACTGCATAGCCACGGCGCGAATGTTTTCATCGTGCGGTATTATGATGGAAAACCAGCCGCTATAGAAGTTGCTGTGGTGGTTAATCGAGGCAATGCCTCTGGCCAATGAAAAAAACAAATTCTCATTCAGAATTTTTCATGTAGTATAAGCGGGTATCAGGATGGGGAGAACGTCGCGGGGGAACAGTCGTTTCATACCGCGTCTTTTCCACGTTTATCTTGAACAGTTAGGAATTTTACCCATACAGATTGTTGGCCGGCAAGGACGAACGGAGTTTGTCCTTGCCGGTTTAACGCGATTGTGTGGGAATTTTCATTTTATTTAAGCGGGTTTAGGTTGGCCTGGACGCATTTGTTATTCCAGGCATGGCTTGAAACAGGAGTATGCTCTATGGCATCAGGATTTACAGACATCACTTCAGTTCTCAAAAAAGAAATTGAAGGGTATGAAGAAAAATTAAAGATGGAAAGCGTCGGGTACGTCTTGCAGGTAGGCGACGGCGTTGCCCGTATCTACGGGCTGGACGATTGTATGTCCAACGAATTGCTGGAGTTCCCGGACAATGTGTTCGGCGTTGCAATGAACCTGGAAAATGACAACGTTGGCGCGATATTGCTCGGTTCAGCCGACAAAATCAAAGAGGGCGACATGGTGAAGACCACGGGAAAGATCGTACAGGTTCCCGCAGGCAAGGCACTCTTAGGCCGTGTGGTGAACGCGCTGGGGCAGCCTATTGACGGAAAGGGCGTTATTGCGGCGGAAGAGTATCGTTCCATCGAAGGTACAACCCCGAACGTGGTAGAAAGACAGCCCGTAAAAGAGCCTTTGCAAACGGGTATCAAGGCCATTGACGCCATGATTCCAATTGGTAGAGGACAGCGTGAGCTTATTATCGGCGACCGCCAGACCGGCAAAACAGCCATCCTTATTGACACCATCATTAACCAGGCGCATTCAGGGGTGTATTGCATCTACGTAGCAATCGGCCAGAAGATGTCAACGGTGGCAGAACTGGTCAAAACGTTGACCGACTATCACGTAATGCATAACAGCATTGTCGTAGTTGCGTCAGCCGGCGATCCTGCTCCGCTCCAATATCTTGCTCCTTACGCCGGGTGTGCTATGGGAGAATATTTCAGGGACAACGGTATGCACGCCGTGATTATGTACGACGATTTGTACAAACACGCGATTGCGTACCGTCAGATATCGTTGCTGCTGAGGCGTCCACCGGGTCGTGAGGCATTCCCCGGAGACATCTTCAACCTCCATTCACGGTTGCTTGAAAGGGCGGCAAAACTGTGCAACGAGCTGGGCGGTGGTTCTCTAACGGCGCTTCCCGTGGTGGAAACGCAAGGCGGCGACTATTCGGCCTACATTCCAACAAACGTTATTTCAATCACTGACGGGCAGATATACCTGGAGAGCGATTTGTTTAACTCCGGCGTTCGTCCTGCAATTTCGGTGGGATTGTCAGTATCCAGGGTGGGTGGAAACGCGCAGATACCGGCGATGAAGAAGGTTGCCGGTATGTTGAGGTTGACCCTTGCCCAGTATCGTGAACTGGCGTCCTTTGCTCAGTTCGGTTCGGAACTTGACAAATTTACCCAGGCGCAGTTGGCTAAGGGTGAACGGCTTGTCGAGCTTTTGAAGCAGCCGCAGTACTCACCCAGCCCCGTCGAGGAGCAGGTTATGTCCATCTATACGGGTGTTAATGGACACCTTGACGACGTGCCGGTTGATAAAATCAAGCTATTTGACGCGCAATTCAAGAAATTTATGCGGGAAAAATACAGTGCCATCGGTATCGAGATCCGGGATAAGAAAAAGCTCGATGCAGAGGTGACGCAGAAACTGGATGCTGCCATCAAGGAATTCAAACAAATCTTTTCAAAGAAGGACTAAGGGATGCTGAGTACGCGAGAAATTAAACAACGTATACGAAGTGTTACCAGTATCAAGCAGATAACCCGGGCGATGGAGATGGTGGCGGCAAGCCGTCTTAAAAAGGTGGAGTCAAGGGTGCAGGCTTCGCGGGCGTATGCCGATAAGATGCGGCAGGTATTGAGCCACCTGGTGGCCTCGCCCTCGTTGGGTTCAGCTAACCCTTGTTTTGTAGACAAATCGGCGGACAATCCGGTGATCAAGGTGGTGCTGATTACCGCTGATAAAGGACTTTGCGGCGCATATAACAATAACGTTATTCAATCGTTGGTGAGGTTTACAAGGGAACACACGGGCAAGACCATAAAACTCATCCTTATCGGAAAAAAGGGGAATTACTACTTTTCCAAAAGAGCGGTTGTGATTGAAAAATATTTTCCTGATAACGTGGAGAAGATAGGATATGCCCAGGTAAAGGAGCTGACGTCCCAGTTAATTAGTGGTTATGAGGCGGGAGAATTCGGACAGTTGTACGTTTTCTTTACCAAGTTTCAATCAGTGTTGCGCTTCGTTCCAACGGGACTCCGGTTGATGCCTATTGAAAAAGGCGCGTTTGAGTCGAAAGAAAAAATCCAGGGTGAGCATATCTTCGAACCATCGGCGGACTTAATCCTTAACCGGTTGTTTCCGAAATACATCGAAACCCAGATTTATCAGTGCATTTTGGAATCGTTGACGTCGGAATTTGCAGCACGGCGCACCGCCATGATTGCCGCAACGAAGAATGCCGGAGAGGTGATCGAAGACCTGGTGCGCACGTATAACAAGGCAAGGCAGGAAGTGATCACGAAGGAACTCCTGGAGGTTGTCTCCGGCGCGGAGGCCCTGATCAAGGCTTAAAATTCTGTTACATTATGTTTGTGACTAAGAGAAGGAAGGAGTAATACCTTTGGCTAAAAAAGACAAAGACAAGGACAAAGAAAAAAGCAAGGGCGTCGTTGTGCAGGTAATCGGCCCCGTTGTTGACGTAAAATTTTCCGTTGGCGGGTTGCCGTCAATCCATAACGCAATTGCCATAAAGGACCCTAACAGAAAGGGTGATTTAATCGCAGAGATCGTGCAGCATTTAGGAAACGACACTGCCCGTTGCATCGCAATGTCTACAACCGATGGATTGGTTCGCGGCATGGAGGCCATAAATACCGGCGCTCCGATAACCGTGCCGGTAGGCAAAGAGGTGTTGGGCAGGGTGTTTAACCTCCTGGGCGAGCCGATAGACAAAATGGGTGAAGTAAAGACGAAGACTCGCCTTTCGATTCATCGCGACCCGCCGTCATTCGAGGAAAGAGAAACATCGACTACGGTGCTTGAGACGGGTCTCAAGGTTGTTGACCTCCTGGCCCCCTTTGCCCGTGGTGGAAAGATCGGGCTGTTCGGTGGCGCAGGTGTAGGTAAGACCGTGTTGATTATGGAGCTTATCAGGAGTATTGCTACTGAACATGGCGGATATTCAGCGTTTGCC
>JACVXV010000020.1 GCA_015661205.1 Candidatus Brocadiaceae bacterium
GTTAAGGGATGTGCTATAAGCGTAAAATCGAATATCGAACAAGTCATCATGTTGCCTTAGCAACACACAGAAACGATGAAAATCAACGTTATTGCTATATCGTATCGTGGTGATGCTTGTGGCGTTTTGTGCAGCCTTGTTTTCGAGCCGGGAATACCGTATGGCGAAGGATAAGAAAACTTCATAACATGAGCGGGTTCAGGTTTGCAACCTGAACCCCATGTTTGATAAAATCAATATCGCTAAGCACTCGGCAAGGATTTTAAAAGGTTTCACAGCGAAAATGTATTGGGACTATTGCGCTTCGTGTGGGGTGTATTCCCAAATTCTTGCAATCTCATTGTCCTGTCAAGGTTGGCTAGAAACATTAATGCCGTCAGCCGTCCCTACGGGACTTGAAATTTTGACCTCTGTCCCCACCGATAAATCGGTGGGCTATTTCCCTCTGTCCCTACGGGACAAAATGCATATTTGCAAGGAGGTGAGAATGCACCCCTTTGTGTGGGCGATAGCGTGATCAACTGTATAAAACGTTGGGTTCAGGTTACAAACCTGAACCCGCTCGCAGAAGCCTTGCCCTACGTATAAGCAAAAAAAGCGTCATGGCCACAATTTACTATTGCAAATCTGTGTAATCTGTGGTTCCAACTGTTTTTAACCGGTTTGCGGCGACGCCTTGCCGGATTTTGTTTGCCTGGTTTGGCATTAACCTAATCAGCTATTTATTCAACGGGTAATTTCCTGCATTGAGCCAGCTTAAAAAACTTGCATCACAAACGGCTATCTATGGATTGAGCACCATACTTGGCCGCTTACTCAACTACCTCCTCGTGCCTTTGCACACAAGGGTTTTCGGCACGGCTGATTATGGCGTGGTGAGTGAACTGTACGCCTACTCCTCGTTTTTTATCGTGACACTCGCCTACGGAATGGAAACCGCGTTTTTCCGCTTCTCGCAGGATGAAGAAAAAAAAGACAAGGTGTTTTCAACGGCATTCTTGTCTATCAGCGTCACGTCGTTTATTTTTATGCTCTGCATGGGCGTGTTTGCACAGCCGGTTGCAAACGCCATCCGTTACCCGGACCATCCGGAATACATCATTTATTTTGCCCTTATCCTGGGGCTTGACGCCATAGCGAGCATCCCCTTCGCGCTGCTCCGCGGGCAAAGCCGTCCGGCAAAATTTGCCGTCGTAAAAAACGTCAATATCATCAGCAACATACTCCTCAATCTCTATTTTCTGATGTTGTGCCCCTATATGCTGCGCGAGTCAAACATTTCGCTGCTATTTTACCGCGAAAACATTGGCGTGGGTTACGTCTTTATTTCAAACCTAGCGGCAAGCATTATCACGATTCCCCTCTTGTACAAAGAAATTATGCGCATCAAAAAAGGATTTGACGCCGCGCTTTGGAGGAAAATGGCCGCCTATGGCTTGCCGTTATTGGTTGTGGGGCTGGGTGGCATGGTAAATGAGACGCTTGACCGGGCGATCATGAAATATCTGCTTCCGGCGGGCAGTGGGACGCTGAGCCAGGTGGGCATTTACGGGGCAAATTACAAGCTTTCCATCCTGATGAGTTTGTTTATTCAGGCGTTTCGTTTCGCAGCGGAACCGTTCTTTTTTTCTCACGCAAAGACGTCGGATAAAAAAGCCATCTACGCGCGGGTGATGGATTATTTTGTCATCGTATGTTTGGGGATATTCTTGCTTGTAACGTTATACATCGACGTCTTCAAATACTTTATTGGCGAACCGTTTTATGATGGGCTAAAGGTGGTTCCGGTTTTGCTGCTTGCCAATTTATGCCTCGGCATTTATTATAACCTTTCAATATGGTACAAGCTCTCCGACCAAACCAATAAAGGCGCGATGATATCGTTAATTGGAGCGGGGATTACCATCAGCCTGAATATCTGGTGGATTCCCCTCTTCGGCTACACCGGCTCGGCGTGGGCAACCTTTATCTGCTACTTCAGCATGATGCTGATCTGCTATTTTATGGGGATGAAGTATTACCCAATACCGTATCACGTCAAACGTGTGTTGAGTTTTGCAGGAATAGCGGGTGTTTTGTTTTTTGCAGGGTGGTATTGCAGGAACTATTTTTACGCAGGCGACCTCGTGCGTACCTTGAGCATAAACTCCGCCCTGTTCCTGTTTTTCGTCATAGCCGTTTGCTTGTTTGTTCAAAAAGATAAAAGGCAAACAACTGGTTGATACAACATAAACGATACACCTTGTAACTCAGGGCTTCAGCCCTGATGGCCTCCGGCATTACGCTGCACGCTGGAAGCCACACACAAAATGTCTGCACATGTGCCAATCGCACAACAGCCGTCAAACCTGAAGATGTGAGTTTCAAATAATTGGAAAACGCTTCATCGTGCCGGCAAAAGGCCATTGTGCAATAATCTGCTACTTGACGGGATTACGATATTATTGTAATGTGATAGCTATATATGCGAATGTAAAGTTAGCCTAGTGAATAGAGCAATATCTCTGTGCAAAAGTAGCATACAACCGACTGGAGATGGAGATGGCAAAGCCCCAAGAGAATAGCGCAAAAGAGGAACCGATTGAAAAGCAGCTTTGGAAGGTAGCGGACAAGCTCCGCAAGAACATTGATGCAGCAGAATACAAGCACATTGTGCTCGGTTTGATTTTCCTGAGATATATCTCCGACGCCTTTGAAGGCTTGCATAGCAGGCTGAAAAGCGGCAAGGGTGAATACGCTGGGGCAGACCCGGAAGATAAAGACGAGTACAAAGCGGAAAATGTATTCTTTGTTCCAGAGATTGCCCGTTGGTCTTACCTGCAATCGAAGGCAAAGCTCCCGACCATCGGTAAAGAAGTTGATAATGCGATGGATGCTATCGAGAAGGATAATCCATCCCTCAAGGACGTGCTACCAAAGGTCTTTGCGCGCGGGAACCTTGACCCCACAAGCCTCGGCGGTTTGATAGACCTTATTGCAAACATTGCACTTGGCGATGCAAAGGCCCGCAGCGCCGACGTGCTTGGCCATGTGTTTGAGTATTTCCTCGGTGAATTCGCCCTTGCTGAGGGTAAAAAGGGCGGGCAGTTCTATACGCCGCGCAGCGTTGTTGAACTTCTGGTAGAGATGCTTGAACCGCATAAAGGCCGGGTGTTTGACCCTTGTTGCGGCTCTGGCGGCATGTTTGTACAGTCGGAAAAGTTTGTTGCGAATCATCATGGCAAGGTAAACGACATCTCCATTTATGGACAGGAGAGCAACCAAACCACCTGGCGGCTGGCGAAGATGAACCTTGCCATCCGGGGCATTGATAGTTCACAGGTCAAATGGAACAACGAAGGTTCCTTTCTGAACGACGTTCACAAAGATTTAAAAGCCGATTTCGTCATCGCCAATCCCCCCTTTAATGACAGCGACTGGAGCGGTGATTTGCTTCGTAAAGACGGCAGATGGAAATACGGCGTGCCTCCGTCAGGCAATGCAAACTATGCGTGGATACAACAATTCCTCTACCACCTGAGCCCCAGCGGCATTGCCGGTTTTGTGCTGGCAAAAGGCTCGCTCACCTCCAAGACGTCGGGCGAAGGAGAAATCCGCAAGGCGTTAATAGAAGCCCGTTTGGTCGATTGTATCGTCAACCTGCCCGCCAAGTTGTTTCTGAACACCCAGATTCCAGCCTGCCTCTGGTTTTTAAGCCGGAATAAGGCTAACGGCGGTTGCCGCAACCGTACCGACAAAATACTTTTTATTGACGCCAGAAATGAAGGGCATCTGATTAACCGCAGAACACGGGAGCTTTCAGCAAAGGATATTGAGAAAATCGCCATGACCTATCACCATTGGCGGAATCCAAAAGGAAAGTATGAGGACATAAAAGGCTTTTGTAATTCTGCCAGCATTGACAGGGCAAGGGAACTTGATTATGTGCTTACACCCGGAAGGTATGTCGGATTGCCGGACGAGGAAGATGATTTTGATTTTAAGGAGCGGTTTACTGGCTTGAAAAAGGAGTTTGAAGCACAGTTGAAGGAAGAAGAAAAGCTCAATGCGCTGATCAAAGAGAATCTTAAAAAGGTGAAGCTGGTATGATCACAAACATTTTTAAAACCGATGATTACAAGCGGTTTATTCAGGATATAAAACACTGTATTCAATCTGCGCAGATCAAAGCGGCTGTTGCGGTTAATCAGGAACTTTTACGTCTCTATTGGGACTTGGCAGAGCGTATGGTAGCCAAGCAAAAAGAGACCGCATGGGGCGATGGCTTTATCCTGCAAATGAGCCGGGACCTGCAGGCGGAATTTCCTCAAATGAAAGGATTCTCCAAGAGAAATCTCGAACTGATGCGTCAATGGTATTGTTTTTGGTCAGGCAATGATGTAATTGCGAAGCAACTTGCTACGCAATTGGACCAATTGCCAAATGAGCAAAACAACACTGCCCTTATTTTTCAAATTCCATGGTGGCATAATGTTGTCATTATCACAAAAATCAAGAATCCAGATGAAGCCTTATTCTATGTTCAAAAAACAATTCAAAACAACTGGTCCAGGGCGGTACTGACGCATCACATCGAAAGCGGGTTATATGCAAGAGAAGGAAAGGCGATTACCAATTTTAAAATCACCCTTCCCGAACCCCAATCCGATTTGGCACGCCAAACCCTCAAAGACCCTTATAACTTTGACTTTTTGATGTTGCGGGAAAAGCACGATGAAAAAGAACTGGAAGATGCCCTGATCAATCATGTCACCAGATTTTTGTTGGAATTAGGAGCGGGTTTTTCTTATATCGGAAGACAGTTCAGATTGGAAGTTGACGGCGACGAATTCTTTATTGACCTGCTATTCTACCATGTCCGATTACATTGTTATGTGGTAATTGAACTCAAGGCAGCGAAGTTTAAGCCTGAGTTTGCAGGGAAACTCAATTTCTATATTTCGGCAGTTGATGGTATCCTAAAAACAGAAAAGGATAATCCCACTATCGGAATTCTTATTTGTAAATCAAAGAATGATACGGTAGTGGAATATGCTTTGAGGGATGTTCACAAACCTATTGGCGTGAGCGAATATGTCATCACCAGAAACTTGCCTGATGAGTTTAAATCCTCTCTGCCAAGCATTGAAGAGATTGAAGCGGAATTGGGGGGAGGCGATGTCTGAGCTATGATTAAAGAGTCCAGAAAATCAAGCAAGGTTCAGTCAATGGGAAGGCGAAGATGGGATGAGTGAAAAATTCGTAACTGGGCTAAAATACCGTGTGAATAGGAGGAGTCTGGCGCATGAATAACGAACAGCGTTGGAAACAGAGATTTCAAAATTTTGAAAACGCTTACAGCTTATTTTTGCGTCGTATCGAAGAATATGAACAGTTTCCTCATAAAGAGGCCTATCAAATGGCGCTTGTTCAAGGATTCGAAATTGTCATAGAACTCGCCTGGAATACGATTAAAGACTACTTGGAAAACGAAGGCTACGATAACGTAAAAAACGGAAAACAGGCAATCAGGCATGCCTTTCAGGATGAACTTATTCATGATGCAGAAACATGGATGAGTGCGTTGGAAAAGCGCAATTTAACCAGTCATACCTATAACACAAAGATTTTAGAAGAAACCCTGGCCTTCATTCATGACGAGTTCTATCCGGTTTTGCGTGAATTATTCTTCAAGTTAAAAAAATACGATGGTTCTACCCCATGAAATACGGTTTAAGCGAAAAACAACTAAACGAAATAATCGCCATTCTCAGTACATTCACAGAGATTGAAGAAGCGATTCTTTTTGGTTCCCGCGCAATTGATACCTACAAAGAAGCCTCTGATGTGGATATAGCGCTGAAAGGTGATAAAGTAACCGCATCCCTTGCCGCAAAACTGAAATACCGGTTCGAAGAAGATACCTATTTGCCTTTCTTTTTTGACTTTGTGGCTTATACAACCATAACCAATGAAGCGTTAAAAGAACATATTGATACTAAAGGCATGTCGATTTATCGGGCGGGGTGGAGGGAATGTAAGTTGGGGGATGTGGCGGATGTTCAAACAGGTCCTTTTGGAAGTCAACTTCATTCTTCTGATTATATTCCAATAGGGATTCCATCTATCATGCCTACAAATATTGGTAATAGATTAGAAATTAGTCGAAATAATATCGCATGTATAAAGGATTCAGATGCTAAAAGGCTTGAGCGATATCTTGTAAAAGTGGGCGACATTGTCTATAGTCGTAGAGGTGATGTTGAAAAATGTGCATTTATAACCGCCAACGAGTCTGGCTGGCTTTGTGGAACGGGATGTTTAAGAATTCGCTTTAATCGGGATAAAGTAATTCCAAAGTATTGCGCATATTTTCTTTCTACAGATGAAATTAAGGGTTGGGTTTCTGGACACGCCGTAGGAACAACAATGCCAAATCTAAATTCGGCAATATTATCGAATGTACCAATAGTTCTTCCCCCTCTCCCCGAACAACGCGCCATCGCCTCAGTCCTTTCCAGTCTCGACGACAAAATAGACCTGCTCCACCGCCAGAACAAAACCCTCGAAGCCATGGCCGAAACACTGTTCAGACAGTGGTTTGTGGAGGAGGCGGATGAGAGGTGGGAGGAAGACAGTCTCCTCGCGCGTATACAATTAGTTGGTGGCGGTACTCCAAAGACATCTATTCCCGACTATTGGGATGGTAATATTCCATGGTTAGCTGGTGGGGATATAGCTTCAAACCATAAATCTTTCGTACTCAATACAGAAAAAACCATAACAGAAAACGGCTTAAATAATAGTTCCGCCAAACTCCTACCGAAATACGCAACGGTAATTTCTGCAAGAGGGACAGTTGGAAAATATTGTCTACTTGCCAAGCCTATGGCCTTCAGCCAATCAAATTATGGAATTTTACCACGAATTGATAATTGCTATTTCTTTACATACCTACTGATAAATCATATAGTAGAGGAATTGCAGGCTTCGTCGTATGGTAGTGTCTTTGATACGATAACAACCACAACCTTCAAAGAAAACAAAGTCCCAATTCCAAACGAATCAGAAATACGATCTTTCGAAAATTCAGTTTCATCGTATTTTCATAAAATATTCCAGAACAAAACTCAAATTCGCACCCTCGAAAAACTGAGGGATACTTTGTTGCCTAAGCTGATGAGTGGCGAAGTTAGAGTATATTACTCCAAGGAGAATCTATAATGCCGACAGCAGAACAATTGAAAGCTTTGGTCAAGGCTCATTATGAACCTACAAATGATAAGTTTACTACTATTACGTTGCAAATTGCTGCACATGAAGCAAAGCTAGGTCATATTAATCTTGCGGATGAGATTAAAAAAATCATTGATAAGGCAAAACAGTTTAGACCGAAATTGCAGACTATAAATAATGACTTGCAGGGGTTATTGATAGAGGCAAAACCTATATGCAGGCTATCTGATTTGATTTTACCAGATAAAATTATTGAACGTATAAAACGAATCGAGAAAGAATTTATTCAAAAAGAAAAATTGCGACACCACGATTTGAAAAATAGAAGGAAAATACTTTTTTCAGGCCCTCCTGGTACCGGTAAAACCATGACTGCATATGTAATTGCTCATGAATTAAATATGCCATTAAATATAATCCTTATTGATAAGTTAGTTACAAAATTCATGGGAGAAACGAGTGCTAAACTTCGCCAGGTTTTTGATTATATCCGTGATAATCAAGCTGTATATCTATTCGATGAATTCGATGCAATAGGAACGGAGAGGGCCAAAGATAATGACATTGGTGAGATGCGGCGAGTTCTCAATTCTTTCCTTCAATTTATTGAACAAGATGAATCAGGCAGTATAATTTTAGCAGCCACAAATAACTTGGCTCTTCTTGATCAAGCCTTATTCCGTCGTTTTGATGATGTTATCCATTATCAACTACCTGATGATACAGAGAAAGCAAGACTAATTGAGAATAAGATAGGTAACTATATAGGAAATTTCAATATTATCGATATTGTGAGTAAAATTGGTAATTTAAGTCATTCTGAAATTACTCAAGCATGTAATGACGCGGTAAAAGAAGCAATTCTTTCGAACAAGAATAAAATTGAGGAAGAGGAGCTTATGAAAATGATTGAAGAACGGAAATCAGTTTACAGAAAAGGGAGGTAGCGAATGGCTTCAAAGCAATATGACCACTTTTTCCTTGAAAACAAAGCGGAAGCAGTAAGGTATAAATCAAAAATAGCTGGGGGGGCATCTCCTCGAATTCCGGAAAGAAATAGAATTACACACGCTCAGCAATTAGCCAAACAATTCGATGAAATATGGCAAGCAGAGATAGATTTAAAAAATAAACGTCAAGCCCAAAGCATTAGAAGCCGTACTGGGTCCTATATCGAATTTGAAAGTTCTGCCAATTATGATTTATTGACCAAAAGTCTGGAAGATATCCGCCAAGGGATTCGGTTACTTAATATTCGAACAATTGCTGGTCAAACAAAGGCAACTGTATATATTCCGGCTGGTAAAGAAAAGGTTTTTCTGAAGAAAATCGAAGACTATAAAACGGAAAATACAACAAAAGGAAATGCTAAGAACGCAAATTTAATAGAAAGTATAAATGATATAAAAACTGCCTTACTTGAAGCACTTTGGACAGATCCAATTGAATTTATACCATCCGATTCAAAAAAAGATTGGGTTGAAGTCTGGCTGAGAACAAGTCCTAATTTGCTTCAAAACGAAGAAATTAAAAACTTTTTTAATCATTTGCAACAATTAAACATCGAATATAAAGAAAACTATCTATCGTTTCCAGAACGAGCGGTTGTTCTCATTAATGTAAATCGTCTACAACTTTGTTTACTCATGGAAGCATCTGACATGCTTGCAGAGTTTAGAGCCGGTCAAGAGCCTGCTGGTTTCTGGATTAATGAAAGTAACCGCGACCAAACTCAATGGGTTGACAGTATCTTACAAAGGCTTCATATCGGTGCAAGCAACCTTAAAGTATGTATTCTTGATTCAGGCGTTAATCAAGGTCATCGGTTATTGCAACCCGTATTGACTGTTAGTGATTGTCTTTCAGTCGATCCTGCTTGGGGTACGGATGATCATGAAACTGGAAGTGGGCATGGTACCTTGATGGCTGGTGTCATTGCTTACGGAGAATTGGAAAAAACTTTGTTGAGTAATAGTAAGATTTCAATTTCGCATAAACTTTGTTCAGTAAAAATTCTTCCTCGACATGGAGAAGAAAATCGAAAAGAACTTTATGGAGAGATTACTAAACAGGCAGTTAGTCGTGCTGAAATTCAAAATCCGGACTTATTCATTCTCTATTGCATGGCTGTTACATCCGTAGAAGATATTGACAAGGGGCGACCTTCCTCTTGGTCAGGTGCAATTGATGAAATAGCATACGGAGCTGGAACGAAACAGCGATTAATCTTGATTTCAGGCGGAAACATCAGGGATCAGCAGGATTGGAAAGATTATCCAAATAGCAATATGTTATCCTCGGTGCAAAACCCTGCGCAAGCCTGGAATGCATTAACTATTGGAGCCTATACCGAAAAAATAAAGGTAAATGACCCTCAATTTTCAGGATTAGAAATTGTTGCACCGTCGGGTGGTTTATCTCCTTTTAGTACAACTTCTTGTGCTTGGGCAAGAAAGTGGCCTATTAAACCTGAAGTCGTGTTTGAAGGAGGTAATTTACTCAAAGATACTTCAGGGCATTTAATTGATCATGAAGATTTATGTGTTCTTTCAACATCCAAAAATATTCAAACGCGGCAATTTGATGCTTTTAATGCAACCAGTGCTGCTACTGCGCAAGCCGGATGGTTTGCTTCTCAGTTAGCTTTGCGATATCCCAAAGCATGGCCTGAGACTATTCGAGGGTTAATAGTACACTCAGCATTTTGGAATCAGGAAATGATAAGGCAAGCAGGAAATGGATTAAAAAACAAAACAGATATTCATAATCTCTTAAGGGTTTTTGGATATGGGAAACCTGATCTGAATAAAGCCATCGATAGCAATGAGAATGCATTTACGATTATTTTGCAAGAAACAATACAGCCATTTGAAAAAAATGGCAGCGCTTACAAGATGAAAGATATGCACTTTTATTCATTACCTTGGCCTATGGATTTGTTGCTGGCATTGGGAGAGGTTCCGGTCAAACTAAGAATAACACTATCATATTTTATTGAACCGGGCGTTGGAGAAATTGGTTGGAAAGATAAGTATAGGTATCAGTCTTTTGGACTGCGTTTTGATCTTAATAATGAGACTGAGGATGAAGACACATTCAGAAAACGGATAAATGTAGCAGTTCGCGAAGAAGATGAAGACATAGAAAATAACTCAGGAAGCGACCGTTGGAAATATGGAATTAATAATAGAAAAAATGGTTCATTGCACTCGGATATTTGGGAAGGTACTGCTGCTCAAATGGCTCTCTGCAATAAAATTGCAGTGTTTCCTGTAATTGGCTGGTGGAGAGAAAGGCGTAACCTTAATAAATGGAACATGAAGACTCGCTATTCTCTAATCGTTTCCCTAGAAACACCGGCTATCGAACAAGATATTTACTTGCAAGTTGTGGCTCTCTTGAAAGTACCTGTTGAGATTACTACAAATATTAATAGTCGGTGATAATTATGACAACTAAAATCACCGAATCCACTATCGAACAATTTGAGCAAATCATTTTAACGCAGCGCTTACGCAAAGCTGTTGCAAGGTTAAACCCTGATATTCCTGCGGATGCACAGGAACAGGCTGTGCAAAAAGTGTTGCGTATTTATTCACCCGACATGCTGAACAAAAACGAAACCAGCACCCTCTCCCGCCTGCGGGATGCGCTGCTGCCGAAGTTGATGAGAGGGGAAGTGGGGGTAAAATATGAATAAAGATACTCTTACCAACATTGATACCTCTTTTGAAGGTTATCAACAACTTATCAACGTGTACAATCAAAATAAGGATAGCCTGTTTGAAACCATTGAGCTTTCTTTTCAGCAATGGTTTGATGCAAATTTATGTGCTGCGCTTGGTGGTATTTTAGATAAGTTCCTTAACGGTTTGAATACGATTCGTTTTAAGAATATACCGCCCAAGATACAGGCCATCATTCAAAAAAACGATTTTCTTTCCCATTTCGGGTATAAAAGGCTTGTTGACACGCACAATACCACGATTAAATATCTAAAGCTCAAGCCTACAGATGGAAGATTTTTTCATAGGTATGTGGTTGAAGAATTATTAAACCGTCCTGAACTTCCAGATATGTCTCCTGCATTGAAGAAAAAAATCACCGAATCCATTTATGAAATTTTTGTAAATGCTCAGATTCATAGTGAGACGGATTTTATTTACACCTGCGGACAGTTTTTTCCGAATAAACATACTATAGAATTTACTATTACTGACACGGGAATAGGGTTTAAAAACAGAGTAAATAAACGATTTGAAACAAATCTTTCATCGGTGCAGGCAATAAAATGGGCAGTAAATGAGGGACATTCTACAAAACTTGGCATTTCCGGTGGCATTGGGTTGGCAATTCTTAAAGAATTTATTACAAAAAACAAAGGAATGATACAAATAATCAGTGATGATGGATTCTATCAACTTGACGCTGAAGGTGAACAAACGAGACAGTTTTCCGGTTCGTTCCCCGGCACCGTTGTTAACATGCAATTTTTGACTAACGATACAGCGTCTTATTCACTAACGAGTGAAGTGTCGTTAGAAGACCTTTTTTAGAGGGATTTTTAATATGGAAGAAATAATTATCAGTATATTCAACGTTGTCGGCAACTCATTTTGCGTTGAGGCTGATGATGGGCAGAAAGTATTTGATTTGATAAAAAAAGCGCTTCAGGAAGGGAAAAAGGCCAGACTCTCATTTCAGAATATAGAGATGCTGACTTCTGCATTTCTCAATACTGCCATAGGGCAACTTTACCGTGATTTTGAAGAGGATAAAATCAAGAGTAGCTTAACCGTGAAAGATATGACACCGGAAGACAAGGCATTGATGAAGAGGGTAACCACTACCGCTAAACTTTACTATAAAGACCCGGAAAGAATGGAAAATTCCATTAAAGAAATTCTGGGAGAAGCATGATGGCGAAATGCTATAATTCAACGGAAATCCACTGTTTAAATAAAAGGCAAATTTTCTTTGATGCAAATATTCTCCTGTATATTTTCTGGCCTACAGGTTTCTACTCGTGGGAAAAGCAATATTCCGCCATATTCAGCCGACTTCTGAAACAGAAAAATGGAATGGTTGTCGATTTCATCGTTATTTCAGAAGTAATCAACCGTGCGGTCAGAACTGAATATGAAAAACATCTTCAACAGCAGAATATTTCAGGAAAAAAGTTGCCATTTAAGAAATATCGGGATAGTCAAGAAGGACAAGACGCTTTAGGCGATATTTATCAGGTCTTCAAAAAGAATATTATCAATAAGTTCAGTTTTATGGGTAAGGCATTTTCAAAGGCTGACATTGAGGGCTTCCTGCACAATAATTCTTTAGACTTTTCCGACAAAGGAATTGCTGCCATCTGCAAGGATAATAACTTTGTTCTTCTGACCAATGATAAAGATTTTGCCGGCACTGATCTGGAAATTCTGACTTCACACCCGGATTTATTGAGAATGCCATGAAAAGAAGCAAACGAAACGGACTATTGGATAGAATTATTCAAAACGAATTTTCTATCAGAGAACGAATACGACACAATTAAAGGAGATGTTTTGGAATTGATAAAGTTACTTGTATCAATAATAAAATCAAGTAAAACAAAATAGTAATTATCAATTTTTCATTATACATTATACATTATCAATTATTATGCACGAATCCGCCATCGAACAATTCGCTATCGAGCTTCTCGAAAAATCAGGCTATCAGTATGTCTACGGCCCCGATATTGCGCCCGACAGCATAACGCCAGAGCGGCCGTCTTTTGAGGATGTTCTGCTCATTGGGCGGCTCATTGCTGCCGTGTCCCGTATCAATCCGAATGTCCCTGCGGATGCAAGGGAAGACGCGATAAAACAACTATACCGCCTCAATTCGCCTGAACTTATCCCGAACAACGAATCCTTTCACCGGATGCTTACCGAAGGCGTTAAGGTAAGCTACCAGAAAGACGGCAACAGCCGCGGCGACCTCGTATGGCTTATTGATTTCAGCGACCCGGAGAACAACGACTTTTTGGTGTTGAATCAGTACACGGTAATCGAGAACCATGTCAACAAAAGGCCTGACGTCGTGCTTTTCGTGAATGGATTGCCGTTGGTGATTATCGAGCTAAAGAATCCTGCCGATGAAAATGCTACCGTACACTCCGCATTTCAGCAGATACAAACGTACAAGCAGGCAATTCCCGGATTGTTTGCCTACAATGGTTTTATCGTTATTTCAGACGGGCTGGAGGCCAGGGCAGGGACCATTTCCTCCGCTTTCAGCCGCTTTATGGCGTGGAAAACAGCGGACGGCAAGGTGGAGGCCTCGCCGCTTATCGGCCAGTTGGAAACGTTGATAAAGGGGATGCTTGATAGGGCTACGCTTTTAGACCTTATTCGGCATTTTATTGTTTTTGAACGAAAGGCTGTTCAAAAACAACCCTCCCTCAGTCCCTCCCAGGGGGAGGGAGGGCATTATAGGGGGGGGATGTATTTTGCGGGGATGATTGAGCGGGTTAGGGAACTGCGGAAGGATCAAACGAAGGCGGAAGGGATTTTTTGGGAACTGGTTAGAAATAAGCAGTTCCTGGGATTGAAATTCAGACGGCAACATCAGATAGGGCTTTATATTGTTGATTTCTATTGCCATTCGGAAAGATTAATCGTTGAATTTGATGGTGAAGTACATAATACTTCGGAACAAAAGAAAAAAGACGAAAAAAGGGATAAGTATCTAAAAAGCCTGGGTAATAAGGTATTGCGATTTAGCAATGCTGAATTGATTGATGATACCGGAAATGTACTAAAGGTAATCAAGGAAAGTCTCTCTCTTCCTGGGAAACCCGGAGGAACAGAAAGTCTCTCTCCCCCTGGGAGAGACGGAAGAGAGGGTGGTATCATTACCATAACCACCATCAAAAAACTCGCTGCATATCACCAGTATTATGCAGTCAACCGTGCCGTGGAATCCACAATGAGAGCGTCGGGTTTCGTTTCTACAAGGCACAAAGAAGCGGATTGTTCGGTAGTGGTTGAACCGCCTGAAAACTATGGGCTGCCCGGTATCGGGTCACAGCCCGTTGGCGACAGAAAAGGCGGCGTTGTTTGGCATACGCAGGGCAGCGGCAAATCGCTTTCCATGGTTTTTTACACGGGAAAAATTGTACTTGCAATGGACAACCCTACGATATTGGTCATTACCGACAGGAACGATTTGGACGACCAGCTTTTTGATACGTTCGCCTCTTCAAAGCAACTCCTGCGCCAGGAGCCGGTGCAGGCTGAAAACAGGGAGCATTTGAAAGAACTCCTGAAGGTCGCTTCCGGCGGCATTGTTTTTACTACCATTCAGAAATTCCAACCCGAGGAAGGTAACGTTTACGAAAGGCTTTCAGACAGAAAGAACATCATTGTTATTGCTGATGAAGCACACCGCACGCAATATGGTTTTAAGGCTAAAACTATAGACGCAAAAGACGAAAACGGAAGCATTGTCGGCAAGAAGATTGTTTATGGCTTTGCCAAATACTTGCGCGATGCTCTGCCTAACGCTACCTATCTCGGGTTTACGGGTACACCGATTGAGAATACCGACGTCAACACTCCCGCCGTGTTCGGAAATTACGTTGACATCTACGATATATTGCAAGCCGTGACTGACCGTGCAACTGTCAAGATTTATTACGAAAGTCGTCTGGCCAAAATAACCTTGAGCGAAGAAGGCAAGAAACTGGTATCCGAACTCGATGACGAATTAGAACAAGATGAATTGACGGAAACCCAGAAAGCAAAAGCCAAGTGGACACAACTGGAAGCATTAATAGGCAGTGAAGATAGGGTAAAGCAGGTGGCACAGGATATTATCACCCATTTCGAGATTAGGAATAGTCCCGGAGGCGGGGGACTTGATGGCAAGGCAATGATTGTAGCCATGTCTCGTCGTATTGCCGCTGATTTATACAAGGAAATCACTAAAATACGGCCTCAGTGGCATAATGACGACTTGCGAAAAGGCGTTATAAAAGTGGTTATGACCTCCACTTCATCCGACGGCCCGGCAATTTCAAGGCACTACACTACAAAAGAGCAACGGAGGACTTTGGCCGAAAGGATGAAAAATCCGGAAGACGAACTCAGGCTTGTTATCGTCCGGGATATGTGGCTTACCGGTTTTGATGTCCCATGCCTGCATACCCTCTACATTGATAAGCCGATGAGGGGCCATAATCTGATGCAGGCAATTGCACGTGTAAACCGCGTGTATAAAGATAAGACCGGCGGTCTCATTGTTGATTATCTCGGTATTGCCGCTGACCTGAAAAAGGCCTTGTCGTTCTACTCCGATAGCGGCGGCAAGGGCGACCCGGTCGTTGCGCAGGAAAAGGCTGTTCAGCTTATGCTTGAGAAGCTTGAAATCGTTTCGCAGATGTTCCACGGTTTCGCTTATGAAGAATACTTTGAAGCCAATACCGGCAAAAAGCTGTCTCTTATTCTTGCTGCTGAAGATCACATTCTTGGATTAGATAACGGGAAAAAGAGGTTTATTGATGAAGTAACGGCGCTGTCCCAGGCATTTTCAATAGCGATCCCGCATGAACAGGCAATGGATGCTAAAGATGAGGTCGCATTTTTTCAGGCGGTTAAATCCCGGCTGGCAAAATTCGATAGCTCCTCTCCCTTTGGGAGAGGCGGGGGTGAGGGTTTAGAAACGGCGATACGGCAAGTCATAGATAAGGCGCTCGTTACGGAGCAGGTCATAGACGTTTTTGACGCAGCAGGTATTAAGAAGCCCGACATTTCGATTCTTTCCGAGGATTTTCTTCTTGAAGTTCAAAATATGAAGCATAAGCATATCGCCCTTGAGGTTCTTAAGAAACTTCTGAATGACGAAATCAAGACGCGAATTAAAAAGAATCTGATACAGGGTAAGTCATTAATGGAGATGCTTGAGAATTCCATCAGGAAATATCACAACAAGATTCTGTCAGCAGCCGAGGTTATTGAAGAACTCATTAAACTGAGTAAAGAAATTAAGGAAATGGACAAGGCACCCCAGGAAATGGGGTTATCGGATTTCGAATATGCCTTTTATACGGCAATCGCCAATAATGAAAGCGCACGGCAAGTAATGGAAAAGGCCAAATTGCGGGAGTTGGCCGTTGTCCTGTACGAAAAGGTAAGGGAAAACGCGTCAATAGACTGGACAATCAAGGAGAGTGTAAAGGCTAAATTGAAAGTGCTTGTAAAAAGAATATTGCGGCAATACGGTTATCCGCCGGACATGCAGGCGCTGGCAACCGAAACGGTGTTGAAACAAGCGGAATTGATAGCGGAAGAAATAACAAAGGGGAGTGGCAGTATTCACAGAAAGCTTCGTGAATAAACTCTTTTGGTTGCGGATACACACGTTAGAGCATTATATTTGGATTTTCATTTTTGCACCATGATTCCCTTTGGGACGGGATATAGAAATTTTCGTCATTGACTTGCATTATTTTCTACCACTATAATACATTTCTTGTTTACGGAACTTCTACACCCTGTTTCCAAGGGAAGTAAGTTTCTTTGTAACCGTTCACGTGGTATCTGTAATAAGGTAAGAAAACTCCCGGTTTCCCCCATTACAAAATTGGGCTAGTGGGTTGTATTTCCGGCGTTTTTAATACCGGCTGAACTGTTACGTTTGTTTCAACACAATTGCAATGTGCTTGCCTGTGTGGCAAGAAACCGACAACCTAATTTTATAGTGAGGTAATGGCAGGATGAGTACCAATAATATCCTTTACGAAACGGCGTTGAAGCAGTTTGATGCGGTGGCTGACATTTTGGGCATTGAAGACGGGATACGGCAGCGGATGCGCTATCCGAAACGCTCCCTCATTGTTTCTGTGCCAATTCGAATGGATTCCGGACAGGTGAAGGTGTTTAAAGGATACCGGGTGCAGCATGACATTACCCTGGGGCCGTCGAAAGGCGGTATCCGTTACCATCCTAACGTAGACCTGGAAGAGGTTTCGGCTCTGGCTATGTTGATGACCTGGAAATGCGCCCTCATGCACATGCCTTACGGTGGCGCAAAAGGCGGCGTGCAATGCCATCCGGAAGAAATGTCTCAAAACGAATTGGAGCGGCTGACCCGTCGATACACAACAGAGATCGTCCAGATGATAGGCCCCGATAAGGATATTCCCGCCCCGGACCTTTATACGAATTCCCAAACGATGGCATGGATGATGGACACTTACAGTATGCAGCAGGGCAACACCGTCCTGGGCGTTGTTACCGGCAAACCGCTCTTGTTGGGCGGCTCCCTGGGAAGGGCGGAGGGTACGGGAAGGGGCGTTGCTTATATGGTTATAGAGGCGGCGCGGGTCTTATACAAAGAACTCCGGGGTATGCGCGTGGCCATTCAGGGTGTTGGAAACGTCGGCTCGACAGCGGCAAGGTTGCTCTATGAGCAAGGATGCAATATCGTAGCCCTTAGCGACGTCAGCGGCGGCGTGTACAATCCCAAAGGGATTCTGCTTCCTTATCTCCTCCATTACGTTAAAGAACACAGACACGTTAAAGGACTGCCGGATGCGGATGCGATAACGAATGAGGAATTGTATGAGCTGGATTGCGACGTTATTATTCCGGCGGCAATTGAAGGCCAGATTACGGAAAAAAACGCCGACAAAATCAAGGCCAAGATTATCGTAGAGGGCGCGAATGGCCCGACAACGCCGGAGGCTGATAAGATATTGATTGATAAAAAGGTGTTTCTCGTGCCGGATATCCTGGCAAACGCCGGGGGTGTTACGGTTTCTTACTTCGAGTGGGTGCAGGACATTCAGTGTTACTTCTGGAGTGAAGAAGATGTTCAAAAGAAACTGAAGGACGTCATGGTTGGCACCTTTAACAGGGTGTTGGCGCTTTCAAATAAAAATGGCGTCGATATGCGTACTGCGGCGCTCATGTTAGGCATAGACCGCGTGGCGGAGGCAAAAAAATTACGTGGGTTGTATCCGTAGCCTGCGGTTATCAAGTGTGTTTGTGTGAGATTGTTTGTAACGGTTACCATTGTTTTATCGTTTTGTGGTATGCATCTTCAGGGTACATTGTATACATTGTGGTAAAAACGCATCAGAATAAGCAGCAGGAAGATGCTGCCGTAAAAAAAAGTCTCGCCCATTCAATCAAGGATGGAGTGGCATTCGCAGCAACAACCGGGTTTGGCGATAATTACATCAATCCCTTTGCCGTTGCGCTGGGGGCCAGTAATTTCCAGATCGGACTGCTGACCTCCGTTTCTCAGCTTGTCCCTTCAATAACACAACTCAAGGCGGCAGACGTCACCGAACGGGTTGGGAGCCGAAAGAAGATTGTCGTACGCTCCGTATTCCTCCAGGCCTCCATGCTCCTGCCGATTGCAACGGTCTTTTACCTGCCCCGGCCATTTCAGATGATTGCGCTCATCTGTTTTTACGCCTTGTACGTGTCATTTGCTTCCTTCGCAGGACCAGCGTGGGGTTCTCTTATGGCGAACCTCGTGCCTGAAGGGAAGAGGGGGGCGTTTTTTGGCAAGCGTGGAAGGCTTATCGGCCAGACTACCGTGATCAGCTCGTTTTTGGCAGGATACATTCTGAACCTGTTCGAAAAGGAATCGCTGATCGGGTTTACTGCGATATTTCTCCTTGCTATGGTTTCCCGATTCATTTCATGCTATTTCCTCGGAAAGATGCACGAGCCTCCTTTGGAGGTGAAACGGGAGCATTACTTTTCCTTTGCCGAATTTGTGCGAAGACTGCCTGCCGGAAATTTTGGAAAATTCGTTATTTTCCATTGTTCATTCAGCTTCGCAGTATTTTTATCATCGCCATTCGTTGCGGTCTTTATGCTTCGGGACCTTGGGTTTTCTTACATTACGTACACCATAGTGACTACCGCCGTCCCTGTTGCAAGCATCGTGGCCGTAAGATATTGGGGGCGCCGCGCCGATGCCGTGGGCAACTGGCAGGTTATCAGGATATGCACCATTGGGATTTCAATGCTGCCCGTTCTATGGCTCATTTCCAGGGATATCTATTTTTTGTTGGCAATTCAAACTGTTGGAGGCGTACTTTGGGCGGGGTTTAATCTCTGCACTTCAAATTTTATTTATGATTCCGTAATGCCCGAAAAGCGAACCCGGTGTATTGCCTATTTCAACACCTTTAATGGCCTTGCCATCTGTATCGGCACTTTTCTCGGCGGCTTGCTTGTGAATTATATTCCACCGCTCTTCGGCTATCAATTGCTGACCCTTTTTGCTATTTCATCCCTTGCGAGGGTTATTGTGTCAGCCGTTTTGCTAAGACGGGTGCGGGAGGTACGGAAGGTGGGAATGGCGTGTGGCGGCAATTCATGAATTGCCGCCGAATGGCGAATACCGAACAAGGAATTTCGAATTATGAGGTTTTATTACCCACTTCAACATTCGATATTCCTTGTTCGATATTCGATATTTGATTCGTTGGGTTTCGCTTCACACAACTCAACCGATACAACTAGTTCCGTAAGAACGAATTACGGGCAGAATACCTGTACGTTTAACTAAACAAATTGTTTTCACATTCCTTTACCCAGGTTCTTTCAATTTCCTCCACAAGACGCTCTAAGCGTTCTGCGGATAGGTCGAGAACGTTCGATTTACCCAGCTTTTCAAGTCTGGCATCGGCGCTGATCTGTGACAACACGTCGTATTGGTTGCTTATCATGTCGGCAAGCTTAACAATACGTGCCAGCGCCAGCGAATCCGCGCTGGCGTTTTTTACATCCTCTTCGCCATGGTGATAGCGTATGACATTCACGATCCTGGGAGGAAAGTTCCACTTTTCCGTTATCATCGCCCCCACCGTTGCATGATCAAAACCCAGAAGCTTCCGCTCCGCTTCATAATACAATATACCCTCCCTTGCAGCCTTTTGCTGAATCAGCGCAGGCGCATTGGGGTAAACGCTTACAATAAAGGCCTTGCCTATGTCATGCACCAGTCCGCCCATGAGGGCATCTTCAACCATGTCGCGTTGTAGCTCCTTCGCCAAAACTGAAGCGGCAACAGACACCTTTACTGCATGTTGCCACAAGGTGTTATCGTCCATGCCTGACGTCGTCAGCACGTGCTTTACTGCCTGGGAAATAACGAATGATTTCAAGCCCCGCAATCCCAGGGTTACCACCGCTTCCGTTAATTGTTCCGCCTTTTTAACCCGCCCGTAAAACGATGAGTTGGCGACCTTGAACACCCTGGCAACAAGCCCTTGATCCTTCTTGATGATTCCTACCACTTCGGTAACCGACACATCGGGGTTGGAAATTATTTCCATAAGCTTCAAAACAATTGTTGGCAGGTAAGCGAGGTTTTCTGCCTTGTCAACAACGTCCGTAAGAAGAAAGTCTTCTGTTTTCATGTATCGTCCTAAAAAATGAGTAGTTATTCCCCCCCCAGCGTATTAGATACTTGTCCTACCTCACCGCGTCAACGCTGAGAAGCAAAGGGAACGAGGCTATTATGTCAATTACACCCTCTTCAATCCAGTGCAAAGAAAATTATCTGTTGGTAATCTTGATTCGGTTACGTCCTTCTTGCTTTGCCTGGTACAATGCCTTATCCGAATCGGCAATAAGCGTCCCGGCCAACAAGTTCGCGGACGGAACGGCAGTTGACACCCCAATGCTTACCGTAACTTTATCGCTTACCGGCGAATTCCTGTGCGGAATATTAACGTTGGCCATATTTACTTGCATGGTTTCTGCAACCATAATCGCGCCCTTTTCATCCGTCTCAGGAAGAAAGGACACGAACTCCTCACCGCCATATCGCGCAATAATGTCACATGGCCTCTTTAACGCCCTGCTCAGGGCGCCGGCCACCTGCTTAAGGCATTCATCACCCAGTTGATGTCCATAAGTATCGTTAAAATTCTTGAAAAAGTCAATGTCTACTAATAGTAATGATATTGGTTTCGATAATCTGCCGGCGCGTTTCCACTCCTGACAAAAAAGGTCGTCAAAGTGCCGGCGGTTTGCAATGCCCGTAAGCCCATCGATGCGTGACAACCGATTCAATATTACGTTCACCTGCTGCAGCTTCTGATTTGACTCTTCCAGGAGGCTGGTAATGTTGAGCAACTCCATCTCACGGCTTTTTCGCTCGTCCATTTCGTGCTTAAGCTTTAAAACGGAGCCGACCCGCACAACTAATTCAACCTCGCTCACGGGTTTTTTGATATAGTCTACCGCCCCTGCATCAAAGGCCAATTGCAATCCCGCGTCAGTATCTTCTGCGGTTACCATAACAATGGGAATATCCCTGAGACGCTCGATTGCTTTTATTTGGCGGCATACCTCTACCCCGCTCAGCCCCGGCATGTTGATGTCCATTAAAATCAGATCAACATTATTTGGTTCTTTTTCGGGTGATTCCACGTTCAAATGTTTGAACACTTGCGACGCCGATTCCGCGAAGAGCAGCTTCGAATAGCCCGCTGTTTTCAAAAAAACTTCAATCTGTTTGTGCACGTGAACCGAGTCGTCAACAACGAGTATTGTGCTACACATAAACCACCTCCACTTTTTCAAGGTAATGTGACAATTCATTCAACCATTTTTCAATGTCTCTTCGATTATTGCTTTTCAAGCTTGCCTCGAGAGATTTTCCGATGTCGGTAATTGCATTTTCTTTTGCTTTTTCTAACTCCACTTCAACTCGTTTACGTTCCTCATTTTCCTGTTTTAAGAGTTCGTTAGAATTTGAGAGTTCCGCCGTTCGCTTCCCGACGCGCCCTTCCAGGGTATGGCTGTAATCCTCCAGCTTTTCATAAGAATTCCTTATTTCTTTAGACATCTCGGTAAATGCCTGCACCAGCACCCCGACTTCGTCTTTAGATTTAATACCGATGTTTTCGGCGGCGGAGAAATCCCCCCTGGCTAGTTTCTGCGCCACCTGGGTTAAACGGGTAAGCGGCTTGGTCAGCCTTGACGAAAGGAATAGCACCACACCGGAACCGATACAGATAAACACGGCCGTGGTTAAACCGGACCGCAATATCATGGAGAGCGTTTGTCTCTTAATTTCCTGGTGAGAGGCAATGATAACCTTGTTAAGATTCTCCAGGGAGTATCCAAGCCTCAGCACGCCCCATAGTTCGGTACTCACATGGATAGGCACGATAAATTCCATGTAAGGAATGTCATCCTTCTTGAATTCGTTAATGGTGGCGGTATGTTGTGCTACGGCAAAGGTATCTTCCGCACCGGTAAGTATGTTTTCTTGCAAATCGGGCATCAGGGTATGGATAAGCGCCACCCCTTTCAAATCCATGAGTATGATATATTCTAAGTCGTCGTGAAGGATATTGTTTGCCGTCTTTGCAGCCTGTTTTCCCATAGTAGCGATATCCGCAGAAATGACAAGCGATGCGCCAAAGTTTGCAAAAAGCTTATCGTAGGCAAAAACGGGGTTTTTCATTGCATCACATAAGGAGAATATTTCTTTCACCCGTTCCGTGCCGGCAAGGACGACCGGATCCGAAATAAGCCACAATGCGTGTACCGTCGGCAGCAAGGCGGTTAGCGCCGCTTTTACTTCCTTGTCTTTCTCTACCGGTATTCCAACAATTTCAACGTCAACTTCCACAGCCTCGGCAAGCACTGTTTGAAACCATTCTTTGTTATGGGTTTTGCTGTAAATCACGCCCACCTTTCCTACGTTGGGAAGAATGTACCGGAACGTTGTCAATTCCATCATTGGCGCGATTTCATTAGCTATGACGTATGTTTTGTCCGTGAGGGGAAAACGTTGCCAATTGATACCGAGAGAAAAGATGATATTGGTGTCTTTTGACATTTTATGTGCCAGCACGTATGCCTTGGAACCGATACAAAAAATTAAACCCGGTTTCGTATCACGGAGAGACTTTTCAACCACCTTTTCATCAAACCAGTTGCTTCCCACGTCTATTTCAACCGCCGTGCCTTCAAAATGCGCCTTAAATGCCGTTTGCATTTGAGAATACTTCTTTACGGACAAGTTCGAATTAAGTATCAATACCGTTTCGCTTCCTATGGCCATGAGGGAATCAGATGCAAACACGATAACGCTCAAGATCAATAACACCTGTAAAAGGAGTTTGTATCCTGCGGATTTGCGATGTGAGTCTTTATCAGTTATTTTTACCGGATATTTATTTTCCATGGTTCATTTCCTGAGCAATTCCCATTCACTCTTACCCGGTTTTTGCCAGCCATCAATACCAAACATCTGCAAGCAATTCCTACCCTCGGTGTTTTTTCCCATGCCTTCAACGATTTCCAATAGTCCCAAAGCGATTCTGATTCGTCATAGAAATAGGGGGTGGTATTGGCAATATCCCTGCTTGCCCAAAGACGGCTAAAATTTGTCCCGGCAATAATGGTATGATTTTCCAGACGTTTCATCGTGTATTGAAGGTCGGTATCCACCCCATCGCTTTTTTTTATCTTATAATTAAGGAGGTAATCATTCGTGTTTACATCCCATTTTTCATTCGTCTGGTCCAGCCCGCGGTAGCCTGCCTGAGCACAATATCATCCTCGTTAAGACGATACTGAAGCTTGTTGTTCCAATTTAACGTCACCTTTTCAGCACGGTCTATGGAAGCGGCGCCCGGAATGGGGTTATATCCCTCATCGTCGGTGGAAATTCCGCCCCAACTGAAAAAATCCAGCATTTCCCTCTTGTAGCCCAGGCGGTAATTGGTAAGGAATATCTGCCCCCAATCTTTTATCTCGTAGTTGGGAGCCACCTCTTTTGCCTCTGACGTTTCAGCGTCCCCCTTTTGTTCCGTCTGCACAAATCCTCCGATAAAGGCAATTCCAAGCTGGTTGGTCAGCCTTTTCGCCACATGCACGTCATAATTTCCGGCGTTTCTTTCCCCATATTGCGTAGAAAGGGTGTTTTTCCGGTCTTTCACTTTTTGGTGATGATATTGATTACCCCCGACAGTGCGTCGGCCCCCCAAATTGCCGAACCGGGGCCCCGAAGCACCTCTATCCGTTCAATATCCTCCAGGGTAATGGGAAGGGTCGGCCACTGCATTCCGCTGTAAACTACCACGTTAACCGGCTGGCCATCGATGAGAACCAGGGTCTTGGGGGTTTCGTCGTATGCAAAGCCGCGGGCCGCCACGTCCATATCCGTCCGGAAAAGGCGGAAAGCGGAATGGCGAGGATGGAGAATACGAAAACAAAATGAAAGATTTTTTTCTTCAATCAGAACTTCCAGGTAAATTTGGCGTAAATAGCGCGTTCTATTTCTGTGGGCGCTACGTTTCTGTTAGAAAATTCAAGATGTTCGTTATCAAGGAGATTCGTGCCTACCAGGCTTGCCGCAACGTTTTTTGTGATGTGCCAGCCGATGCGCACGTCAAAGCGGAAATATTCGGAAACCCCATGTTCCTCATCGGTAGAAAACCGTCAACGTAAAAAAGCGCCGTGTCCAATTCCGTGCGATAAGGCAGATTGATCAGGGAACGTATGTTAAACTGATTATGGGGGTCATCCGCAAGGAAAGAAGACTTGCCGGAACTAAAAAGGTTTTCGTGGAAATACGTGTACCCTCTTGCAAGCTTCCACCTATCGGATACAGCCCAATTAACGGTGTTTTCTATGCCATAGGTTTCCCCGTCATATACATTTTTAAAGGTTTCATCACGGACGTCGTTTGTGATACCGTCATACACATTATAAAATGTGGCAATGTCAAAAGAAAGCCTTTTTGTGGGCTGGATGCGGTAACCTACTTCATAAGCCAGCAAATCTTCCGATCACAAATGGTTGTTACCGGTAAAATAGTAATAGGGGGAAGCGTCAATCACCACGTCCGATTCAAAACGGGAAGGCGTCCTTACGGCGCGTGAAACGGCGGCCCACAGGGCTTGATTATTGGCAAGGGACCAGAGCGCCCTTATGCTGGGTTGAACCTCAAACCCGGTATAATCATTATGCTCAACCTTGTTCCCGATGGTAACCTTTACCGTATCTTCCAGGAAAGACATTTCGTCTTGCATGAAAATACTGAATACATTATCCCCTCTCTTGTGTGGTTGGAAGGAAAGGGAAGGGGTGTCGTCGATATCGTCTTGGGTGAACCGGTATCCTAACCCCCAGGTGAATTCATTCCAGGTGTCCAGTTTATACCGGTGCTGGGCGTCTACGTCAAAGGTATCACGCAGCTCTTCCAGGCTTGAAGTTTTGCGATGAGTTTGATCGTAATACATTTGTACCGTTACGTCAGAAACGTCAGAAAAGACACGTTTCCAACGGGTGCGCACGTTACTTCCTGATGCGTCTAAATCGTGGCTTTTCCCGTAACTGTTGGTTTCTCCCTCATCGTTGGAATACAGGTCGCCCTGAAACGTCAAAGAATCCTTTGGAGAGGAATCCCAGTCAAACCGAAAACCGCCGCGTTCCGATTCCCAACTGTCATGCGCGCTGCCCCCCGACTGCTGAGCGAAATCATCGTGGTTGTGATATTTTGAATAGACACGAAAATAGGCATTATCACCTATCTTATCCCCGTAGCGAATTCCCCCCATTCCTCTCTCTTCACTGCCCACACTGCCCGTAACAAGCCCACCCTGCGTGTTTTTTGCGTGTTTAGTAATAATATTGATAATGCCGTTAACGGCATTTGCTCCCCACAAGGCGCCGCCAGGACCGCGAATTACCTCAATACGCAATCTTCCAGCAGCGTGTCCTGGACGTCCCAATAGGTGCCTGCAAAGAGCGGAGTATAAACACTCCGCCCATCAATTAATATGAGGAGTTGGTTGGCATACCGGTTGTTAAAACCACGCATGGATATAGCCCACTTGTTGGCGTCAATCCTTGCAACGTTTACCCCGGGCGCCATGCGAAGGAGTTCCGGGATGCAGTTGGCGCCAGAACGACGAATGTCTTCCTGGGTAATGATGTACACAGCGGAGGCGGTCTCCGAGACCTTCTGTTCGTGGCGTGATGTGGTAAAAACAACCTTTTCTTCCGAAAGCCACTGCAACTCTTCCTGGAATTCGTCTTCGGCCTTAGACGGGGATAAAGGCAAAACTTCTCCGGAAAATGCAGAAGTATTGGAGAAAACAATCCATACAACCAGGGAAATAATAATACATTACAAAACGGAGGTCTTATGCAAGCCTTGAAAGCAAAGGGGAATCAGCAAACGATTAAGAAGTTAGTCGCGTTGAAGAAATTAGC
>JACVXV010000021.1 GCA_015661205.1 Candidatus Brocadiaceae bacterium
AACCGACAAAAACTGAAGTTTATTATCGTTTTTGCCTGGCAAGGGCATTATAGAAGACCGATTTTCGCTACGCGAAAATCAATTGCAGAATTTAGGTATTAAATAAATGCAGGCTGGAAGCCTGCGCTACCGGTGAACGGTTAACAATTATTTCCGTTCCCCCTTTAGCTTTTCATACAAGGCAAAGGAATTTCTTGCCTCGTCTCTCAGCCCTTTCTTCTCGTAAAGGGATCCCAGGACGTTGTGGATGTCTATCGTCTGCGGGGCGATATCGATTACCTTCGAGTATTCATGGATGGCTTCGTCAATACTGTTCTTTTGTTCATAGATACGGGCAAGCGCAAGGTGTATCGTGGCGTACTTAGGATTGATCTCGATAGCGCGTTTCAATACCTTGATTGCATTGTCCGACATGTTTTGTTCCTGGTACGCGATGCCAAGGCAAAGGTATGCCTTGAGGTTGTTTTTGTCGAGTGACACCGCATTTTCCCACTGCTCGGTAGCCTCGCTATATTGCTTGTTATAATAGGAAACGAGTCCTATGTTGAAATAAGTCTCCGGTTTCAAAGCAACGTTCATATCCTCAATGTCTTTCAGCCGGTCTTTAATAGAGACTAATTCTTTTAAGGCTCGGGTGCTTATAGCGCTGTTCTTCGTTTCCGGAAGGATTAATGAAGGGATAAATGCCTTTTTTCTCTGCTGCACAAGCAGAGCCTCCAGCCTGTCGCGTTCTTTTTGAATAAACCCCAGCGATTTTTCTATGAGCCTTTTTTGGTCCAGATTTTTATCTTCCAGAATAGAAACCTTTTGCTCCAAAGGGGTGATTTTTTGCTCAAGGTCTTTTTGTGACGAATCCCCTTCTTCCAGGCGCAGTTCCAAATCTTTCAATACATTTTCATGATCGCTTTTTGTGACATAACTACTTTGATAAGAATTGAGTTTCTGCTCGTAATCACGGACTTTGCCGTCATGCACGGACTTCAAGACATATTCGTTTGCCAGCTTTTCTTCGTAAGCGGCCACCGCATTTTCATGTATTTTCCTTTGTTTATCCCGCGTAAATTTTAACGTCTTAATCAATTCATCCTTGCTGGCAATCAACTTCTCGTAATAAGGCCTTTCCATGTACAACCAATAGCAGAGAAGCACAACGGCTGCAACGGCGAAGGTAATCCCGATAATGACAAATACCTGTTTGTCTGCCTTGATGAAGGACTTCTTGCCCTGAGGAGAAGCCCCCGGCTTTGCATTTCTGAATGTTTTTAACAATTCTTGTAAATTGATCTTTGTTTTGAATAAATTCATAAGAGAAGTCACCCTGCACATGACGATACGTTTTGTTTTTTGAGGATAAGTTTGTCGGCCTCGTCCTCGCTCATCGGCTCAACTTCAATGGTTGTTGCCGCGGCGTCATTATTTATCTGTTTCACGGAAACCGTTGCCGAAGACAGCGCGTTTGCTTTGCCGTACCTGGCGGTAAGCTGCGCGGCGATCCTGATCTTTTCTTCCGTTACGTCTCCCCGAAGGAGCGTTAGAGGCCCCATCATATCAACAAGGCGTAGCACCCAGTCTCCCTCCTCTGAAAGCGATTCGAGCCGGTTATTTTCGTCGTCGTCTCTGCCGACGATTATCTTTGTTGACTCGTCCAACCTGAAGTGCCGCCCTACCTTCAGGAGGTTGACGTCATTCACGTCTGCGTCGCAATTGTCCACCAGGTCCCTCATGCGATGGGAAAACTCCGGATCGGTCAGCAGGCAGCCACCGGCAGAACAGGGATAATCCTTAATCTGAAACACGTCGGCAAGCTGTATCTGGTCTTTCCTGGAACGTCCCTTGATTTGCAGCAACCGATCCCTGTCCACAAGGCCTGTTTTTTCGGGAATAGTAGGCGGCATGTGTTTGGCGCACAGCGGCCTCAGCACCAGCCCGGTGAGATTCGCCTCTTTGTCGATAATATTCATGGCGTCCATGCGCTGCGACATCGGCCTCTGCCCCAGCACCTCTCCCGTAATGATAAAATCAGCGCCGATCTCGCGCATGTAGTCGCCCGCAGCGCGGAAGATGTTAATCCTGCAATCAATGCAGGGATTCATGTTTTTCCCATAGCCAAACTTGGGTTTTTTCACCAATTCCAAAAACCGTTCGGTGGTATTGATAACCTTAATGGGTATGCCAAACTTCTCCGACACCTTTACCGCCTCAAGCTTACAGCTCCCATGAGAGGTGCAGCGGCAAAAGACGGTGACAAAATTAAGGGCGACCACCTCAATCCCCTGTTCCATAATAACCCGTATGGCCAGTGTGCTGTCCAAACCTCCGGATAATAACGCTAAGGCCTTTGCCAAATTTCTACTCCTTACTACTACTCTTCCATTAATAAAAATCATCACAAAATACTATTTTGTGATTCTAAACCATTGCCCGGCCTCTTTCAAACAAAAAATCCGGCTCAAAAGATTTGCATTACACGACAAAGGCTGGTATATTTGCCTTGGTTTGTATCGGTAGGGCAACCCTTCAGGGTTGCCAATCGGGAGTGTTCCCAATTATATTGCATGGAATATTGGATGGCCTTGTTTGCACATACTTATTTGTGGCTTACAACGGTATGCGTGCCACTAAGAACATGATAGACCAGTGTCCCCCGCTGGCGAGGGATCAAGGGGGTAGACCGGCACAAGTAAAAATTCCAGCATGTTTACAACCTTGTATCTATATTATTTGTTTTGACAATAGTTCAGTGTGCAATGTTTGGTGAACCATTCGTAGAATTCAAGATGGAAATTGGTGTTCGTAGAAAAGAGGTAGTTGAAGCGGCGAACAAGTTCCATTCCACCCCCCGCCCCCCGCCAGCGGGGGACACGTTGGATGCAACACCAATAAAGGTTTAACGGTGATTACTAATTCCTAAACTTAACACGTATGCCCCAAGAGGGGAATTTTAGTGATTTATAATTTAAGGAGGACAAAATGGATATTTTGAAACAAGTCTCTGAATTGAAAGAATTTCTCGGAAAGGTCTACATCTTTATAGAAGAGAATGAAGACTCTTTTAAGGATGGGGTTGAAGCCGAAGGAATAAAGAACGAAACGTGGCAGTGGATGCAGCAATTGGCGAAATTTCTGCCGGAGTTATAGGCTTGCACCAACCGGTTACGGACAAACGTAGAGACGCATTGCTATGCGTCTCTACAGTCCATGCCACCCTGAAACACGATTCAATTAAGAAAATCACGAAATTTTTTAAAGGAACTAGCATATCTTATGACATCCTCAATGTTTTATGAATTCAGACCGCAGGAAGCCATTCAGTCCCCTACAGGCACAACGCTTTCCTGTAAGACGTGGGACAGCGAGGCCGCCCTGCGCATGCTTATGAACAACCTGGATCCCCGGATTGCCACCCAACCCAATGAACTCATCGTATACGGAGGCGCCGGCCGCGTGGTGAGGAATTGGCGGGAATATCAGCGGGTGGTACATGTCCTGAAAACCCTGGAAAAGGACGAGACGTTGTGCATCCAGTCAGGCAAGCCGGTATACGTCGCTAAAACACATGAATGCGCCCCACGCCTTGTCATTGCCAATGCCAATCTGGTTTCTGCATGGACGAAACAAGAGGTGTTTGATACCTACGAGGATTTGGGTCTTACCATGTATGGACAAACCTCTGCCGGAAGTTGGACTTATACCGGCATTCAGGATGCCTTAGCAACAACCTACGAGACCTTTGCCATGCTAGCAAAAAAGGCGTTTCAAACGGAAACACTCAAAGGCAAGCTGGTGCTTACCGCCGGCATGGGTGGCATGAGCGGCGCGCAACCCCTGGCGGTTACTATGAATGAGGGCGTTATCCTGTGCGTAGAGGTTCGCAAGGAGCGTATAGAGCAAAAACGCAAGGATGGCTATTGCGATAGAATGACATTGAGCCTTGATGAGGCGCTTACGTGGGCGCTAGATGCCAAGTCCAAACAAATCCCTTTGTCAATCGGCCTCGTAGGAAACGCCGCTCAAGTCTACCCTGAATTGATAAACCGTAAGATTACCCCTGACGTTGTGACGGACCAGACCCCGGCGCACGATCTGCTATCATACGTCCCTATTGGCGACGTAATGGAACTCGACAAGCTGAAAGAAAAAAACAAACACGCGTACAAAGAAAAGGTACTCGACGCCATCGTTGAGCAGGCAAAGGCCATTCTGACCATGCAAAGAAACGGCGCAGTGTGCTATGAGTATGGCAACAATCTCAGGGCGCAGGCCGAAATGGCCGGCGTGTCCATTAGGGATGCCGATGGAAGGTATTGGTATCAGGGATTTATGTCCGCCTTCTTACGTCCGTTATTTCAGGGCAAAATGCCCTTTAAATGGGTAGCGCTGTCTGGAAGCGCATCTGATATTGAAGAAATTGATAATGCCATCATCAAGGATTTCAATAAAGACGCATCTGTGGTAAAGTGGATCAGACTTGTTAGGGAAAAGAAAACACTGCCCGGGCTGCCCGCCAGAAGCTGCTGGTTAAGTAATAACGACTGTGCAAAAATAGGCCTGACCATTAATGAACTGGTTAGAAACGGGACGGTTAAGGCGCCGGTAGTCATTTGCAGGGACCATTTCGACAGCGGGTCGGCAGCCGCCCCATACCAGGAGACCGAGGAAATGAAGGACGGCAGCGACGCCGTTTCCGACTGGCCGATGATTAACCTTGCGCTGAATGCCACAAATGGGGCGTCGTGGGTGGGCATTCAACAGGGGGGCGGCTCCGGCATCGGAAACTCCCTTTATTCAAGCATGGCTATTGTAGCCGACGGAACCAGGGAAAGAGGCGAAAAACTCGAACGAATCCTCACCGCAGATACAGGAATAGGCGTAGCAAGGCGTTTCGATGCCGGCTACAACGAGGCCACGCCGTGTATCCCTTTGCCTCAATCCCTTCCCGGTATTCCCGTTTTTGCGGGAAAGAAGTGCTTGTAAGGTTGCAATCTCGTAGCGCAGGGGTTCATCCCCCGCTGGGCGTGCATACCCGATACCGTAGCCGGCCATGAAGGCCGGCGCTACAAACGCCGCCGCCGTTGGCGGCCTAATTTAATGTGTAGGAATTTCAAAGTTAGGCCTGAAAGGACGACAGGATATAGCGGGGGGGGTGAAGCCCCCTGTAAGGATAATCAAAGAATACCAGCCCCGAAGGGGAGACAAGATGTTTTGGTTTCGTGATCAAAACAATAATACATTTTAGAAATAATAGGCGTCCCAGCAATGTTGTGCGTCCTTTTCTGTCACCCCTTCGGGGCTGATTCCCTTTTGTTTCTTTCCCAGGGGCTTCACCCCTGGCTATATCCTTGCAGCCCTTCGGGCCTGTTGTAGCGCAGGCTTCCAGCCTGCTGTTTTTATGTGAAACGATTGCAGGTTGGAAACATGCGCTACACAAAAGCCATCTCAGTAGCGACACAATTTAACCCTGTTACACCTTTTTCTATCGGTATAATCGCAAATGAATACATTAAAAGATAAATCCTCTTCACTATTTCAAGAACTGCTTGAATTAATGCAGAGGCTGCGCAGTAAGGATGGTTGTCCGTGGGATAAAGAGCAGAACCACGCATCATTAAAACCGCACCTGGTAGAGGAAACTTATGAGGTAATTGATGCAATAGATTCCGGCGACCCCAATAAAATTAAGGAAGAGTTGGCAGACCTTTTTTTCCATATTGTTTTTCACTGCCAAATTGCAAAGGAAAAGGGCGAATTCGATATCGGCAGCGTTATGGCGTTGTGCCTTGATAAAATGACGCGACGCCATCCCCACGTCTTCGGTGAGGCCACAGCCGCCACGCCTGAAGAGGTCATTCACCAGTGGGAGGAAATCAAGAAAACGGAAAAGGGGAACGAGGAAAGAAAGTTTATCGTCGATGGGCTACCGAAACACCTCCCCGCCCTCCAAAAGGCGCAAAAGTTGCAAAAGAAGGTGGCCAAGGTGGGTTTTGACTGGCCAAGCATCCATGGCGTGATTGACAAGGTTGAAGAAGAACTGTCCGAGGTGAAAGAGGCCATTAGCGAGAATAACCCGGAACATATTGAGGAGGAGGTTGGAGACCTTCTGTTTTCCATCGTCAACCTCTCCCGTTTTTTAAAACTGGACACAGAGAACGTGCTTCACAAAACCATCTATAAATTTGTAGAACGCTTTAAAAAGATGGAGATGGCGCTTGCATCTATGGGCAAGGATATCGAGAAATGTACCTTGGAAGAAATGGATGCCACGTGGAATAAGGTAAAAAAAGAGGCGGCACAACCCTGATAAACAGAGTTTGTCCATGTCGTCCACTATTCTGCACAAAAACGCATCCAGATTCAAATCTGAAAACGGAGGACAAGGTATCGGCTTACCTCCATTAAAATGTATAGCCTGTGTTCCGGTATTCAAGAAGCTCCATTCATGAGTTAACGCAAATTGCACGCTTGATATGTGTTGATTTTCTGCTATCATATCTTATGCATTGCATGGCAACAAACAATAGGATAAAAGAGGTGCAGGATAAGAAGGCGCTTTACACCAGGGTGTTAAAATAATATACATCAGGTTGTATTTTGATATATTGAAATGATATAAAATCGAGCTTGTCGGCTTGCGCCCATGGAATCATATCAAACTGTGAGTTTCGTAACATACGTAATTGAGGCAAGTTGCAACTATTTTAACCAGAAAACAAGACCAGGCTTTATTGGTACAACAATTGCTCTATACCCTCATAACAATTCTATAATTTATATGGCGCACTCAATGATGGAGATAGAAAACCATGAACTTCGATTTAAAACAAACTATGGGGCAATTTGGGGACATCTGGAAAAATATCAGCTTTTCGCACAAGTTTATTATGATTATGTTAACCATGGGATTTATCGGCGGTATTATCGGGGTTACGCAATGGGCTAGAAAAGCCGACTATGGATTACTGTACGGAGAGCTTGGCGCGAAAGAGAGCGGGGAGGTTGTTGATTTTTTAAAAGACGAGAAAATACCTTATCAAATTGGAAGAAACGGCGCTGCGATAATGGTTCCCGGCGAGAAGGTGTATGAAACGAGGCTGAAGCTTGCAGGCAAAGGTTTGCCGCGAGAAGAGTCGGGGTATGAGTTGTTGGATAAGGTTGGTTTTGGCACCTCAGATTTTGTACAGCGTATCAATTACCGAAGGGCTATTCAGGGAGAGCTTGCGAAGACAATCAGGCATTTAGACTACGTAGAGTGGGCGCAGGTGCATCTTGCCTTGCCGGAAGGTTCTTTGTTTATTGAGGAAGAAAAAAATCCGACGGCTTCCGTTATTTTAAAGCTGAAAAACAAAAGCATGAGCGCTTTGAAGCCGGAACAGGTTGCCAGTATTACTCACCTTGTAAGTTCGAGTGTTGAGGGACTTAAACCGGAAAACGTTACCATTACCGATACACGCGGAAACCTGCTATCCAGGAAGGAATCGCCTTTGTCTTCGGCCGGAACGAGTAACGATCAGTTGGAAGTCAAGAAGAAGATGGAAGATTATTTTATAGCGAAGGCGCAGGACATGCTGGAAAAGATCGTGGGCGCCGGCAAATCCGTCGTACGTGTAACTGCCGATTTGGATTTCAAGAACGTAGATGAAAGGTCGGTTGAGTATGACCCTGAACGCAGGGTCAGCAAAGTCCAAACCGTAACGACCAGGATATCCGGCGGTGCGCCATTTTCCGGCGGTGGAATGGCCGGGGTGCAGTCAAATCTTAATATGTCTCAGTCAGGTATTATTCAGACGGCCGGGCCGACAGAGGAAGAGGAAACGGCGCAAAACCAGTATGAAGTGAGCAAGACGGAACGTGTTGTTGGCAATCATGGCGCAATGGTCAAGAGGCTGTCGGTTGCCGTGCTTCTTGACGGTATGTATGAAGAAAAGAAGTCTGATGACGGAAAGATGGTGAGGGCATACATACCACGAAATAAAGACGAAATTACGCGTATTGCCGCGCTGGTAAAACAGGCGATGGGTGTCGATGACATTAACCGCGGCGATAGTTTTGAAATACAAAACGTACAGTTCTACGAACAGCCTTATGAGCATCTTGAGCAGGAAGAAATCGCGGTAAAAAAAGAACAGCAGAAAGATTTTATGCTGAAGATGGCAAAGAACGGTTCTCTTGCCATAACCGTATTGGTCTTCCTGTTATTTGTGATGAGAAGCATGAAAAGGATCAAGAAACCTAAGGTAAAGGAAGAAGTGGAAACTATAGTAAAGAAACCGGTTCTTGCAGTAGAAGAGCCTCTGGAAGAAGAAACCTTAGAAAAGGTTGCAGAGGCAAAACGGGTGGTGTTACGCAAGCAGGTTGTTGATAAGATTAAAAGCAACCCAGGCACAGTGGCAAATTCTCTGAAACGGTGGATTGCTGCGGATGTGGCGGCAAGAAATGAGTAAAAATGGAAAAACTAACGGGCGTACAAAAAGTTGCAATTATCTTGTCAACCCTTGATGCTGACGCCGCCGCCGGTGTAATTAAAGAGCTTGACGATGAAAAGATAGCTCTTGTTACCGCGGAAATGTCGAAGTTTCATCATATTGATAAGGAACTGGTAGACCGGGTGTTAGATGACCTGTCTCAGGAACTGCATTCAAATATTAACATAGTCAAATACGATAACACCTCGTTCAAAAAGCTGTTGGAAAAGGCAGTTGGCGCTCAAAAAATGGAGGAGATTTATACCAGTGTCGAAGATGGGACGCTGTTTCCTATGCCTTTCCAGATACTTAAGGAGGCCAGCGACGACGAGATTGTGCGTCTGATTGTCGGTGAGCATCCGCAAACGATAGCGCTTATTCTGTCGTATATCGATCCGCCCCGCGCCGCGAAGGCGCTGTCGCAATTCCCCACCGAGTTACAAGCCGAGATAATTATGCGCATATCGACGATGGACCCGCCTCCGGCGAGATTGCTCGTGCAGGTAAATGCCGTTGTTGCCTCAAAGATAAAAAACGAGGATAAACGCCAGAAAATGCCCGCAAAGAAGAAGTATAAACTGGCTACGGATATCATCAGCAGCATGGAGGGCGCTGCCGATAAGAGTGTGGTTGACATGATAAACCACAGAAATCCTGAACTTGCGGATGAAATCAAAAAATTATTGTTCACCTTTGAAGACGTTGTCAGTGTTCAAGATGAAGCGTTGAGAAAGATACTTACGGAAGTTGATAACCGTGTGATTGCCCTGGCGATGAAAACCGCTAACGAAGAAATTGAGAAGAAATTCTTCAGCAACATGTCTAAGCGCGTGGGAGATTCGGTAAAAGAGGAGAAAGACCTCTTGGGACCACGGCTGCTATCTGAGGTGGAGGCTGCCCAGCAGCAGATTGTGGACGCCGTAAAGCGGTTGGAAGCGAAGGGCGAAGCGGTTGTTAAAAAGAAAGGCTCGAAAGGAGCTGTTGATAAATTCGTATGAAGAACAAGAAAATATACGCAGCGCCCGAAGTCAGAGGCGTTCATGTTTTGCAATCGAGAGTTCATCGAATCGACCTTGCCCAGGAGGAATCGCTACAGCAGGAATTACTGAAAAAAGAAGAAGATGAACGGTTGAAAGAGCTTGAATCCGCAAAAGATGAGGCCTATAAAAAAGGCAGGGCGGATGCAGAACAAGCCTCTCAGGAGGAGTTTGAACGGCTGAAAAAGGAGTATGCATCGTTGGTGGATTTGTTTCAGGACGCAGCGAGGCAAATGGCCGCTGAAAAGGAGAAAATCTGGCGCGAGAGTGAGCTTGAGATTTTAAAGCTTGCCCTGGCTATCGCAAAAAAAACCGTCGGTTACGAAATCAGTGAAAATAGCGTCAATATTATGAAACAGGCGGTAACGGAGGCGCTTACTTACGTGGGTGAGAAGAAGCTCGTTGCCGTGCGCGTTTCTCCGGAAGATTTGAAAAAGATGAATACGCTGGAAGGGATGAAAATAGTGGGCGAAGGTATTAAGGTGCTTGAGGATAGGAACGTTGCGCCCGGCGGGTGTGTGGTGGAAACGGATTTTGGGAACGTGGAAAGCCACGTGGAATCTCGCTGGGAGGAAATCCGGAAGGCATTAGTGGGGAATATGAATGAGCCAACAGCGCATTGATTTTGAACGGTATCAAAAAAAGTTGCACGCTATTCCCCACGTAAGGCATGTAGGACGGGTCGCGCACGTGGCAGGTTTGGTGATCGAGTCTCATGGCCCGGCGGTGCCGATAGGGGATTTGTGCTATATCCAACTGGATAACGCCCAAACGTTGGTGCCGGCTGAAGTGGTGGGATTTAAAGGGAAAAAGATACTCCTCATGCCTATCGGTGACGTGGACAGAATTAGTCCCGGAACCAAGGTTATTGCCGCAGGCGCCCCGTTAGAAATCAAGGTTGGCATGGAACTCATGGGGCGGGTTATCGGAGGACTGGGCGAGCCGGTAGACGGAAAAGGGCCGTTAAGGGCCGAGGAGCATCGCTCCATCTACAGCTCACCGCCGGACCCTTTAACAAGGGACAGGATAAAAGACCCGCTCAGAACGGGGGTGAGGGTGCTGGATGGGTTATTCACGTGCGGTAAGGGGCAGCGATTGGGGATATTTGCCGGCAGCGGCGTCGGAAAAAGCACCTTGATGGGAATGATTGCAAGGAATTCCGAGGCGGACGTCAACGTAATCGCCCTCATTGGTGAGCGAGGCAGAGAGGTGCGGGAATTCATTGAAAAGAGCTTGGGAGAGGAAGGAATTAAAAAATCCGTTCTCGTCTCCGTAACTTCTGACAAACCGGCACTATTAAGGGTAAAGGGCGCGTACATTGCATCAACGATTGCCGAGTATTTTAGGGATAAAGGGATGCAGGTGATGCTTTTGTTGGATTCTATTACGCGATTTGCCAATGCGCAGCGGGAGGTCGGCTTATCTATCGGGGAACCGCCTACTTCCAAAGGTTATACCCCTTCCGTATTCGCACTTCTGCCAAAGTTGCTGGAAAGATCGGGAACCGGCGAGAGAGGAAGTATTACGGGTTTATATACGGTGCTGGTTGATGGAGACGACATGAATGAGCCGATTGCAGACGCGGTTCGTGGTATTCTTGACGGACACATCGTATTATCAAGGGCGCTGGCAAACCAAAATCATTTTCCGGCAATCGACATTCTGGAAAGCGTTAGCAGGTGCATGGACGATATTGTAACGATAGAGCATCGAAAGTCGGCCAATCATTTAAAAACGGTATACGCCACCTATAAAGAATCAGAGGATATGATCAACATCGGCGCATACACGAAGGGCAGCAGCGCCAAGATTGACTTTGCCATATCGTCCATTGACAAAATAAATGAATATCTGAGACAGGACGTAACAGAAGACGGCAATTACGAAAAAACGGTTGAAAGGCTTCTCAATTTACTAGCAAAGAATGATACGGCCAAAAAGACCGTTGCCGCTAGATTCTAAAAACATTCATCATCGGTTATGGGATTCTATTTTAAATTTCAAAAATTACTGGAAATCGAGAAGCTGAAGGAAGAGTGTCTCGTTAAAGAGTTGAAGCTTTTGCAAAAGCAACTGCAGGATGACGAAAAGATGCTGACGCTTTTGCAATCGGTGTTTACAATGCAACAAGGCGAAATGGAAAAAGAGTTGCGCAAACCGCAGGAAGCAACTGTGTTCGTCCTGTTTGAGGTGTATTTTGCAAAGCTGCGCAGGGATATGGAGGCGCAGGGCGCTAAAATAAAAGAATCTGCTAAAAAGGTTGATCTGGCGCGGGAAAAACTGCTGGTCGTTTTTAAGAGGAGAAAAGTCCTTGAAAAATTACGCGAACGGCAGGAAAAGGAATATAAAGAGCAGATGCTTCGGTTAGAAAACAAGAATTATGATGAAATTGCAACGTCAAGATTTCAATTTAAAAAGATTTTTAAGTAATTTTAGTGAGTATAACTTATGAAGCTTCTGAAAAATAAAAAAATTATTATGTTTGCAGGGGTGGGAATTGTTATTATGGGTGTAGGCGTTGTGGGGATGCGTTTTATGAAGAAAAAACCTCCACCACTACCCCCTCCGGTACATACGGCGCCTGCCGGTGATACCGTGGAAGAAGAAGCCGGAACGGGTACCGCTTCACTTGCAGCAGCAAACAAAGAAAAGGCGAAGCCGAAGTTGCCGGCTTCTTACAAACAACGCTCAACAGCGATATTTAAACCACTTTCTTCCCAGGAAGTGGCAACTATGCTGAAAGAAGTAGCAATCATAAAGCAAGAATACGCGAAAAGGAACGAACTGCTGGATTTGAGGGAAAAGATGTTGGAGTCGTTGCGTGCCGATTTAAGCGTTGAAAGGAAGCAAATTGACGACCTCAAACGGGATTTGACCGGCATACTTGATTCCGTATCGGACCAGAAAACGGAAATGCAGAAAAAGTCGTTGCAGTTAACCGATGCTGAGGCAAAGAACATGAAGAAACTGGCGGCTGTTTACAAGGATATGAAACCGGAAAAAGCGGCAATGATCCTAAAGGAAATGGATGACGACACGGCGGTTAAATTATTATCGATGATGGACGATAAAACATCAGCAAAGGTGCTCGAGGCCTTCACCCCGGAGCTTGCCGTTAAATTGACTGAAAAATTAAAATATTTGAGAAATGATCCGAAAATTGGAAAAAAATAGTCCGTTGAGAGACAGGAGAGAGAAAACTATGTTTAACGGGGATTTGAATGGTGATATGAGTAAACCGCGAATTAACAAGACTTGTATAAATTCAATTCGGGCGTGGAAGGGCGTTGCCGTTTCTCTTGGCCTTGCTTGTGCCTTTTTGTGCGCCTCAAAAGGATTTGCCTCTTTGCCGGGAAATTTACCGGTTGGCCGGGAAACGGTGGAAGCGCATTGGACGGAAGAAGGTATTGGCCTGCATTGGGGAGAACTGCCGGGCGGAGAAATAATTGCCGTTTCATCCGCTCCAAAAAAGGAGGAAAAAGTTGAAGAGGGTCCTTTAATAATACCCGTGGAAGTCATCGTCGTAAACTTGAGTGGTTCCAACGCCAGAAGGTATTTGAAGGCGAAGGTACATCTGGAAGCAAAAGACGCGGAGACAAAAAAGAAAATCGAGGCTAAGGCTATCCCCATAAAAGACCGGTTGATTTCTATCCTTTCCTCTAAAACCCTGGAAGATATTGAAGGTTTGGAAGGACAAGAAAGCCTGCGGGGTGAAATCAAAAAAAATATCGACACCATTTTAAAGGTGGAAGGTGGTATTCTTCAGGTATATTTCTCTGAGTTTGTTGTTCAATGAAATCGGACTCATTGGTAAATGATGGGTCTATAAAACAGGGTTTGGTGATATGGCAAACGCAATACTGAAAAATGAGGAAGTAGAGGCATTACTTGCGGCAATAGAAACAGGCCAGGTATTGGTAGGCCAAAAGGTTGAGACGAAGAAAGATAAAAAAATCCAGCACTATGATTTTCGGCGGCCTGACAGATTCCCCAGGGAACAGAAACGCCGGTTGCAAAAAATCAGTGAGGAAGTGGCAAAGGCCATGGGTATATCGCTCTCCCGGTATTTGAGCGCGTCAATAGTTGTTGAGCTTATAGCTATTGAAGAGTTCAGTTACGAGGTGTTTGTCACCTCGTTTACTGATATTATGTGCACAAGCGTTCTAAGCTTAAAACCCTTTAGCGGACTTGGCTGTCTCACCCTCGACGTTGGTTACTGCCTTGCTATGGTAGACCGGGGATTGGGCGGTCCCGGTAGAATACCCCAAAAGATAAGACCGCTTACCATGATAGAAGAGGCGGTGGTAAATTCCGTTTTATTAAGCGTCGTGGAAGAGGTGAAGATATGTTGGTTGAAAATAGCGCACCTGGATTGGAAGATTGAAAAAATAGAGAGCGACATAAAATCTTTACAAATTGCTCCTTCCACAGAGGTTATGATATCGATTAATTTTGCCACCAGCGGAGATTTGGGTAACGGCACCATCATTCTGTGCATACCCGTCACAACGCTGGAAATGATGATGATAAAATCAAAGACTGAAAAGGTAGGCCGTCAGGAAGAAATTGCCCTTGTTAAAAATGTTCTCAACAATGTAGAATTAACTACCACGGTAGTCCTGGGAACAACCAATCTGTCTTTGAATGAACTTATTAACCTGAAAGAGGGAGACGTTGTAAGGTTGGATAATAAGGTTAATGATTTATTGAAGCTGGAGATCGAAGAAAAGGTAAAATCCTATGGTAAACCAGGTATGGTGAGTAAGAATCTGGCATTTCAGGTTTCGTCCATGATTTGATGTGTGGGAATAGTTTGCCGCAGAAGGAATAAAGGGAATGAGGTTGCCGTTTCATAAATTTCGTTTATTTTAACATTTCGTAACAATTCGCACACATGGCAAAGAATGCTTAGATTATTTAGTACATTTATAGAAAAGAGATAAGGACATGGAACCAGAAAAGGATGCGGGTACAACTAAGGAAAAAAAGAAAAGTAAAGCCGCGGAAGCGGCAAAAAATATAAGCGACACGGCGGACTTTGATAATCAGGCCTCAATCCAATCGGTTCAATTCGGACCTATCAGCCCCATAGGCGCTGAAGGATTAAAGAGCGAAGACAAACGTAATTTGGATTTGATATTGGACATTTCGGTGCCGGTCTCCGTTGAATTAGGCCGCACCACTATGCTTATAAAGGACATCCTGTCTTTATCGCAAGGATCAATCGTAGAACTGGATAGGGTGGCAGGAACCCCGGTGGATCTCCTTGTTAGGGGGAAATTGTTAGCACAGGGGGAAGTCGTAGTTGTAGATGAAAACTTTGGTTTAAAAATCACCAATATTTGTGGTTCGGAAGAACGAGTCAGAAATCTCGGTTAACGGGTAACAAGCTTGAGAACTTGTTCGGCAGGAGATTCGGGGTTTTGGCGTGGAGACGGACACGCAAAACCGAAACAAACATAAAATAGTCACGGTTCCTATTCCCCCCCCCAATAGACGCCCCCGAACTTCATCCTAATTCATCTTTTGTCCAGAAATCAGCCAGCAACTCCGCCTGATCCAGCACCTTGTTCACAGAAACCGTGTATTCCCCGGTAGCCGGGTCATCCGGCGGATATTTGTATTTCCTCAGTATCCGCTTCACAAGCACCCGCAGTTTGGCTTGAACACTGTCTTTCAATTGCCAATCAATCGTCGTGTTTTTACGAACGCTTTCGACAAGTTCATGGGCAATCAATTTAAGAGTCTGATCGCCTAAAACAGTTTCAGCGGTTGGATTGTCTGCAAGGGCGTCATAAAAAGCCAGTTCATCAACGCACAGATTTAGCTTCTCGCCTCGCCGGTCCGCCTCGCGTATATCCATTGCAAGCCGGATGAGTTCTTCAATAATCTTTGCGGAGTCAATCAGTCCGTTCTGGTAGCGTTTTACAGCCGCTGCCAGCAATTCGGAAAACTTCTTGCCCTGTATCAGATTGGTTTTCTTCCGGTTTTTTATTTCGTCGTTGAGGAGCCGTTTAAGTAATTCCAGGGCAAGGTTCTTACGGGACATGCCCTGAATCTCTGCAAGAAACTCGTCGGAAAGAATAGAAATATCCGGCTTTCTTATTCCAGCGGCATCAAATACGTCAATGACCTCTTTAGAAATGATCGCATCATTGACAATCTGGCGAATAGCCGTTTCTATTTCTTCGTCCGTGCGCTTTTTACCCTGTTCGTCAAACTTGGAGAAGCGGGTTTTCAGCGCCTGAAAGAAGGCCAAATCATCCCGTATTTCAAATGCCTTAGCATGGGGAACAGAAAGTGCGAACGCCTTTTGGAGCCGAATCACGTTCTGCTTAAAGCGTTCTTTGCCGTTCCTGACGAGGTTGCCGTCTTTTTCTTCCGTTAATTCTGAGATGTAGTTTGCCGCGTCGAGTATGAAATCCAGCTTTTCCCTGGGTTCAAGCGCAAAGTATTTGCGATAATCAAAACCCCTCGTCTTTCCGCCCCTGAATGGAGAGGAGTAAAACATATCAACCACAACCTCGTAAAGCTCTACCATCATGGCAACGGCTTCTTCCTTATCAAATGCCGGCTTGCCTTTGCCCTTGCTTTCTGTATAAACCGCCAAAGCCTTTTTTAAGTCCTGGGCGATACCGATATAATCAACAACCAGTCCACCTTCCTTATCGCCGAATACACGATTAACACGGGCTATGGCCTGCATCAGATTGTGGCCGTTCATTGGTTTATCAATGTACATGGTATGCAGGCAGGGCGCATCAAAACCGGTGAGCCACATATCACGGACAATCACCAACCTGAGCGGGTCTTTGGGGTCTTTCAGCCGGTTGCCGATCTCTTGTCGTCTGGGCTTATTGCGGATATGCTCCTGCCAATCCAACGGGTCACTGGCAGAGCCGGTCATGATTATCTTAATAATCCCTTTGTCATCGGCAGCGTCATACCAGTGTGTGCGCAATGTTATAATCTCGTTATACAAGGCAACGCAAATCCTGCGGCTCATGCAGACAATCAATGCCTTGCCGTCTGCCGCTGATAAACGCTGTTCATAATGGTTGACCAGGTCGGCGGCAATCTGCTTTAAGCGGCCTTCACTGCCGACAACGGCTTCTTTGCTTGTCCATTTCGCAAAGCGTTTTTGCCGTTCGGTCAATTCGTCCGTTTCGGTCACCTCTTCAACCCGTTCATCAAGCGCCTTCCGTTCACATTCTGAGAGTTCTATCTTCGCAAGACGGCTTTCGTAGTAAATGCGCACCGTTGCGCCGTCTTCTACCGCCTGTTGAATGTCATAGACGTCAATATAATCCCCAAAAACCGCCTGTGTGTTTTTGTCTTCCTTTTCAATCGGCGTACCGGTAAACCCGATAAACGAGGCATTGGGCAAGGCGTCGCGTATATGCCGTGCAAAACCGTCAATAAAATCATATTGGGTACGATGTGCTTCATCGGCAATTACCACGATATTGCGGCGGTCACACAACGTCGGATACCTGCCGCCCGTTTCTTCCGGCAAAAACTTTTGAATGGTCGTAAAAACTACGCCGCCCGATGCGACGGAAAGGAGTTTCTTCAGATCGTCACGGTTTGCCGCCTGCTGCGGAGTTTGGCGGATGAGTTGGCGGCAATTGAAAAAGGTCTCGAAAAGCTGTTGGTCGAGGTCGTTGCGGTCGGTAATCACCACCAGGGTCGGATTATTCATCTTGTCCTCAAGAACCAGTTTCCCTGCATAAAACACCATCGAAAGGCTTTTTCCGCTTCCCTGCGTATGCCACACCACACCGGCCCTTCTATCGCCTTTTGGTTGATCAACAACACTGGGTAAAACGTAAGACGCCGGGGGATCCTTAACGGCAAAAGCCGTTTCATACGTGGCGCGTATTGTTGAGGCAATGGCCTTATTCACTGCATAATACTGGTGATAGGCGGCAATCTTTTTCAGGGTGTGTTCTCTGGTTTTTTCAAAGACAATGAAATGGCGGATCACGTCAAGCAAAGTCTTTTTGTTCAGAAGCCCTGTGATCATCGGCTCCAGTTCAGATTCCCGCTTTGCATCCACAATGGTTTCTCCATCAGCGGTTTTCCACTCCATAAAGCGGGGATAGTCACTGGAGATGGTGCCTATTTTGGCAAACCATCCGTCACTCGCAATCAGGAATGCATTCGTAGTGAATAGAGATGGGATTAACTGTTTGTACGTTTGAAGTTGGTTGAAAGCCGCATGTATGTCAGCGTTTTCATCGGTAGCGTTTTTCAGTTCCACCACCACCAGCGGCAGACCGTTGACAAACAGGACAATATCAGGGCGCTTGTTGTTGTGGTTTTCCAATACGGTATATTGATTGACTGCCAGAAACTCGTTGTTTTCTGCAATAGAAAAATCAATCAGCCAGACTTTATCGCCCTTTGTTTTACCCTCGCCGATACCGAACTTGACGTCAACCCCTTCGGTCAGCATCCGGTGAAAGACTTCGTTGTTGTCCAACAGGCTCACCGAGACCGTGCGCATCGCCTTTTTAAATGCTTCTTCACGCGCATCAGCAGGGATGGAAGGATTGATACGGTCAATAGCGTTCCGTAGGCGGTTTTGCAGGACAACGTCGGTATATTCGCGCTCTTTTTGCTCCCCTTCTGAGATATCCGGGCCGAAAAGAACGGTGTAGCCGTTCTTGCTATGGAGAATATCAAGGGCGATTTGTTCTATTTCGGATTCGTACAGGATCATTTTTTGCCTTCTATCCGTTTTATCTCTTTGTCAAAATCAGAAACATAAGTTTCGTCTTGCTTCTTTCGATACACCTCGAATTCCTGCTCGGCTTTAAGTCTTGCTTCCAATGCGCTTACTTTGCCCTTATCTTCAAGGATTGGGTAGTTTGACAGCTCCAGAAAATTATGCAGAAATTGAACCCAATCCCCCATTTTCATAAGTATCTGCCGTTCTGCGCGGTTCTCTGCCAGATCAAGGTAAGCAGAAACGATACGGTTTAATTCTTTTATGTGGCTTTCGCTCAGATAATTTTTAGCCACGATTACATCAGACTTTAATATTTTACCCTCTGGGGCATGTTTCCAATTGGTTAAGCCCATGTAAATCTTTGTCGCATCGGCTGAAGCATAGATGATCTCAGCCGCAGTTTTGCCGGTAATGGCCCAGTGAAGTTTATTTTGCACACGGGTAAAAAACTCCTTTGTCATGGGTGCGTTTTTATCATAATCCGCAGAAAGAGCGTAAATATCGGTAATCTTTTGATAAAAACGGCGTTCACTGGCGCGAATTTCACGGATTCGCTCTAATAGTTCGTCGAAATAGTCTTTACCGAACCGTTTGCCTTGCTTGAGCCGTTCGTCATCCAACACAAAACCCTTGATAATAAACTCTTTCAGCGTTTTGGTTGCCCATATTCTAAACTGCGTTGCCTGATAGCTGTTGACACGGTATCCGACGGCGATGATAGCATCAAGGCTGTAAAATGCCGTAAGATAGTTTTTCCCATCATCGGCAGTTATTCGAATTTTTCGAATAACTGAATCCTCCAATAATTCTCCGCTTTTAAAAATCTCTTTCAGATGGTAATTAACCGTGTTTACTTCAACGGCAAAGAGTTCCGCCATGCGTTTTTGAGAAAGCCAGAAGTTCTCATCCTGAAAAACAACCTCAACCTTTTTTTTGCCTTCCGGTGATGTGTAAAAAATGATTTCGTTATCGTTTTGTTCTTTCATACCTCTATTTCCCCATTCATCAATTTCGGCAGCAGCAAATCGCGGATGGCGGCGAGGGCGATTTGTTCAATTTCGGATTCGTACATATTACGAATTATTCCTTATCCTTATTGCTTCTTCTATCCATGATTCAATGTTTTGAGCTATATCATTGTAAGCATCCGTTGCGCTCGGGTTATAGCATTTCACAATACTTGCGAGTTTTCTTCCATTGTCGAACTTAAATTGGTCAAATGGGTTTTGACCTTGTCTGCATTTCCCGTATAGCGGAGGATTACTTGAATAACGAGGATCCTTTAGGCTATGGATATATATTCCCAATAAACCTTTTTTATCATTCCAAGCTTTCGCTATTTCATATTTTACCCAAGGCCGATTCACTGTTTCCTCACCAACCAAAACGATTATACACGACCGATACTTCATGTTTTCATCAATCCATTTTTCAATAGCACCAGGACGCTTTCTGGCTTCTTCCCATTCATTGGCCGACACTGGATTATTGCCTTCTATCGAACCAATATGGCGTATTTGCATCACTCGAAAAACATCATTGTCAAAATGGAAACTGTAAAAAACTTGTCGCTTAGCCATTTAGCACACTCCTTTTTGTGAGAATGTCCGCACTAATCTGAAAATGATCACCCCAACAGTTATTAATGTTGGTATTCCATAAAAACACCGTAGTGTAACTGACCACATTACTTTCCAACTAGAATCAACTTCCTTCTTGAAGCGGTGAGGATTAAGATCGTAAAGGTATGTGGTGTCATCGTTTTTTCTCTTCTCCAGAATCCATTCATACATTTTTCTATACATTTTTTCTGTTCTAAGAAAGAATGCGTCCAAATACCAGAAACTTAAAAGTGGTATCAGCAGAACGGAACTCAATAATGCTGGATTAGCTGCTTTATCGGCCAAGGCTAAAACAACAGCAATTATTGAGATAGCCCATCCTTTTAGCAAGAAGGAATTGTGCGCCATTCTTGTAATGCAAGCCTGAATTAAGTCGATTTCCTTATGCAAAATATCTTTGTCCATGTTTTTGCCTCCTGTTTATAGTGTACTAGAAGAAAGCCATTGACCGTTACTCTTTCCTGCTTCAAACACAGCTAGTCCTCTTTTTGTATTATCTGAACCCTCGTCAATCTTTGCGTATAACTCTAGGTATTCATTACCATAAGTATCGCTACCATCAGATGTCGGTATGATGTAAATACCTTTTTTACTTGAATCAGCGTATCCGATTTCCCAGGGACACCAGCGAGACGCTTTTGAGTTGGCTGTGGCTAAAAAAAGAAATAGATCACATCGTCTGATCTTCTCTTGTATCTTTCTTGCTGTCTCAGCATTTGGGGCATCTGGCATAGTGTGATCGTTCCAGTCAATGTAAAGATCAACTCCAGCTTCTTGAAATAACACAAGCATCCCTTTTACCAGTGCTTCATCTTTGTGGCTATGGCACAAAAAGGCCGATTTTCTTCGACTTAAAGATGCTAACAGTTGCTTGTTTTCATATATTGCTTGATTAAAAATGGTGGCTTTGCTTATAAGATTCTGTTTGCTAATAGGCACTTTGCACCTCCGTTAAGATTTGTTGTTCGGTAACGCATATCTCCCCATTCATCAATTTTGGCAACAGTACATTGCGGATAGCCGTGAGGGTGGCGGATTGCTCAGTTAAAGTATCCATCATATCTCTGATTTTAAAAATTATTGAATCAAAACTAGAAGCTACCCATACTTCTGGAAGCTTAATTCTGAGATTGGTTAAATCTGTTAAGCTGATATTTGCTTGAACAGATTGAGTAATGCCTGAAAGCAACACTTCTTTTACAGACGGTTGTTTAATGAAATAGTACATATAAGTTGTTGGAATGATGGCAGTGTCTATTCTAATAATGCCGATTGCCTGATTTGTATTGGCAGGGATTATTCTTTTGGGAACTATACCAATTCTACCAATAGTGCCTGCAATAGTGATTAAAATATCATTTTCGACTAACTTTGATCTTTTTAATTTATCATGAGTTTCCTCGTTGATGAAAAGTGCTTTTGATTCGTCAATTCCAACTTCATCTTGAATACATTCAGCTCTTAAAAAAGTGATACCTTTTTCAACAAACTTATCTCCCATTGTGGTAGGAGTTGTACCTTTTGTTATTCTTTCGCAAACCTCACCCAGCTTACCCACTCTCCACCCCTTCGGAATGAGACCGAGTTCGCTGTCCTGCATTTCACCGGTGGAGCCGGGGAAGCGGAAATCTACAAACCACTCCTTGAAAATCGCCTGCGCGATGGCTTCCAGCGTCTGGTTGGTCTGGCGGTTCAGTTCGATTTTGTCGTCCAGTGCGGAGAGGATGGAGGCTATGCGTCGTTGGGTGGGAAGGTCTGGAAGGTTGAATTCAATGCTTTCAAATGTTCCAAGATTAATGTTATCTTGTACAGATCCAACAGCGTGAGATTGTATGCCTTTTTTATAATGCTGGAGTAAATACTCAACAAATTCAACATCACATTTATTTTTGTTGGCAATAAAACCAATTACACTGTCGGGAAAACAAGCTGGATATGTTAAAATTGCGGTATCTGCTATGTTTGCGGCAATAGTTATACAAATAGTTTCCGCATCCCATAGTTTACTCTGCTTTAGGCCGTCTTCGCTATAGGTTTGAGAGTGTTTAATGATTTTATGATTAGCGGCTTTTATATCACCTGTTTGTATAAAAGGATAAGCTCCACCATACAAAAACGAAGCATCTCGCGGGCGATGTTTTGATTTACCTCTAGCTAATTTTCCCAATTCTCCCAATTTTACTTTCCTCCACCCCTTACCTCTCATATCCAATTCCTTTGTCTGCGTGCAGTCACGCACAGGCAGGCGTTTCTGAATCACCTCAAACCCCGCCGTAATTACGTCCCTGAACTTTGGCGAGATGGCGTGCCAGTCGAGCACGTCTACGCGAAAGGGGAGGTCGGATTCTTCAAAGGCCTCTTTCAGGTTGGAAATGATTTTCCAATCCAATTTCGTTTCACCGACAACGGCAAGATCAAGATCGGAGTAGTCCTTTGCCGTCCATTTGTGCCGTGAACCAAAGGCGCGGACTTCGTATCCAGGCACATGCTGCTTGAGGATATTTAAGATAATGTTTAACTGCTCTGCACTGACATCAATCATTTCGCGCCTCAATTGCCTTGTAAAACAACCTGGAATGGTGGAAAAAATTTCCGGCAGCCTCAACTATTTCTTCTGCAACCTCGCGGTCGTAAGTATGCGAGGTTTTGTTTCTCAACTCATGGAAATGCATCCATGCGTCACAATCCTCAATCAGGAGATTTTCTGCGGCGTATCGGAAAAGTTGTTTTCGGGTAATACCGGCAGTAAAAGATTCGCTATAGTTTTGTTCAAGCCAGCGCTTCATAAACTTCCAGCATAATTCATAAGAGGATTTAAAGTTTTGGATAACACCAGCTTTTATCACCTCTTTTTCATCATCTGAAAAAGATTTATCATCAATTATTTTTTGTGAAAATTTCAAAGCCCGCTCAAATGACGCTAAAGCGCTTTGCAGACTGCTTAAATCCAATTTCATAGGTTGTCTCCCTTAACATTTTGGGTAAAAACAACGTGTTCACGGCCTAAATTTTGACAGCATCACCGCTCAGTTCTGCTTCAATCTCCTCAATGCTCGGCAGACTTGATTTCAGGTCATCAGGCAGGATGTTATGTCCCCATGGGATTTGGGGAACAAGCTGTGTCATAAGCGATGTCTCTCTACGCGCCTTAATTTTTGCAACGGGCTGTTGCAAAATTATCAACTCGCTATACTCACGCGCAAAGCGGATCATATAACCAATATTACGCTCAGAAAAGCCCTTTACCTCCGGCAGTTCATTGTGAATGTCTTTGGAAAGGCGTGGAATTACTCCGGCACCCCAACCTTCTAGTTGTTGTCTATCAAGGATTATGCGTCCTATATCCCAGTACATCGTTATCATTTCCGCATTGGCAGAAAGAACAGCTTTTGTTTGTGCCAGACGGATACGATCCTTTATTTCTGTTAAAAGATTGCTGTAAAAACTCAAAGTATCAATTGTTTCAGAACCCATACCCAATCCCCTTCAAGTTCTCGCGGATGGTCTTTTCCAACTCATTCCCTTTGGCAAACTGTGCCGCCAGTTTTGCGGTAAGCGCGCTCATCTTCTCTTCAAAGGGTACACCATCATCGATCTCTTCTTCAGCGCCAACGTATCGTCCGGGCATCAGCACGTAGTTGTTGTTTTTTACCTCCTCAATGGTCGCCGACCTGCAGAAACCGGCCTTGTCTTCGTACTTGCCGTCTTTGCCTCGCCAGTTATGGTACGTTTGGGCAATGAGCCTGATATCGCCGTCGCTCAGTTCCTTATTCCGGCGGTTGACCATGGCGCCGAGCTTGCGGGCGTCAATAAAGAGGATTTCGTTGGAGCGGTTGCGGAATTTGCCGTTGGATTTGTTGCGCGCCAGAAACCAAAGGCAGGCGGGAATCATGGTGTTGTAGAAAAGCTGTGCGGGCAGGGCGACCATGCAGTCAATCAGCCCCGCTTCGATCATGTTCTTGCGGATCTCGCCTTCACCGCCGGAGTTGCTGTTCATGCTGCCGTTGGCAAGCACGATACCCGCCGTTCCGCTGGGGCTGAGTTTAGAGATAAAGTGCTGAAGCCATGCGTAGTTGGCGTTTCCGGTCGGCGGCACGCCGTATTTCCAGCGGACGTCGTCGCGAAGTTTATCGCCGCTCCAGTCGCTGATATTGAACGGCGGATTGGCGAGGATAAAGTCGGCCTTCAGCCCTTTGTGCTTGTCGTTTAAGAAGGTATCGCCAAGTTCTATTCGGGCGTCAATCCCGCGAATGGCCAGGTTCATCTTGGCGAGGCGCAGGGTGGTCGGATTGGATTCCTGCCCGTAAATAGAAAGGTCTTTGATATTACCCTGATGCTCTTCGACAAATTTTTCACTCTGCACAAACATCCCGCCGCTTCCGGAGCAACCGTCATACACGCGCCCGTTGTAGGGTTCGAGCATTTCCACCAGGAGTTTCACAATACTTACCGGCGTCCAAAACTGCCCGCCTTTTTTCCCTTCGGCGTCGGCAAACTGGCCGAGAAAATATTCATACACACGGCCTAATAAATCTTTGGCCTTATGCCCGTCCTGATTAAAGCCGATGGTTCCGATCAGGTCAATCAGCTCGCCCAAACGCTGTTTGTTCAACTCCGGATCGGCATATATTTTCGGCAAAATGCCTTTTAACGAGGCGTTGATTTTTTCAATGGCGTCCATTGCCTCGTCAAGCAGTTTGCCGATTTCCGGTTTTTTTGCCCTGTCCTGCAGATAGTGCCAGCGGGCCTTTTCAGGCACGAAAAAGATATTGTGGGCGAGGTATTCGTCGGCGTCTTCCGCGTCCGCGCCCTCACATTCGCCTTTGCCGGCCTTCAGCTTGTTATGGAGGTCATTAAATGCGTCAGAGATGTACTTCAGAAAAATAAGCCCCAGGACGATATGCTTATATTCAGCCGCATCCATATTACTGCGGAGCTTGTCAGCCGCAGCCCATAGGGTTTTTTCAAGTTCACTATTTTCGGACATGGATTTCTCCTACCTTCCGGTTAATTCTCTTCTTGCGCCCGCCACGGATATGTCTGCCACAGGCAGGAGGCGGGCGTTCATAATGGACACGGAGGTATACCTTTGGTTCCATTAAGGGCTATGATGTATCATTTCATACACTGCCTTTACATACCCAACCGTTCCCCCATCCCCATTTATTCCTGCAAATCCCCTTTGTAATAGGGCGAGGATTTGTATCGCAGGATAAATTCATCAATAAACACCTTTACCGTAGACGCAATCGGCACGGCTAAGAGCAGTCCGAGAAATCCCAGAAGTTGGCTGAATATCAGGATAGAGAGGATTATCATGACGGGACTCAGCCCCAACCCCTTGCTCATAACCCGCGGCGTTATTACCGTTCCTTCAAGCATTTGCCCGACGCCGAAGGTTACGATAACGTACACGACGTGGTTAAAATCGTGGTAGTGGAAGAGTGCGAGCATGATGGCCAGCGCCATGCCTGTACCCGTGCCGACGTAAGGTATCAAATTGCCAAAGCCGCCAACAAAACCAATCAGAAACGACAGGGGAACACCGGCGATGGTTAAACCGATGCTGTAAATGAGTGAGAGGATAAGGCAGATGATGAGTTGTCCCTGAAGAAAACTGCGGAGATTGTCATTTATTTTTGATATGAGCCTCGTTGCCTCCTCACGCCTGGGCAAGGGGAACATGTCTTTTAGATGTTGTGCGATGAAGTTAAAGTCTTTCAGCAAATAAACGGAGACAACGCTAAAGATAATACAGTTTATGACGATGCCAAAAAAACCAAATGCACTGTAAAAGACATTTTTGACAACGTTCAGGGAAATACTACCTACTTGTGGGAGATATTTCTTTAATCCCCACACGGTTTCAAGGATTTTCCTTTTTTGCAGGGTAGATTGTTTTTGAGTGGATGACCCTTCGGGAGATGGCGGGGTTTGCCTGATGTTTTCGTTGCTGTCCATTCCTATTTCCGTAGAGGTATCTACCGGTTTAAACCCCACCGGCTCACGATTGAGTTCCGTCTCTACGTGATCTTTCAACCATAACTTGAGAGATTGAGCAAATCCGGTGTTGCCATATTTTGTAACCCACTCGTCGAACGTGGGTTGATATTTCGGGTACTGTTCCTTAATCTTATTGCCTACCTGATACACGCCGGTAATTGTTTTGGGAATTGCGTACATAAGAAATCCGGAGGTTGATAAAAGGACGGAAATGATCAGGACGACAATCCCCAATCCACGCCGTATACCTCTCCGTTCCAAAAAATTGATTACAGGATTAAAAATGTAGGCAACGGTAAATGCCAGGAAAAGGGATATAAGGGTGCCTCTGAGGAAATAACACAATACGAAAATAATGAAAATGGCAGCGCCGGGCAGTATCAGATGCGTCCATACCGTATTCCACGTGTTTTCTTGTTCTTTTTTCATAAATTAGGTTACCGATAGCGACGGTTCTTTTGTAGCGCCGGCCTTCATGGCCGGCAATGGGATTGGGAATGCACGCCCGGCGGGGGATAC
>JACVXV010000277.1 GCA_015661205.1 Candidatus Brocadiaceae bacterium
ACCGTGTTGATTATGGAGCTTATCAGGAGTATTGCTACTGAACATGGCGGATATTCAGCGTTTGCCGGCGTGGGTGAAAGAACCCGCGAAGGAAACGACTTGTGGCTTGAAATGAAAGAATCCGGCGTTATTGATAAAACCGTGCTGGTTTTCGGACAGATGAACGAACCGCCCGGCGCCAGGCTTCGTGTGGCATTGACGGGCTTGACTATGGCCGAATATTTTAGGGATACGGAAGGACAGGACGTTCTTTTGTTTATCGACAATATCTTCCGGTTTGTACAGGCGGGTTCCGAGGTGTCTGCTCTGCTGGGCAGAATGCCTTCAGCCGTAGGTTACCAGCCGACGCTGGCAACCGAGATGGGCGATTTGCAGGAAAGAATTACCACGACGAAAAAGGGTTCTATCACCTCGTTGCAGGCCGTTTACGTCCCTGCCGACGACTTTACCGACCCCGCGCCGGTAACAACCTTCCCGCATCTGGACGCAACGATTGCACTGTCGCGCCAGATTGCCGAGTTGGGTATCTATCCAGCCGTTGACCCGTTACGGTCTACCTCAAGAATCCTGGATCCGAGAATCCTAGGACAGGAACACTACGATGTTGCCAGAGAGGTGCAGAGGATATTGCAGCGTTATAAAGAACTCCAGGACTTTATTGCCATTTTGGGTATGGAAGAGCTTTCAGAAGACGACAAGGTATTGGTTGCCAGGGCGAGAAGATTGCAAAAGTTCCTGTCACAGCCGTTCTTTGTTGCGGAACAGTTTACCGGATCGAAGGGTAAGTACGTTCCATTGAAGGATTCCATCCGGGCATTTAAAGAGGTGGTTGAAGGCAAGCATGACAGCCTTCCGGAGCAAGCCTTCTATATGGTGGGAGGCATCGAGGAAGTCATTGAAAAAGCTAAGCAGATGGGTGGATAGACATGTCAAAGACCTTTAAATTTGAGATAGTTGCGCCCGAAAAGATCGTTTACGGCGATACGGTAAAAAGTATTTCCGCCGTTGGTACGGAAGGCGCCTTTGGCGTGCTTGCAGGCCATGCGCCGCTGATTACGGAGATACAGACGAGTATTCTTACGGTGGTTGACGCCAACGGCAAGACGTTCCGGTTTGCACTTGACGGCGGCTTTTTGGAAGTGATGGCAAACAACGTTGTTGTTTTGACCGATTCGTGCGTGAAAGAAGGCGAAGTGAGCGTAGAAAAGGCCCGCGCCGAAAAAGAAGCGGCTGAAAAGGCCTTGCACGCGGGAGGAAGCGCCGACGAGAAACTAAGGTCGCAGGCCGCCCTTAAGCGTGCCGATACGTGGCTAAAGCTGGCAAACGCACACTAATTGCAATTGCTCAGATCATACAAACATACAATCCCCCTGGTTTTGTTTTTAAATGAGATCAGGGGGATTTTTGTTTTATTGGGTACCTCCTGGGAAAAAGCAATTTCCTGCCATCATCTCTATCATCTCATCTCGTCCGTTGCCGAGGCCAAAAGGCTGCAAACGGCAGTATTTACCACCCTGAAGGTAGGCTTGCTCCACGGGCAAATGAAGTCCGCCGAAAAAGATCAAGTCATGATGGATTTCATGGAAAAGCGGTACGACATCCTGGTGTCCACGGTGGTAATCGAAGTGGGCATAGACGTGCCGAACGCCACCGTTATGGTTGTCGAACATGCCGGGCGCTTTGGATTATCACAGCTCCATCAGCTTCGCGGGCGTATCGGCAGGGGAAGCGAGCAATCCTATTGTCTGCTCTTTGGAAACCCGAAGACGCAGGAATCGCAAGAGCGCCTGAAGATAATGACAAAGACCTGTGACGGCTTCCAGATTGCGGAGACGGTGTTGGGCGACGCAACTTTTATTTTTTTAAAATGCAATAACAGGCAAACTTCCGCGGTTTGATTACGTCAACTCAAAGTTGACAATACATTAAAATTACCGGCATATCTACCGCGTCGAGCGGCAGTATAGTAAGCGCGCTGTGGATACTGGCATGAAGATTGCTTAAGGGTTAAGGTCTATGATTACGATATCGGCGGGTATGTTTGTATTACCGCAGTTTTTTATTAGCACACTGGTGGCAGTTTTACTGCAGGCAATATCGCCTATCAGCCCTACCTTGCTAATATCACTACATTGTACAATCACTATGTATGCAGTTGCCGTAGGGGTAAGGTTTAGGTTGTGGGTTACGGTGACGCCGCCAGTCCCATTTAATGTGACACTTCCTCCGTATACTACCTGACCAAACGCCCCGCTTGATGCACTTGGCCAAGAATTCCGCGTGACGCCCCCTAATCTTATAGAGTTGGTGTGGATTTTTCGCCACGGGTTGGCGCCAGACCTGCCTCCTTCTAATACACCCACTCTTGCGTCAAGCCCTGCCGTATCAGCGATACGGTCGTCTTCGAGCTGCTTGAGTGCAGTATTAGTGCTTATTATTGCATCAGGCACAGTTTGTCCTGTGTTTGGGTTGCTCCTATTTATAGGCATATCCTACCTCCTTATAATCAATCTATAGTCACAACAACATCGCTAATAAAATATTCTTTTGTGGGGTTTCTCGATTGTATACATATCTTGGGTCTTACATATCGAGCCTTTACCCACCCACCTGTTGTCTCCCGCCAAACCTCATTATCGGTGGAAACTTGCGCGGACACCACAATCAACCCATGATCGTCCGCGAAATCGCTTACCTTGATCCCAGCCAGCGCAGACACAGCCACCTGCCAATCCGCCATATCCTCATACGTATTCCTGGTTATACCTAAATCCTGCAATCGTTTTTATACGACAATTGCTAAAACAAGCATTAATCAGGGTTTGCGGGTTATTTATATGAATTCATTATTCACTCAAAAAGT
>JACVXV010000022.1 GCA_015661205.1 Candidatus Brocadiaceae bacterium
GAACATGATATGCATCCTTTTCTCTGGTTTAGAGCAACTCTAGGGGGTCGCTAACTACGAGAAAATTGTACGGTTTAAACGAGTACACGCGGTTGTCTCGTGTATTTGGCGACGAGTGGGGGGTGGAGGCTGCGGACTCCAGCCTACCAGCTAAGCCACCTGTAAAGATAATAAAAAAATACAAGCCTCAAAGGGGCGACAGGGTGTTTTGTTTTCGTAATCAAAACAATAATAAAGTTTAGAAAAAATAGGTGTTCCATCCCTGTTGTGCGTCTTTTTCTGTCGCCCCTTCGGGGCTGGTTATCTTTTGTTTCTTTACCAGGGGCTTCACCCCTGGCTATATACTTTCAGCCTTTCGGGCCTGTTGTAGGGCGAAGAGGTTCTTCGTTCTACACTGAAAAAGCTGTCACCGTAGGCGCCCCAATTTAATACCGGTAACAGTTCACGGGGCGCTTGCAATAGAAAAAAAGACAACCCCCTGCATCCCCCTTTTACAAGGGGGGACCTCCCAAATCCCCCTTCAAAAGGGGGATAGGGGGTTGTGTACACAGTTTTTTGCTGTCGGCAGAATTATTACGAACATCACTGAATTTTTAAATCAATTATGGATATATGCCTATGATACCTAAAAAACAAATCCTCTTAGTAGACGACGATTGCGATGTGCGTGAAGTCTTAAAGTTGACCCTTGAACGGCACGGATACAAAACGTTTGAGGCCTCAAATGGCGCTCATGCCATAGAATTATGCAAGTTAAGAACGTTTGACCTGGTAATCGCAGACATCTATATGCCGGGAATGGATGGCATAAAATTCATTGAAACATTACGGGGATTTTCACCGGAAACCGTGGTTATTGCTATTTCCGGCGGAGAATCATGCCACTTTTTCAAATCAAGCCTACAATTAAATACGGCGCTACACAAAGGGGCCGTTCTCTCACTGAAAAAACCCGTTAAAGAGGATGAACTGCTGGGTGTGGTAAAAAAATACGCGGGTTAATCTTACAATGCCCCGATAGGGGCAACACAATCGTAGCCCCCTGCGTAAGCGGTGGGGAGCCGTTGTTAGTATATTTTTAAGCCCCGTAGGGGCGGCATAAATACCTCAACCATTTCGCCGTGAAGGGAGCGGGGACAGGGACATCTACCGTAAAGAGGATAAAATCGTCCTCTTTTGAAAAAGATATTTGTCAAGTCTTTTACCTTTTGCTTCCATTCTTTACCTGTTATAATGCTGCCTATAACCAAGAAACACAGAGGGAAATTGCAAAGTCCTTGTACAACGCGACCAAACTTTCCCGCACAGGTTTAAAATCGGTGGCATAATTTCATTAAAAGGACTTCTTAGGAAGGCATCATCTGTGAGCGTTTACGATCAGGTAAAACAGGCATTACAAGACATCATAGCCCCTGAGTTAAAATCAATTCCCTATCATCTCTTATCTCTGTAAGCTATGGAAAAAAACAAACGCTTTCTCATGAAAGGCCTTATAGCCCTGTTCACGCTTTTTATAACCTGTAAAGGCGCTTCACAGGGAAAGGCCGTATCCACTCAGATTGATGACGTTCGAATAGCGATAAACAGGTCTGCGAACTACCTGATGAAAAATACGAAAGCAGGTGGCATGTTTGAGTATCGCATCAACATGAATCACGCTATCAAAGTGAAAGAGAAATACAATATCCTGCGACACGCCGGAGCGATGTATGCAATGTCTATGTGTTATCAATTACACCCGGATGACAATATGCGATCTGCCGTGAAACGGGCGGGCAAATACCTCAGAGACGAGGCGATAGACACCCTGCCGGGAAAAGAAAACATGCTGGCTGTTTTATCAAAACCACACGACAGTCAAGGTGACGAACCACTCCAGGCAAAACTTGGCGGTACCGGACTTGGTCTCGCGGCACTGTTGAGCCTGGAGGATATCAGCCCTGGCTCCACACCACTTGCTGACCTCCGCAAACTCGGCCAATTCCTCGTCTACATGCAAAGAGAAGATGGCAGTTTCTCCTCCAAATACATACCTGCTGAGGGTGGCGTTAACGATAATTGGCAATCACTTTATTATCCGGGGGAAGCCATACTGGGTCTACTTATGCTTTACGAAAAAGATCCCTCTGCCATTTGGATTGATTCAGCATCTAAAGCCCTGGAATATTTGGCACGCAGCCGCAAAGACAAAACCGACGTACCCGCCGACCATTGGGCGCTTTTGGCTACCGAAAAGATGTTATCGCTCAAGAATAAGGATAAACTGGCGGTACCAAGGGAATTGCTGATAGACCACGCCGTCCAGATATGCGATGCGATACTGAAACGGCAAATTAACGAGCCAGAACGGACTGAGTATGGCGGCGGATTCTCAATGGATGGAAGAACAACCCCCGCAGCCACGTGTTTGGAGGGTCTCATGGCAGCTTGTTCTTTTTTGCCGCGGGATCATGATATACGAAAACGTATCGATTCCGCAGTGTATCAAGGCATCGCTTTCTTGCTCAATGCACAGATAAAAGAAGGGCCATTCGCCGGGGCTTTTCCCCGGTCCGTCGGCAGGTTAAACCAAAACACCCCAGAAGCCAAAGAGTTCAATAACCGTGCGACTGAGGTGCGTATTGATTATGTACAACACGCTTTAAGTGCAATGATTCAATATCTTCGTTTATTTTAACTTCTCCGGCTTATCAGCTCCCTTGCTCGTCCATTGCCTTCCAACCTCATCCATCGATTTTGGCATATCCACATTGGGTACCTGATATCCATAGGACTTCCTGTGTTCCCGTAGTTCGTCAGAAGAGATGCCAAACTGTTTATCGCGTTTTTCTATCATCCCCTTGCTGATCTGCCCATCTGCGCCTGCAGACCACATGAGGAGCGGCTCGCCCATGGGTACCTGAGTGGTTGGATCAGGCCAGGTATGAAACGTCTTACCCCAACTCGTCATAAAACCTTCAAGCGCCTTGTCACCCATGTCAGCTAAATCGGGCACGATGAGCTGTCCTGATACGATCTCATACGCATGGGGATGCCAATACTTCTTCTCTTCGGCAGGGAGCGTTTGATAGGTCTCGTTGCTGACGATGTACTCGATACCAAGGAGCCTGGCAGGCGCTTCTTTGGAGTCGTATATGACACACTGATGGATATCACTGCCCTTAACGTTGAGGTTCCACATTGAACAATAATGGTGTGCCTCAATCTCAAATTTAGGATTGTTTTTCGCTACATGGAATGCGCAGAGGTAGAGATGGATATCCTTAACGGGGTCGGCATACTTTAACTTATTAACACTTTCAACACCATGGTCCCCCTTTTCTGCCACAGCGCTTTTTGACGGTATGAACACCAAACCGAGCAACGCCAAGATCGCAACAAACGTCAGATTATTTACCATCGTTTTGAATGAACATTGAAGCATTTTAACCTCCTTTTTGGCTGAAATGTTTATGAAATTATGCTCTCGATTGCTGAATTTTATCTATCACGGCTTAAATTGTCACTTGGTGTATCCTATCACATTATTATTTGTATCCAACAAGTTATTTAACAAACTTTCTCCACTTCATCAAAAAGCAGACACAAGGAGATGCTACAAGGCCATCGCCATTTCCTTGAATTGCCTTCCACGATCCTCATAGTTCGTGAACATGTCGTAACTAGCGCATGCGGGGGAAAGCAGGACGACTTCTCCTGCCTGTGCCGTTCTGTACGCCTGCATAAATGCGTCTTTGAAGGTTTCTGGTGTGGATATGGCCGGGGTTTCTCTTGTATCCTTTTTTCCCTGAATAAGTCCCTTTATCTTTTGCGCCGTTTTTCCGATAAGGATGACAGATCTGGCGTGTTTTACGCAGGCCTCGGCAAATGCCTCAAAACTGCTCCCCTTGTCAGACCCCCCGGCAATAAGTATGACCGGCGACTGAAACGCGGAAATGGCTGCAATGGCCGATTCCGGCGTGGTGGCCTTGGAGTCGTTAAAATATCGTACCCCGCCCACCTCACGGACAAATTCAAGACGGTGTTCCAGCCCGGTAAAGGACGTTATCTCCTTCTCTATGTGCTGCCTCCTTGCGCCTGCCAAATACGCCGCGCATGATGCGGCAAAGATATTTTGAAGGTTGTGGACGCCCGGAAGCTTTACCTCCGACAGACCAGGCACGTCGGTAGAAACACCATCAATGGCGATCACCATGCTATTGCCCTTTATAAAAACGCCTTCGCGCAAAGGGCGCCTTGCGCTGTACCATAAAACATGCCCCTGGCATTCCCCTTCCCACCTTCTTAACTCAGGGTCGTCATAGTTAAGCACCGTATAATCGCTTGAGGTCTGATGCGCGATAATGCCCTTTTTAGCATGAATGTAGTCGTCCATGTCGCCATGCCTGTCGAGGTGGTTTGGCGATAGGTTGGTGAGGACACTGATGTGGGGGCTTTTTTTGATGTTCCGAAGTTCAGCCAGTTGAAAGCTGGAAAGTTCGACGACAACGATGCTGTCCGGCTTGATTTCATCCAGACTGTTTAAGAGGGATTTGCCGATGTTGCCACCCATCCACGTCTTGCGCCGGGTCTGCTCTAGTATTCTTGTGGTAAGCGTCGTGGTGGTTGACTTCCCGTTGCTGCCCGTAATGCCAATGATGGGGGCGGGACAGAATTGGAAGAAGAGGTTCATTTCCGTATTCAGGGGAATATCGTTGTTTTGAGCAATTTGTATAAATTTTGAATTCCGTGGCACGGCGGGGTTAATAACGACCATGTCCGCATCGGCAAAGTCTGACTCGCAGTGGCCTCCCAACTTGAATGAAATGGGGAGTCCTTCGAGCTGTTTCATCGAGGGCGCCAGTTCCGTTGCGCCTTTCAAGTCGGTCACCGTAACGCAAGCACCCTGGTTTGCGAGAAAGCGGGCAACACCAACGCCGCCGCCAAACAGGCCTAACCCCATAACGGTTATCCTTTTGTCTTTAAATCCACATTGATTGTGCATGACGTTCATCCTATAAAGAGTCTGTATCGGTAATTAAGTGTCTTGTAAATATATGGTTTTCGTGGTATTTTCTTTTGTAGGGGCGGGGTTTCCCCCGTAATTCAATATACCGCTAAATAGGCACGATATGCCGGAGATTTTCTTGTTCTACGCCTCTGGTTTATACGGGTTGTGATAGACCGGCCTTGACTTCAAGGCCGGTCTATCTGATGGTGGAAAAAAGGTAGGATAAATGGATAGTTACTTAATCGTCAACACCCCAAGCCCGCTGCCTTTATATGGCTTTCCACCTTTGGTGCTGAGAGCCACTGCGTAATGGTAATCTCCCTCCAACCAGGTGCAGCTTTGGTTATCGACAAACGGTACAACGCGAATGGTGTATATACCGTCACCCGCATTATAAAACTGGGTCGGGGTCATCAGGCAACCGCCCGGTGGAACGTTAAAACCAGATGACAATGTCCATCCGTCCGGCAGTTCTATCTCGCTGGTGCCATCGCCAGTGGATGAGCCAAGATTGGAAACGGGAGCCCCCAGCGAGTTGGTCACTACCACGCTTATCAAGGCCGACGAGCTTATTGCGGCCCCGGATTCACCCGCAGACGCATTGCTTGCATTACCCTCCGTTTGTACCGTTAACAATGAGTTGCCGGCCATTACTATTCCGGGAACCATGAACGTAAACAATGCAGACAACACAAACAAAAACTTCACAACATTACTATTTGCTTTCATGTTACCTCTCCTTTTGACAAATGTGCAACGAAATGGACATCCTCATGGATATCCGATGATAGGAATTTACTTTTCCCCATCAGTTATTAAGCTAACAATAAAAAAGAAAACTGGTTTATTGATAGTAGTATACGCTATTTCAAAAATTCGGTATGTGACGTACGTCACAATTTTCAAATTATTTTTTCGCCGCTAACTTAACACCTGCGAACTCTTCCCCCAATCCGCGTCTATCCGCGTAAATCTGCGGCTATTTTCTGGCTACCGGAACTATGCTCAGCGCCACACGCTGCCCATCCCTGATCGCTACGATTGCAACGGGTTTATCGACGCCAACGGCGTCCATCTGAAAATTGTAATCATAAATAGTGCTGATTTTTTTACCTGCAATCTCCACGATGACGTCCCCGCCCTTGAATCCCGCTTTGTCCGCCGGGCTTTCCGGTTTGACAAGGCTTATTTTTACCCCATCCGTTACTTCCGATGTAAAATCAGGGACAGTTCCCCAATATGTCCTGCGCGTAACCATCCCTCCACTTAACCCGCCCGGTTGAGAAACCTTTACGTAGTCGGGGCGTTCGGGGCTTTTCGCTAAGTCGGCAACAATGTTTCTCGACAACCCGGCAATCCTTGCCATGCCATCATAATTAAGGGTCTGCGGGTCGTCTGTTGGACGGTTATAATCTTCATGCACGCCGGTAAAAAAGTGCAGTACAGGGATTCCCTTCGGGTAAAACGATGAAACGTCGGTAGGTAAATACGGGTCCTTAATGCGCATTAGGTTAAAGCCGGCGGCAATATTGTACCTTTCCAGCAAACGATCCCAGCAATTTGAAGAGCCGACCCCTTCAACGACAAGGTTGTTCTCCCTCAGCCTGCCTACCATGTCAAAGTTGACGTAAGCAACGACGTTCTTTAACGGAACTGTCGGGTGTTCTGCAAAATAGGAAGAGCCCAGGCACCCCAGCTCCTCGCCTGCCCATAAGGCAAAAATAATCCCTCGTTTAAAAAAAGACGGCGATTTTCTTTGATCTTCAGCGAAGGCGGCGGCCAATTCAAGGACAAGGGAAACACCCGATGCATTATCATCCGCCCCATTGTGTACCTGGCCTTCCTCGCCTTTATGCGCTAGGGAGTCAGCGCCGCCGTGTCCTATGTGGTCATAATGAGCGCCGACAATGATGTATTCGGCACCTTCAGCACCTTTTTCCGCAGGAACGAAACCGATAACGTTCCTGTCGTTCTCCATTACTTGCTCAACACCGGTTACCACTTTCACAACAACGTTCGGCAGCTCAAAACCTTTTTCAATCTTAGCCTCTTCCACGTCCAACCCGGCTTGAATTGCCTCAATGTCCTTGCCTGAATTGGCAAAGATCGCCCCGGCTGCTTTCCCACTGATAGTAGCGGCAATGATTCCTGACGCGGCTGAGGCCTTGTCATTTACGACGGGTACAAGCTCGCCCGCCCTGTTCGACTTCGGCCCAATCATCACCAGGAAGGCCTTTGCACCCCGTTCCCGCGCTTGCATGGCCTTATAACGCAGACCGGTGTACCGGGTGAATTCGTTATGTCTTTTCTCGTCAATCTTTTCAGGAACATGGTGGAACGCCACCACAATCTTGCCTTTTACGTCAAGACCCGTATATGAGTCGTATCCATTCTCGCCGGGAACCACCAATCCATAACCGGCAAAAACCACCTGGCCTTCAACCTCGCCGTTGTTGGTGGTAAATGACAGGGGAAGGAAGTCCTTTTCCGTGTCAAACGACACCGCATCCTTTGTATTGCCGTCTCTCATGATCTGAAGATAATTTCTGTGAGGAACCGTTTTTGTTCCTGATACAAAAGAAAACTCCTGAAGGTAGCTCCCCGCATCGCCTAACGGCTTTAACCCAATCCCGCTGAAATAACGGGCAAGGTAATCGGACGCCATCAGCGCGCCCTTCGTGCCTGCCAACCTTCCATCCATTTCATCAGATGCAAGTAATTGCACTTCAGAGTGTAGGTCTTCCACCGTGATATTCGGCGAAAAGGTTTCCCCCGGTTTTTGGACGGAAGACTCTTTGATAGGCGGCTTTTCTGAAGAGTTTTTAGGTAAATGCAGGGCTGGGTCGGCGAAGGTTCCCGGTTGCAGCGCGCTCCTTGCGCCCGCAGACTGAATTGCCTTTAATGCCGCTTCATGATTCCATTGCGCCATGAATATTTGGGATTCCCGCTCAGGAGTCCTGCCGGAGGTCCAGGTCAGGCGCGTTCCATCCGGTGAAAAGACGGGCAAACCGTCAAAACCGTCGGTAAAGGTCACCTGCACTGGTTCCTTTTTACCTTGTGCGTCGATAAGATACAGTTCACAATTGGTAAACCCGTGTTTGTTTGAGTGAAAAATAATGTATTCATTCGAAGGGTGGTAATAAGGCGCCCACGACATTGACCCGAAATCGGTTAATTGTTGCTTGTCGGTGCCGTCGAGCCGCATGGTGTGAATATCAGCCAGCATCCCATTATCGGTAAAATGCCGCCAGATAATCCTCTGGCCGTCAGGGCTGAAGAAGGGGCCGCCGTCGTAGCCGGGCCAGTCGGTCAACCGCCTTTGGTTAGAGCCGTCGGCATTCATGAGGTATATTTCCCCGAAGTACGATGGATTATTCTCAAGACGCTTCCGGTCTTCCGCTGAAAGATTTTCTGCAGGATAGGCGTTGCGCAGGGAGCAAAACACGATCAAACTGCCGTCGGGTGAGTAAGCGCCCTCTGCGTCGTAACCGTGTGAGTCCGTTAACCGCTTATACCCGCTCCCATCGCGTGGGCACGAAAAAATATCGTAATTAACGTCATAGTCCCAGGTAAACCTCCGTTTTTTGCCGGATGCGCGAAATTCAATCTCCGCCGCTTGCTTTGCCTGAACGTCGGGATCAAGGTGAGTAGAAGCAAAAAGTACCTCGTCGGTTCCCGGACGGATAAAGGAGCAGGTGGTTTTGCCGACGCCGGGAGAAACTCGATGCGTCCCGCCCGTTTCAAGGCTCATCAAGTAAATCTGGTAGAAGGGGTTGCCAGGTTCTCGTTCGCTTTGGAATATCAACCACTTTCCATCCGGCGAAAAATAACCCTCTCCGGCGCTCTTCCCTTGCAGAGTCAATTGCCGGATATTTGATAAAAACCGTCCTTCACCCTTTTCTTCCGCACTACAACTCGCCGCGCCGCCATGCAGGCACGCGGATGCCGATATCAGGGTAAACAAACCCGTTAACAAAATTCGCATCATTATGAACAACCCCTCCCCCCCCTTGCGCGCACGATTTCTGCGGCAAATAAAGTTGATAAATGTTTCCATCCACATTTCAAATTCTTTTGCATCAGTAGAAAGTCTATCATATACTATAGGTGTGCGCAAGCGCCATGCGAAGCCTATAAATGACTCTGTTGATAAAGTCCCGTTAGGAACGAAATATTGGTAGTAGAACAATGGGGTTTTAAATATATCATGCCTACGGCATTTTATGTTTGTACGCTCTTGCTATTTCTACCGATATTTTGTCCCTACGGGACATTTAAAAAAAACACAGAGTTTCAATAAGCCCTGCAGGGGCTAAATAGCATAGCCCGGGGCAGCGTTCTGGGTGGCAGAACAAAACCATCAAGCCCTGAAAGAGCGTAATACAGAATGAACCATTATTTTATACCTAATATCGCCCATTCATGGCTTGTTTTACAATCAATCCCAAAATCTGTGAAATCTGTGGTTTCAAAACGTTTTTACCGTTCTGAGGCATTGCCTCGCTCATTTTCACAAAAGGAACCGTAATGATAGACTTACTACGAAACAGAAGAAGCATAAGGGCTTACGAGGACAGAAAAATAGAGCCGGAAAAAATCGAGACCTTGAAAGAGGCCTTGTTGAGGTCTCCCTCGTCAAGGGGCATCAATCCCTGGGAGTTTATTTTGGTTGAGGACAAAGGGTTATTGAAGGCGTTGTCGAAGGCCAAGGAGCATGGGGCTGAATTTTTGGAAGACGCCGCCCTGGGCATTGTTGTCTGCGGCAATGAAAAGAAGTCGGACGTGTGGGTTGAGGATTGTTCGATAGCGTCTATTATCGTGCAAATGGCCGCTCTGTCAATTGGTCTGGGAAGCTGCTGGGTACAGATCAGGAACAGGAACCATGACAAGAATACGACCTCTGAAAGGTATATCCAAAACCTCTTAGCAATTCCTGAACACGTGAAAGTGGAATCCGTTATAAGCGTCGGATATCCTGCCGAAAAGAAGGCGGGCGTCCCGAAAGAAAAATTACCAGTCTATAAAATAAGAATAAATACCTATGGGCAAACATAAAAAACCTGAAGTGTGGCAAAGGCATCGCGTAGAAGAAGGTCCCGATTACCACGTCCTGCAAGTGCGGTTCGATTGGCTGCGGCACCCGAAGAGTCAGAAGGAAATGAAAAGGCTGGTGCTTGAGACGAACGACTGGGTTAACGTCGTTGCCGTCACGCCCCAAAACGAGATTGTGGTGGTGAGGCAGTACCGGTTTGGCGTGGAAAAGATCACTACGGAGATACCCGGTGGCATGGTTGACAATGGGGAGGATTCCCGCGCCGCTGCGTTGCGTGAGTTGAAAGAGGAGACAGGCTACACCAGCGACGAATGGCTTTATCTGGGTTCCGTTGAACCGAACCCGGCGCTGTTCAACAATGCATGCCACATGTGGCACGCAAAAAACGCTCTGAAGACGGCGGAGATGCAGCCAGACGAAGGCGAAGACATCATTGTCGCAACGTTAACCATCGACGAAATTCGCCATGAAATCCAGGCGGGAACCTTCAGGCACTCGCTGGCGCTTCTTGCGCTTACCAAGGTTTTCGATTTGTGGCCGGCAAACCTAAAGGTTTGAGCTACTTGCTTCTATCAAAAACGCCTTAGCGCAGAATTTAAGTGGACAACCTATTGGCACAATCTTTGTGCAGGAAAACCCATGGCGGTGAAAGATATCCTCCAGTTCCTCCACCTTATACGCCTTTATTGGAAATTTTTCTTTTTTCGCGAGAAGCCGGTATCGCCACCGGATGTACGGATTGCGCCGGTTTCGTATGTCAATGACGAGCTTTCCTCCAGCCTTGCACACCCGCATCAGTTCCAGGATGAGTGTCTCAATTGCGTCAAGAGACGGCAGATTTAACAAGGTGTTCACACAAACCACCCGGTCGAATGCATTTGATTTAAAAGGCAGTTGGAATGCGTTGCACCGTAGCAATTCCACCCCACCAATAGTGTTATCCTGAAAGATTCTTTTTGCCTCTTTCAACAACTCGTCTGATCTATCGATACCTATCAATACCCTTTTCCCATCTCTCCCATCGTCCTCTTGCAAAGGGAGAGGGGAAGTGTCCCGAGCCACATTCCCGAACGTTTGCTCTTTTTGCGGATAATGGGAGACGCTGTTGCTGCCGCTACTGTCGTTGCTACGAACAAGCTCCTGGAAATTCAGGAAAAACAGGCCATTTCCACAGCAGACGTCGAGGATGGTCTTGTCGTTGCGGCATAATTTCCACACCTCGTTTCGCACTGAGGTGGTGATGTTGCCAAGAAAGGCCTTTTTTCTGGAAACGTTTGAAAGGTTCATAGTATGCGTTCCATGATTTCTGCGGCGTACTGCCAGTCGAATTCCTTCACGGTTCTCCGTCTTCCGTCCATCCCCAACCGTCCGGCAAATGCAACGTCCGTGAGTATGCGTTCTATAGCGTGGGCAATATCACAGTCGCTTTTCGGGTCAACCAGAAGACCCGTTACCCCGTCTACAACGGCTTCACAGCTTCCGCCTGACTTTCCGGCAATGACCGGTTTCCCGCACGCGCTGGCCTCAAGAAAGACGACGCCAAAGCCTTCGTAATCGCCCCGCATCTGTTCGTTATTTTCCGTTTCCCGGTTGGGCAGCGCAAAGACGTCGCATAGACGGTAATAATCGGGCAAGGCCTCATCCGCCACAAAACCGGTAAAAATAATGCGTCCGCCGATACCCAGGTCTTTTGCCAAGACTTTGAGCCGCTGCTCTTCCCGTCCTTTTCCAACAATCAGGTACACCAATTGCGGAAGACGTTCCGCAAGCAAGCGCACCGCGCGCATTACCATATCATGGCCTTTGCGCTCATCCAATCGCCCGACGGTCAGGACGACCTGCTTGCCGTGCAAACCGTACTTTTCCACAAGGTTAAGAGGTTTTTTTTGGGGGCAAAATAGTATGGTGTCAACACCAGGCACAATCTTGACGATCTTTTCCCGCCGAATACCCCACTGCTCAAATTCCCGTGAAGTACATTCGCTATTGGTAATAAGCTCTTCCGCTTCTTGTATAACCTTTCGCATCAGCCATGCGGTCAACCAATGCTTCCCAAACCGTGCAGTTTCCGACCCATAAACAGATACGCTGTATTTTACTCCAAGCAGTTTTTTTCCGAGCAGTCCGGCAGGTCCAACGGAAATAATCTGGCCGCAGTGCAGCTTATTGATATGATACCTCCTGGTATAGTAGAGGGCATAACAAACATTTAATATCATTTTTATGATCTTGCTCTTACCGGATTCGTCTACGGGTATTTTTTTACGAATAATGAAAATGGATTCTTTTTTATCAAATTCATCACACCCGGACGTCCAAGGCGCTAACACCATTATTTTATTCCTGGGGAGGCGTTTCCAAACGTGGTAAAATACGGTGGATATGCCGCTTACGATGGGTGGAAAATCATTCGTAACAAGCAAGCCGGTCTTTCTTACGTTTTGCGGATTGTTGTTCATCTATAAGTTTTCTATTGATATGATTTGCCGGTTTGAGTGTTTCTTGTTTCTCATTTTTCTGTCGTAGAGGCTGACAACGGCTATGGTCAACGCGAAGAAAATAAATCCACAAAGCAGCATTCTTACATTTTGCGAATAAGGATAGATACAGGTGATTTTTTGACCGATCATGCTTCCGGCCAACAGATTAACTACTGGTAAAAGAAGAAGGAGTGTCATACTTTTATAGGGAGAAGGACGGACTATCTGAACTACCACCCGGCGTCCTACGTCCAACCCAGGAACGGCGTCCACTTCCAGCAGGTTGAAGGGGTTTTTTATATCCATACACGAGCCGCAGCTTTTACAATCTTTGGTTTCCGGATTACCGATCTCCACGGTCGCCCGGTTGCCGCGTATTTGCTTAACAATGCCTCTTTCAATAGTTAGGTTTTGTTTGAGCATGTCAACCGCTGCAGTTTCATTAATTGCCCTTAGAAGGTTGTTGTGGTTGGATTGGATTGCCTACTTTTTCGCGCATTAACTTGCCGACCTTGAATACCACGACGTTTTTGGCAGGCACAAAGGCCACTTCGCCCGTACGGGGATTTCTGGCCTTTCTTGCGGCGCGCTGGCGTATTTCGAAGACTCCGAAGTCGCGCAGTTCAATACGTTTACCCAGAGTAAGTTCCCCTATAATCTCATCCAAGAACATTTGTATTGTCTTTTTCACGATCATGTGCGTATTATCTGTCCTTCTGGCAATCTTTTCACACAAATCCCTTTTTGTCGTCGTTTGCATTACAACCCTCCTTAAAATATAGATAAATTTAGGTAATGTCAGGGAGAATATTCTTGGAATGAATTAAACACGTCTTGCGTTACTTACCTCTGCGTGGTTTGAAAGTTTAGTCTTAACTAATTTCAAGACATAGTAGTTATGATAATTTTGACATATTATCAATTCAGGAGAATGTTGTCAATACGTTTTTGGAACTTTAATAAAAACTCGTTAGTTTGCAAGGTGTGGGGTTTGAAGATGCGTAACAATGTTGAAGGGTAAAACGCCGTGGCGATAGTCTTGTCCGGAGTCTTTTCAAAATGTCTTGACAACCGGGCATTAGTCATGTTAGCTTATACACCTTCTGAACTTTTAAAGATACTTGATTTTCTATAATTTAGGGGAGAGAAACTTATGAAGGTGAGAACCAGAAAAAGCTCTATAAAGCACATAAAAATGTGTGGTTTTCGCAAGAGGATGCGATCTGTGGGCGGCCGTGCGATTTTAAAGAGAAGAAGGAAGATTGGAAGAAGGCCGTTGTTGGACGTATAAGCAGCCTATAAGTAAAAAAGACCTTAAATATCCTGAAAAACATATTTAAGGTCTTTTTTTTTAGTTTATCCCAGTGTCAACCGTCTGTTAGCCGTCAATTGAGATGGCCTCTACGGGGCATTCCTCTGCTGCCTGCCTACAGGCGTCTTCGAGGTTAGAAGGCACATCAATATCTTTAGCCACCGCTACGTCGCCCTTCATATCATAAATCTCAGGGCATGTTTGGGTGCAAAGCTCGCAGCCTGTGCATGAATCGGCATCTACTTTTGCTCGCATAACAATCCTCCTTTACTGATTTCTAAATTCACCATGGATTATCAGAACAGAAACGAAGTGTCATTATAATAAACAAACTCATGAGACTCAACAATTATTTTGCAAGAAAGTTATTCCCGTGAAATTATCATTATCCATCAAGGGCAGGCTGCTCATATTTGCGCTCTGCATCTCCCGAAGAACTTTTGAGGAAAATTAATTTGGTGCTGAAAAATAGAGATTTAATGATTACTTAGGTATTTCTAAATTCTTTACCTTTGCTGCCTCCCGTATTTCAGCGCTGATGGTGCCATGGTCAGTTACCGTTTGCCACGTCCTATATAAGAATTCCAACCACGTTCCCACGTGATTATGCCACTTTTTGCCAAAGCGTAAGCCGTTAACAATGAAACGTACGGTGGCCGTGAAAGGACGCTGGAGAATGGAATTTGATTGGCCATAAGGCCCACCATGCTCTATGAACGTCTGGGCATCAACCACGACTTCGAAACCCGCCTGGCGAATCCGTCTGACAAGATCGACGTCCTCCCATAAGCCGAAGGGAAACCGTTTGTCGTCAAAATAACCAACCTTTTTAAGCACGTTACGTGGCATCGCCAGGCAAAAACCTGACAACATATAATTGGGTATCACCTTTCCTTCCATGGCTTTTTTGAGGAATGACGCAAAATTTTCTACACGCGCAAGCTCCGCCTCAGAGAAATCTTTCGGCCTTTTAAAAAGCTGAGTCTTCTGGTATCCATAACCACTATCCGTAACGGGTCCGCAAACCCCAACCCCGGGAAGAAGCGCGACCTTTGCCAGAGATTCCAATGAGCCTAAGGTAAAATAGACGTCGTCATTCACCGGAATCACAACGTCCCCTTCAGCCATCATCAAACCCTTGTTGTAACTTCCTCCAAAACCTAAATTTTGCTCATTTTCAATGTATTTGACGTCACCAAAGCCGCGGAGTTCCGGCAGGTAGTTCTCTACGAGTTTTTGGGTTTCTTTCCTTAGTGGAGAACAATCATTAATCAGGATGATTTGGCTTAAGGAATCAGCTTGCCGGATAAGGCTGGGAAAAAACATCTTGTCGAGTATTTCCAAAATAGCCGGTCCCGCATTGTACATTGATACGACGATACTTTTACGTATTTTATTATGCCCACTCATTTTCCCCCCCATCAACACCGGTATTATTACCCTGTTCCAGTCTTGATATACCATAAATCTTTTCCAAATATCCCAATTATTGTAAGTCGCCAGCAGGTATGGACAAACAGCGGTTGTCCGTGCCACCCAATATTTCGCACAAAATAACACATCCAGACGAATTCCTCTCCACTTGTAGAGCGAAGAGGCTCTTCGCTCTACAGGGAAAAGCCGCAAAATGCTTGATTTTACTGGACTATCGTCAAAAGCCCACCCCGAACAAAGGGTTTACATAAATTTGGAAATGCCCCCTCCGTTTTCCTACCCTAAGAATGGCGGGTTTATTTTAACGGTAAAACAGTAAAAAAGCTTGCTTTTTTTTCCATTTTTGTTACAGTGATTTCCTCGTAACAGTGGCAAGTTTGTGTCATCTTAACCATTTTGAATAAATAATGATGACAAAGAATGATTACACACGTTTGTTTTTCATGCTACTGGCTATTTTAGCCGGGTACATTCCATCTACCATCCTTGCAGAAGGCACTGAGACCACCCACCTGAGCGATACCACTCCGGCTAACGATAACGCATCACCTAAAGTTGATGCTGAAGCTGCCGCCGCCGCTGCCCGCAAAAAGGCGGATGCCGAATTGGAAAAGGAACTGGCAATGCAATACCTCTGGTTTTGCGCGGATCAAGTGCTATCCATTGCAACCCGCCATGGTACACCCAGTAGTAAGGCACCGGCTATCGTTACCATAATTACCGATACAGAAATTAAAAACCTTGGATACCGTACCTTAGTTGAGATACTGAGAACGGTGCCCGGATTTGAAATCTTAAAGATTGGGGACTATGGTAACACGTCCCCCTCGGTGCGAGGAATTGCAGGCTCCAGTAAAATAAGGGTAATGATTGACGGTCATTTTGTAAATAGTCCTCTTGCTGGGGGAGCATTCTCCCACTTCGATGATTTTCCCCTGGAAAGCATCAAGAAAATCGAGATTATCAGGGGTCCCGGTTCTGCCTTGTATGGCGAAAATGCATTTTCTGCGGTTATCAACATCATTATGAAAGAGGCTCATGAGATTAATGGGGTACATGTGAGTAGCGGCTATGGGAGCTATGAAACCTACGATGAGAACGTGGTATTTGGGGATGCGCATGGCCCGGTTGCGGTTTCCGGCATGGCACACTATAGGCAAACCAAAGGGTTTGATGGCATCGTTAAGAGTGACAGCCAATCAATAATTGACAAGGCCGTTGCCCCCTATAAAATCCCCGCTGCATCAGTCGCACCCGGGCGTGTTGAGGACTGGCGGCAGGAATACACACTCGATCTTAAAATGGTTTACGAAAATGTCTACGTACGCGGCTTTTATCTTAACAAAGACAAAGGCCCTTTTATTGGCGCCCAATATGCGTTAAATGATGAAACAAGGCTTGGGGACAACTATGTATTCGGTGAGGTGGGGTACAAAAAGACCTTTGATGACAACCTCACGATACAACCACGCGCCTATTACGACCAATTTGACAGTAGTCTGTATATTGAGGCATTGCCGGAGGGTACAACGTTGCTGGTTTCGAACAAGCTTTATTCATATCCAAATGGAATGATTGGTGACGGGAGGGTGGCAGAAAAGGTCGCCGGCGCTGAGATCCCTATTGATTATGAATTATTTGATGGGAATTTACTTACCTTGGGATTTGAATATCGCTTGATAAATCAGACCAATGTCAGGGATTTCAGAAATTTCAACCCGGCAACGTTAGCACCTCTCAGTGGTATGCAGGATTTTTCTGATACATACCCCTTTATAGAGGAGGCCACCAGGCGGATTGGGTCGGTGTACCTCCAGGATACCTGGAATTTAACCGATGACTTAAACCTTACGTTGGGGGTAAGGCACGATCAATATAGTGATTTTGGCGGCACAACCAATCCCAGGGCAGGTCTAACGTGGGAGTTTATAAAGAACGCCTCGTTGAAACTCCTTTACGGAGAGGCATTCCGTCCACCCAGTTTCGCCGACATGTTTTCTGCTAATCAACCGGCTATTCAGGGAAATAAAGATTTGCGTCCTGAAACTATTCGTTCATACGAAGCGGGTTTAAGTTACAGACTTAACAAATATGTCACAAGTTCCGTCAATTATTTCAACAACTCCGTTGATGACCTTATTGCATTACGAACTGCTCAAAATACCTCTCGTTTTGAAAATGCTGGTAAAGCGTATATACAAGGATTTGAAATGGAAACGAAGGTGGATATCATGAAAGGGAATTATGTTTTTATGAATTACACCTTTCAGAATCCAGAGGATGGTAACGGGGATGATCTGCCGTTTGTTGCTCAACAAAAGGGTAATTTTGGTGTAAATTTCCATTACTGGAAGTACATAAACACTAACGTAAACACCTTTATTAGTGGTAGTCGATCAAGAGCTGTTGGTGATACAAGAGACGACATGCCCTCTTATGCCCTCCTCAATCTGTCCGTTATCGGTAAAGAATTTTTCAAGACCATGGAGATACAGGGAACGGTATTTAACCTACTGGATAAGGATTATAGTGACCCAGGGCCTACTTCAATACCGGGAGACTTGCCGAGACCTGGAAGGACATTTTGGGTAGGGCTGGGCTACCAGTTTTAGGGTGTACTTACAATAAAAATAACAGAAAAATTACACAACCCGCCCCTTTTCCTTTTTTTCTCTGCGTTTTCTGCGCCCTCTGCGGTGAACTGTTACAAAAAAAACAGACACAGATTGAATTGTAAATATATTGGTCATTATTATTCTCTGTGTTTTAGATACATTTTTGTCCTGAGACAAAATGTCTCATGGGGCACTTTGTGTCATGGGGCACTTTGTCTTAAATAAACCACTTTTCAGCCTTGCGATGCTTTCAATCACGGGATATTTCCATAATGGCAGATAAGTTTTCCAGCCTTGATAAAACACCTCATCCGCTATCAAAAGACGGTTTCAAATAAATTGGTTATCATTGTTAACTAACTATATAGCAACGTATTACAAACTAAATTATCCATGTTAAAAATGTTGTTAGCAAACATCTTGCGTCCGTTTAGCAACCCATTTCATCGAAGAACACACCGTCAAAAGTATTTCCTGATATATTCACTCTTTTTCCACCCTCTGGCACTTGTTTTGTGTAAGTACAATAATAACGAAATCTGTGTCGGGGTGAAACGTATGGACGCAAAGTTACACCCTGCACAAGCCTTTTCAGAATATTTACCGGACAGGAAACCGGATTATAGCAAAGCCGGTTTACCCACTTGAAATTAAGGAAAGACCATCGTTTATGACACAACATTATCGAGCCGACTTACACATACATTCCTGTTTTTCTGATAGACAATCCGTCTGGGCGCTGCGAAAAATGAATTGCCCGGAGAGCTATTCAACCCCAGAATTTATCTACCAGACAGCGAAGAAGAAGGGGATGGATTACGTAACCATAACAGACCACAATTCCATTAACGGCGCCCTTAAGATTGCCCACCTGCCCGATGCCTTTGTCAGCGTTGAAGTCGATACCTTTTTTCCTGAAAACAACTGTAAGATACACGTCGTCGTCCTCAATATCACTGAGGCTGTTTTCAAAGAAATTATGTCCCTGAGAAAAAATGTTTATGAATTGACGAGATACATTCGCAAAGGCAGTATTCCCCACTTCGTTGCGCACCCATTCTCAGCCTTGAATGAAAGGCTTACCGTTGAAACGGTAGAAAAGATGTTGCTGTTATTTGACGTATTTGAGTCAATAAATGGCACACGGGCGGGTCAACTGAGCACCTTTATGAATAAGGTAGTATCTTCATTAACTGAAGAGAGGTTTGAAGCCATCGCAAACAGGCACAATATACCCTCATGGAGTGACACACCCTGGAAAAAGACATTCGTTGGCGGATCGGATGACCATAGTGGATTGTTTATTGCAAGGGCTCATACCGTATCAGGACAGGGGAGAACGTTACCCGAATTCGTATCCGCCATAAGAGAACAAAAGACGTGGGCTGCGGGAGAAGAGGGAAACCCATTGAGCCTGGCACACAATATCTACAGGATAGGGTACCAATACTACACCGCACAGACAAAACAGCGTAATAACAATTCCATGCCCTTTGTTAACCTGCTCTTGAAAAAGGCCTTCAAACCCGGGGAAAAGATTTCCTTGTTTGAAAAGTTCAAACTGCTCATCATAAAAAACATCCCCGATATGTCACGTAACCACGAGGGTAAAACCCTTGAAAAAATACTGGATGATGAAGCAAGGAAATTAATTAACGACCCAAAGCTCATTAGCAGCCTTAGAACGACAGACAACAGCAGAAGCACGTTTAACCTCATAAGTTATCTCATGAACAGGATGATTTACATTTATTTTAATCAAATGGTAAATGCGCCCTTTGGTGCAAACATCTTCCAGGTACTTAAATCCTTCGGAACATTAGCCGTTATCCACCTCATTGCTGCACCTTATGGTATAACCTTCAACCACCCACACCGAAGTAAAGGCTTGGTAGGCCAATTAAGAAAAACCTTCCAGATACCCGACGACACGAAGGAAAAAGTCGCCCTCTTTACCGACACCTTCGATGAAATAAACGGTGTTTCTGTTACCATAAAAAAACTGATAAAAATAGCGGAACACCGGGGGATAGACCTTACCGTTATAACGTGCAACAATAAGGAAACGTCATTCGGCAACAAAACAAAGAGTTTTAAATCCATTGGGGATTTTTCGCCATCCGACTACCCGGATTTAACCCTGCATGTTCCACCGACGCTGGACGTCCTTGATTATTTTGATCAAGAGGGCTTTACCAGGATACACGTAAGCACACCGGGCACCATCGGACTTTTAGCTCTTTTTATTGCGAAGCTCATGAATATACCGATCTCTGCGACCTACCATACCAACATACCACAATGCGTCATGAGCTTTTCGAGTGACGCCGTTGTCGAGAAGGTCGCATGGAATTATGTCATCTGGTTTTACAATCAGATGGATGAGGTACTAGTACCTTCCAAAAGCACACAAGACCAAATTATTGAAAAAGGTATTTCTCCTGATAAGATAAAACCTTTGTTGAGATGGGTTGACGTTGACGCCTTTTCACCCAAAAGGAGAAATCTTCAAGTATGGGAAAAATACAACTTGAACGGGGCGATCAAATTCCTTTATGTTGGAAGGGTTTCAAAGGAAAAGAACCTTGATCTCCTGGCCCATGCCTTTATTGACACGATAAAGGCAGGATTAGCCAGCTATCTGATCATTGTGGGGGACGGGCCGTTCAGGATCGAACTGGAAAGCAAATTAAAAGGGTATCCTGTTGTGTTTACCGGTTACTTAGCAGGGGAAGAGCTTGCCACGTTCTACGCGTCATCGGACGTTTTTGTCTTCCCCAGCACTTTCGATACCTTCGGCAACGTTGTCCTTGAAGCCCAGGCGTCGGGACTCCCCGTGATCGTATCAGACAAAGGCGGGCCACAGGAATTGATGATACCGAATGAGACGGGTTACGTTATCAAGGCAAATGACAAATCGGCGCTCGTCGATGCATTGACCTCCCTGGTAACAAACGCTGACACCATTAAAACGATGGGGAAAAAGGCACGGCAATTCATAGAAACAAAGGCCATGCGCCCTGAAGATATGTACAGCGCTATATTCCGGGTATGAATGAATATAGCCTAGGAACGATATATTGGTAGAAAAACGATTGGGTTTCAAATATATCATGCCTACGGCATTTTATGTTTGTATGCTCTTGTTGTTTCTACCGATATTTTGTCCCTATGGGACATTTAAAAAAAGAAAGGCTAAAATACCATGAATGTACTGTTGATTTACCCTGAATTTACAGATTCAATATGGAACTTCAGGCATACGTTTAAATTCATAAACAAAAAGGCATACTCCCCACCGTTAGGGTTGCTGACCGTTGCCGCAATGCTTCCCAAATCGTGGAAATTACGCCTGGTAGACCTCAATATAACAAGGCTTACCGATAATGACCTTGCATGGGCTGATTATGCATTTATCAGCGCCATGTCCGTTCAATGGGAATCGGCGCTCCAGAGTATCACCCGGTGCAAGAAATCGGGGGTCAAGATTGTAGCCGGAGGCCCGCTCTTTATGTGTGATTATGGACAATACGAAGAAATCGACCATTTTGTGCTTAACGAGGCCGAGTTGACCCTTGCCCCTTTTCTTGCCGATTTGGAACGGGGGTGCGCAAAGCGGTTTTACCGGTCGCCAGAATTTGCAGACCTAAGAAAGTCTCCGACGCCTTTGTGGGAGTTGGTCGATATAAATAATTACGCATCAATGAATCTCCAGTTCTCAAGAGGCTGCCCTTACAATTGCGAATTTTGTAATTTAACAATACTTTTTGGGCGCAGCCCACGCACAAAGGGTGTTGAACAAATCGTCAATGAGCTAAACCATATTTACAGACTTGGCTGGAATGGGTCTGTTTTCTTCGTGGATGACAACTTTATTTCCAATAAAAGGCATCTCAAGTCTGAGATATTGCCGGCTCTCATTGAGTGGCGTAAGGGAAAGCCGGGAATAACCTTCTACACCGAGGTATCTATCAACCTGGCTGACGATCAACAACTGCTGCAGATGATGTCCGAAGCAGGGTTTAATCAGGTTTTTGTCGGCATTGAGACACTGGATAATGAAAGCCTTGACAAATGCGGGAAAAAGCAAAACAAAAACCGCGACCTGATTGCAAATATAAGACACATCCAGAGGTCCGGGTTGCAAGTACAGGCAGGCTTTATCGTTGGCTTTGACACGGACACACCCGACATCTTCCGGCGGCAAATTGATTTTATTCAGCAAAGCGGCATTATCATGGCAAACATTGCCGTGCTACAAGCCCCTCCCGGCACCAGGCTTTATGCGCGCTTAGAAAAGGAGGGACGCCTGAATGGTAATACGTTATTCGATTTCCTGAATGGTTCAACGAACATCTTGCCTATAATGAACATGAACACACTGCAAGAAGGATATAAAAGCATCATCCGGCACATTTACACAACCGAGCATTACTATGAGCGCGTCAAAACCTTTTTCAGGGAATACAAGCAGCCAAAGATTAAAACCTCGTTGCGATTGAAACACTTCGTTATTCTTGGTCGCTCCTTTTACTATCTCGGTATTAAAGGCAAGGAGCGATTGTATTTTTGGAAGCTCTTGTGCTGGGCGTATTTTCGCAACCCCAAGTTGATACCCTTGTCTGTTGAATTGGCGATTAAGGGGCATCACTTCAATAAGGTGGTCAAAATACACGTTACTTGAACAAGGATGTGATCAAGGCTCACTCTAAAACGTAGGCTGAGTACCTGCAATAAAGCGGTGGAAAAGGAAAGCCCAAAAACACCTTCTTTTCCAGAACCTTGAAACCCAGGGACTCAAAAGCCTCCTCCCATTCTTTTTCAGAACGGTAGCTACCGCCTGCATCTCCAAAATTCCCCAGAATATCGTTGAAGTAAACAAGAAACCGCTCAAATCCGTTTCTGTATACGTCCTCAATAATAATAACCCTCTTCGATACCCTTTGTGCTTCTTTAAGAACAGCTATTTGATCACTGCAGTGATGTAAAACATGCGTCAAAAGACATGATTCAAACTCTTTATCACGGTACTTAAGTGTCGTACCATCATAAACATCAACTTTAATATCCTCGTAAATCGAAACATCTTCAACGTCAACACTTCTGACGTTTAGCCCCTCTCTCAGAAGCGAACAGCTTACGGAACCTATACTGCAACCCAGATCAAGGACATTGCCGGTTATAAAGGGTCTTGTAAAAGCCAGGCGTTTTTTTGTCCGTCTGGATAATATGAAATCGACAATTTGGGCAATTACACCCTTGGACGCTCCTTTGCATCTTAAACCACGAATTCTCTTAGACAGGCTTTTTACCGGCATATTAGACTAATCCCAAAATGATAGTTGCTCAATTTGCTCCATGATCTGACCGGTAATCTCTGTAATTGTTTGCCCTTGCGAGCCATTTTCACCCTCTTTAAATAGCATAGGCTTGCCAAAAATTATCTTGATCCTGGAAGGCTTCGGCAGCTTTGCGCCTTTGGGGAGGGATTCATACGTGCCGAAAATAAAGGCCGGTATCACAGTCGCACCGCTTTTTTTTACCAGGAAGCCGATGCCGGAAATCCCTTCCTGAAGACGGCCTTCCCTGCTCACGCCTCCCTCTGGAAAGATGCCAACAACCCCATTATTTTTCAGCACATTAATGCCCGCCTTTAACGCGGCAATATTCGAACCCCTCTCTTTCACACAGATACACCGCAATAATTGAAAAAGCCATTTTCCACGTCCTTCATAATACAATTCGGTCATCATAAAGGAGATACGCCTGGGAAATATGGATTGAAGCGCAACGGGGTCCATATAACTGAAGTGATTCGCCGCTACGATAAGGGGTCCGGAAAGCGGTATCCGCCCGTCGCTTTTAGCCTCAATATGGAAGAAGAGCTTGAATAACAAGATACCGGTTACTTTCAGGATGCTGAAAAAACAATTGTTCAGAAAATCCATACAACGCTTTGCGCTCACTGCGTGTTCCTCTGATAAAGTGCGGGTTTTCTTGCCCAATACAATAATAAGTATTTGAAAAGACGCAAAGCCTCTGGAGTTTATTTTGCCGTTATCGTGTTAAGCCTGTCGCTTGCCCATGCCACAAATATGCCGGCTAACAAAATCCCTGCTCCCAGGCAGAGCAATAATGTGCGGACAGATACCAACGTGGTTAATTTGCCCAGCGCCAAAATCGGCGACACGGTAGCGGCGTTTACAATGACGTCCTTACTGGCAAAGGTCTTGCCCCTAAACTTGTCCGGCACAATCCTATGTATATCCGCGTTAATAGGCGACAGAAACACCCCGCCGGCTACGCCAATAAGAAAAATGACGCCGAACGCTGCCGTGTAAGAGCATAGAAAGGAAAAGGTGGTCACCCCCAGCGCCATAATTACCAGGCTGCCGGTATAAAGAATACTCCTTTTCACCAAATTTCCATATTTCCCAAACAGAATTGACCCGGCAAGGAGACCTGCGCCCATCAAGGTAAAAAGCGCTCCCAGGGGGGTTAGCGTCGTAAAGCCCCATATCTTGACAGTAAATTCCGAAACCATAATATAAAAACTGACGCCCACAAACCAGAATAGGGCGCCAAAGCCGATAAGAATTTTTAATTGACCATTGTGGCAAACGTATTTCATACCCGCCTTGACGTCAGAAAACAGTGTAGTATCCTGTTTTATCCCTAACGGTTCACTTTTCTTTACCCGTATCATCCAAACGGTTCCCGCGGAAAAGAGGTAGGTAAAGGCGTCGATGTAAATGGACGCGCTAAATCCCATCTTGTCAAATACCACGCTGCCGGCAACCGTACCGGCCAGAACGCTTAAGAGCGCCGAAGTGGTGACGAGCGAGTTTGCGGCGAGAAGGTGGCCGTCATCAACAATTCCGGGGATAATTGAAAATTTTGCCGGTGAAAAGAGGCAGGTAAAAATGCCGATGGCGAAAAGAAACGGATAGACCACATTGAGGGAATTTGAGTTGCCGACAACCCAGGGTATCGCGCAAACCAGGGCGGCGCGCGCCAGGTCGGACCCGATTAAAATGCCTTTCCTTGACCACCGATCCGAAAGCGCCCCCGAAAACAGGCTAAAGAGAAAAAAGGGCAGTATGCTCCAAAAGGTGATCCTGGACAACCCTTCTCCAACGTTTCCCCTGCTCTTCAGAATGATCCCCATTATCGCCATCTGGTGGAATCTGTCACCAAGCGCAGACACAATCTGCCCAATCCAAAGCATGAAAAAGTTTCGATTTCTGAGGACTTCTGTTATCCTGGTTGTGTGCGCCATAAAAACGCCTCCTTGCCAACGGATACTCCAAATACCAAACAGCTACATTTTTTTAATTTTTATCTCGTCGTCTGATAAAAAAAACGTTACCCCTGCACACTCCTCAAGTAGTGTTATAGCCGGTTCGCCGATTTTAATTTCTACCCCCGCGTGAACCACCTTATTTACCGTTACTTTGGCGTCCGCATTAACAGGAACCACCTCGCTGCTCACCAGATTCCTTAATTTTTTTACCAACTCTTCCCTTCTGGAGAGATGATGGTCAAACGTCGCTACATACTGCGCAGGAAGCTCGCCCTTTGCCTTTTTAATGGCATATAACGTATTAAGTTCTTTATCAACCTTCTTGAGAAAGGCCTTTAATCCGCTAATCTCTTTTCTTGTATTTATTTTGTCCGGATGTATCGTATAATCTATGCCCGCTTCTACGTCGGTATAAACCTCATTCTTACTGCCTAAAGCCTCCACCTCAATTAATGTTCCGGCAGTAGTTATTCCACCTTCGATAGATATCTTGTCACCACCTGCCTTTACGATATTTTTTGCATAGATGGTGCAATCCACCGCCTCCCGTAAAATGGTTACATTATTTGCCACAATGGTTTGATTCCTGGCAAACCCTAAAGTTACATCCCCTTCCGCTTCAATTTTCCCTTTACCGGAGCCGACGAAACCACCCCTTACCAATACGCTACCCTTTGATTTTATGAAAGAATCTTCTACCGTCCCCCACACCTCCACGTCCCCCACGGCATCTAAAACAAACCCGCTTCTCACGTTTCCTCTAACGACAATGGTTCCTTTGCTCGTGATATTACCTACACCGAAATCAACGTCCTTTTCAACGGTGTAACAATCTTTAACAGAAACAACGCCTCTGGAGTATTGAGGATTTCCGTCGATACACGACACCAACATCTTTGCGTCTTTTGCCGATACCTTTGTATTTTCCCCGACTGGAAGTATGCACGGTTTTCCCGCTACCGGCACTAACACGTTGCCATAAACGTCTTTTCCAGGCATTCCTAACGTTGGTTCAATTAATTGGCTCTTCAGGTAATCGAGTGGGTAAAATTGTGCATTTTTATAACTCCGGTAGCATACAAGTAAGAATTTTCAGACGAAGATACTCCTCATCCCTTA
>JACVXV010000278.1 GCA_015661205.1 Candidatus Brocadiaceae bacterium
CCACTTAGCTATTCTACTTTTTTACTCATTTATACTGATTAAAATCAACTGTACAACTCGCACGCATTTGACTTCTTAAATTTTAAAAGAACAAGTTTTTTTCGACATGTGACAAGATTTACAATATTACCTTAATTTCAAAATTTTGCAAGAGAAAAAAAATATTTTTTCCACTTCAACAACTTCATCTCAAATATTTTCTTCACCTCGTAAACTACTACTCTTAAGGTTGGGTAATTATACAGCAAGAGAACATTAATGCAAGTTAATTTTGTTGTTTACCAAAATTAGCCTAATTCCAGATACTTTCCCGTCCTTTTATATCTGTTGTACCGACTCTCAAGGAGGTCTTCTATCGGGATTCCCTTCAGTTCTTTCAGACATCTAACGATATAGGCCTTTATACTGTCGGCCATTGCGCGGGGATTCTTGTGCGCGGCGCCGAGCGGTTCGGGAAGTATCTCGTCTGCCACACCAAATCTTAACAAATCTCTTGCAGTAAGCTGGAGCGCGGAAGCCGCCTCCGATGCATTTTCCCCATTCTTCCACAATATCGCCGCACAACCCTCTGGAGAAATAACCGAGTAATAGGCAAATTCAAGAATGGCAAACTTGTCGCCAATCCCTATGCCCAAAGCCCCACCACTGCCGCCTTCTCCGATAACGATATTCACAATCGGCGTTTTTAGCCTGCACATCTTATAAATGTTTTCCGCGATGGCGCAGGCTTGTCCTCTTTCTTCCGCACCGATATCGGGATTCGCGCCCGGGGTATCGATCAGCGTAACAATGGGTAAACCAAACTTTTCTGCAAGCATCATCTTTTGCAGCGCTTTTCTATATCCCTCAGGATTTGGCATTCCGAAGTTACACGCAATACGCTCCTTGGTACTCTTCCCTTTCTGCTGTCCGATAAACAGGAACCTTTCCTGCCCGATACTTCCTAACCCGCAAATAATCGCTTTATCATCCCCAAAATGTCTATCTCCATGAAGCTCGACAAAGTCTTCGATTATCATGCTGATGTAATCAGCCGTTAGGGGCCGCAAGGGGTGCCGTGCTAGTTTTACGATATCATAGGGAGTCAAACGGGAGCGCAGTTTTTCGTGCAGAGCCTCATACCTCTCTCTCAACACCTTTAACTCCACACTCCTATCTACACCGTCTTTTTGGCAAGCACCCTCTACGTCTTTTATTTGATGCTCAACCTCCAGCACTAAATTTTCCAACTCTGCGACGGATTTCTCAACCAAAATAGAACCTTTCTAAAAAACCATAAGATACCAACCCTCTTGTCGGTTATTTTAATTTTTTTTAACTACATTTCAAGCAAATAAATCATCATACATACATATTTATAACCTAAATTTACAAGGCACACGCTTAAAAACATTATAGAAAAATATTCGAAATAACGGTATGCGCCAACGGATAGGCCTTCCTCCTGTCCGATTGATTCTGACTCAGAGGTGAATATCCATTGAAAGAGGCGAGAACACAAAGGCATGTATTTGTGGCAATGGTTGCGTACATGATTATTCGACGACTTCGAAAGGAATGGGCGTGTTTTAACCTGACAGTGAAGGACAGACTCGAACAATTGGCAACCGTTTGTTCGATGGAAGTGAAGGTCGAAACACCCGTTGTATGAAAATCCCGCAACCGTGAGAACAATCGCGTCACAAGTAAACCATTGGCTTTGTGGCAAAAATCGCCGGTTGGCGTTACGGGACGAATAAATGCAGAAGAGAGGAGAAATCCTCCAGGCGTTCCGTAAAGTCCTTCAGATGAGAGAGCATCTCCTTATGCTTTTCGTTCATCCTGCTCAACTTGTTTGCAAGCCCTTGCATAATCATGAGGGAAAACTCAGGACTTTTCGATATCGCCTATTTAAGGGTCTTTTCATCCATAAACCATACGGTGCGATCCGTTAAGGCTACAACTTCGGCGGCACGGGCTCTCCCCAAGAGCAAAGAGAGTTCTCCGGAATTTTCATTAGGTACTAAAGTGGCAAGGGTAACCTCTTTGTTGATATAAGGTATCTTCTTTAATATGTTCACCTGTCCTGATTCTATGAGATACATCCCGTTACCCGTCTCCATTTCAGAAAAGATGACACTGTTCGCCTTGTAAAGCTCTTTTTTAGCCGGAATAGTGCTGTCCTTCAGGTATTTCTCTATAAAACTTTTCATAAGATCCCACTCCAACCGCTTTTCCATAAGACCCGTAGATGGGTTAAGCGGAGCAAACCCCTCTACACCTATTTATTGATTTTTCCACAAGGTACGAATGTAGTCAACAATGGCAGCTATCTTATCTTTATCCACGGTACGCCCCCAAGGTGGGCACAGAATTTTACCGTCCTGGTCCCTGGCTCCGCTCGCAACCGCCTTGCAGAACGATTCGTTACTAACGACCTTCGTAACGCCTGTGAGGTCTTTCGGCCTTGGATCCAGATTAAAGGCATTAAACCCGTCTCCCTTTCCCTCTTCCCCGTGACACACCATGCAATATTGCTCATAATACACCTTTCCTGCAAGTTGTGTATTATTAAGCCCCCGGGCAACGCCGGACAATGCCGCACCCAGCGGATCAGAAAGATTTACCCTTTTCCCAGGAGTAGAAGAAAACGCCTTCGGGCCGAACAGGAAAGCGGTAAAAGCAAAGGATACCACTACGATGATAGAGGTTAGTGCTATGCGTATTTTGGGATGGGTTGTTTCTTTTGTTTTTTCTTGTCGAGTAGACATCATAAATCTCCTTCTTTAGATATAGTTTGTTTTCACTGTTTCTCCCCTCTTTCGATATGGGGAGTGCCACAGTATTCAATCATA
>JACVXV010000148.1 GCA_015661205.1 Candidatus Brocadiaceae bacterium
TTTCTCTCATTTGTTTGTTCCATTTTTCCCTCCCTTGAAATAATTTAAGTATAGCTTATTTCAATTAGAGAAATTCCATTTCCGTCTGAAGCAGAACAAAACCTCAAAGATATCTTTATCAAATGATAAACTTGCAATTAATTTTCTACCATCCTGCTCACGTACTATCTCGGCTTTCGTTGCTTCTATTATCCCATTTCTAAATATTTGAGTATAACCGGAACATTTTTCGTCCCCTCGATAAACAATAACTCCCTCAAGATTATATCGACTGTTTCCCGACGAAGACAATGGTGGGAATGTTAAGGCATGGTTATAAATTTGCTTTACGTCAAGTGACTGACCATAACCGAAAGCTGATAAAGGGACTATATGGAGAATTAACCGTCCTCCATGCCCTATTTTCATCGGCCCTTCGTCGGCGGATAATATTGCTAATCTTTCCCTGCGAAACGACTGTATCCGATCATGTACAGATGCCGAAAGATTGAAAAGCGATCTAAGCTCCTCAACACTGACCTCATGAGCGCCAGCAGAATTGCGAACATAAAATCTATTGAAATTTCTGGCACTAACGCGGTGAGGTGGATTCCAGCTTTTTGGAATACGAATTAATATTACAGAGTTGCCTGATTTTAATAAAATGGCTTTAATTTTCAAACCAGTAATGCGAGGCTCGAGACCATCTCGAACTAAATTCTCTAATCTTTGAATCTCAGTATCAGCGTTAATTCTATGCAAGCCTGTAATTTCAGTTGGAATACCCCCATTTTCATCCATGCCAATAATCAGATGCCCTCCAAATGAATTAGCAAAGGATGAAACATCCTTTAAGGCTTCTTTCTTATCATTATCGGAGGCTCCATAAAAGTCACGCTTGTAGTCAATTTTCAAACCCTCAGGAACCCCATTATCAATAAGTTCCTTCAAGTCACCTTCTGAGATATCATCAAAGTTGAGAGTGCCGAGAGACATGTGATTCTCCGTATTTAAGCTGGATAGCCGGGTAGGTTGGGTTGAGTGAACAGACTGGGTCAAATGGACAATTTTACGCTATTTTTTATATTTCCTCCCCACTTTAAGGGTAGAAATGTCACAAAATGCAACGAAATCAGGCTAAAATGGGCACTATTTAAGGGTTCTCCCCCACTTTTAGAATAAAAAAGTTCATTTGGCACAGTCTGGAAGCGAAACCCATTTTTTTTTGAAGGCCACGAAAGGTTGATGTTGGGTTTCACTTGCGTTCAACCCAACCTACGCGACTAAGCATGGTTTCAGGTTTCCGACGTAACCATTCAGGCAAGCACGCGCAATTGAGACCATTACGTGTTTACAACGTCATTCTGCAGAACCAAAGGACGGACGGTATGTCTATGGCGGAAATGGTTTATACAGACTGTATCAGTCTGAATGGTCAACTTGGCGAACAGGTAGAAAATACTTAGTACGAAACAAGTTACAATACGTGACAAGAAGACACGGCAACTTCTTAAATATATACCGAGACAGTCCGTGTTTGCTGTTTTATACAAACTGTATAGTTATTGTTGGGCGCCTACATAAAACGATATGGCATTTCTCGCAGAGCTAAAACAACATGCGCATCATCTCAAAGCAGAGATATTTGCTCTTTACCTTGCTACACGTGACCCGAGAACACCGTGGTATGCAAAGCTTCTCGTTGCCGGCATCGTCGCTTATGCGTTCAGTCCCATTGATCTGATCCCAGACTTTGTGCCGATACTTGGCTATCTGGATGATCTCATCCTGATTCCAATAGGCATCGCCTTGGCTATAAAGCTTGTTCCTCATCAAGTCTTGGTGGAGTGCCGAGCACTGGCACAGGAAACAATACGGAATGGAAAACCCGTAAGCCGGGTTGCAGGTGCGGTAATTATCGCAATCTGGTTGGTGTTGACGGCGCTTTGCATCGTGTGGGCCTATTAGGCACTGCAACCGTAAGTGCGCCCAACAATTCGCTCAACACGGATGGGCAAAAGCGGCGCTTCGCTCTGCTTTTGCCCGCCAGTTAGCTCAAACGTTCGGCGTTATCACAAAAAATTCAAAAAGGATTGAAGACGATGACTATTATTGAAATTAAGAAAATGTCCACCATTGAACGTTTACGAGCGATGGAAGAACTATGGGACGCCTTATGCCACGAAGATCAAGAAATCGAATCACCAGAGTGGCACGGAACAATTCTTGAACATAGGAGAAACAAAATTGAAACAGGTAAAGCCGAGTTTCTTTCAATTGAGGAACTGAAGGCACGTGGAAACAAATGAAAGTAATTGTCTTAAAAGAAGTTGCAGAAGATTTGGAAGAAGATCGACAGGACGTAGCGCGGGGGTTCATCCCCCGCCTGGCACGCGCGCCATTGCCGACCATGAAGGCCGGCGCTACAAAAAGCGGTCGCCGTAGGCGACCTAATTTTAAAGCCGCCCTATTTCTATGAAAATACTAATACTAACTGATATGTTTCCGGATGAATCAGAACCGGCTTCGGGCGTATTTGTCTATGAATTGACAAAGGCGCTGTCGCACAAGAACGAGGCCGTTGTCATTCATCCACGTCTTTGGAATCCGCTTGGATTGTTGGCGTCTTTTGCCAAAAAGAGGGGTACAGGCGGTTCTTCAGATGGAAAAGGCAAATACAACCGCCCGGCAAATGGCATAGAGGTTTATCGGCCAAAATTATTCGTCCTGCCCAAAGGCGACAGGCTATTCTTCCGTGCCTTTGCCTTCGTTTTTGCCGCGCTGCCGCTGGTGAAAAGGTTGCAAAGAAAATACCCCTTCGACCTCATCCACGCGCACATGGCGTGTCCCGCAGGATTTGCAGCCGTTTTGCTGGGAATGGTTTGCGGAACGCGGGTAATCATCACCGCGCACGGCTCCGACGTCCATACCTTCCCCCAAAACTTCTTTCTGAGACGATTAGTCCACTTTGCCCTGAAAAGGGCGCACAAAGTCGCAACCGTCAGCTTCGCGTTAAAAGGGTTGATAGAAAAAATGGCGCCGCTTCAAAAGGAGGTATCTGTAATCAGGAATGGGGTGCGGGAAGATGCGTTCTTTCCTATTGACAAAAGAAAGTGCAGGGAGCGGCTCGGCCTGCCGGTAAGCCGGAAGGCCATCCTCTTTGTGGGCAATTTACGTCCCGTCAAGGGGGTCGATTCCTTGCTCCGCGCATTTGTTACCGTAAGCAAATCAAACCGGGCTGACCTCATTATCATCGGAAAAGGTGAATCCGCGCCGGAACTGAAGGTATTAACGAAGGCGTTGGGCATTGAAGCACGTGTTTATTTTGTCGGTCCCGTCAGCCACGACATGATCCCCCTGTGGCTCAATGCCTGCGACGTCCTCTGCCTGCCCAGCCACCGCGAGGGATTCCCCACCATTATCGTAGAGGCGTTTGCCTGTGGCAGACCGGTGGTGGCGACAAGGGTTGGAGGTGTTCCTGAAGCGGTAATCAATGATTCGTTAGGCATATTGATTGATTCTAATCAGCCGGATGTCCTGGCCTCCGCCCTTAATACCGCCCTTGCTAAAGAGTGGAATAGCCAGGCCATCGCCGCTTACGGAAGGCTTTTTTCGTGGCGTGCCATTGCCGAAGAGTATCGCCACCTGTACGAAGAGATGCTCGACTACCCGCTTTAAACCTTGACATTTTATGCCGCTTGCCTTAATATCTGATTTGCTACGGTGCGGTGGAAGCGCTCGTTTTGATGGATTCCAATTGGGTGGACAAAAAGAACGGGGAGGGCGTGTTGTGGATAGAAAATCGTTTAAAGAGAAGCTGCAGAAACTCGTTGAAGACATGAAACAGGTTCCGGATATACAGCGGAAGGAACTGGAAATGCTGACCAGTGAGATTGGCAGCAAGTATGAGGAAATTGTAACCAGTTTAAAGTCATTGCAGGACACCCTTGATTCACTCCGGTTGGAGGTCAAATATTTACTCTTCGATCTTGATGTGACAAAAAGGGAAAATGCGACGCTAAGAAAGAAACTGGAAGACAGGGAAAACAACCTGTGATTCCCCCCCCCAAAAAACCTCGATGAACCAGAATAAGTACATTCTAAAACATTCATTTACAACAAGAGGCGTACGATACTATGGAAAACCTAAATTTGTCTCAAATAGACATTCAAGCCGGAAAGATCATCGAACCCTTTTTTGCCGACATCATAAATCATTGTAAAGAAGACATTGTGTCCATGTACGTGATAGGCAGTGCCGTAACAAAAGACTTCCACCCCAAATCTTCCGATATCAATACCCTCATCATTGTAAAAACCATCAAAATCTCCTTTTTTGATTTTATCGCGTTGATGGGCAAACGTTATGGGAAAAAAGGGGTGTGCGCACCCTTCATTATGACACCCGATTACATTAACAGGTCGCTGGAAGTATTTCCTTTGGAATTCCTGGAGATGAAGCTGATACATCAGTTGGTTTACGGAGAAGATATCTTAAGCGCTATTAACATAGAAAAGGCGGACGCCAGGTTACAATGCGAACGGGAGTTGAAGGGCAAACTTCAAACCCTTTGCCACGGCTACATAAAGACACTGGGCGACAGGAAGACCCTGGCGGAACTGCTTACCGGGTCTCTTTCCGGCTTTTTCCCGATCTTTCGGGGTATACTGTTTTTGTATGGACAGGAAATTCCCACGGAAAAGGTACATGTCCTTACCGCCCTGGAGAAATGTTGCAATAGAAATACCCTTGTGTTTAAACGGTTGCTTGAGATACGGCACACCGGCGCGTCTCCAACCCTTGAGGAATCAAAGGAACTCTTTAGGGGTTTATATCTCGAACTGGACACCCTGGCGAGGGAGGTTGATGAATTTGAAGCAAAACTTCCTTAAAAAGCCGGCGCCCTGCTATCTTGCAACGTTCCTTGTTTTCTGGTGTTTTTGCGTAATTACGGAGGCGCAGGAGTTACCAAGACCGCAGCGGTACGTGGATGACAGGGCCAACATCATCAGTGACAATTATGAGAAAAATCTGAACGGTTATCTCCAGGAACTGGAACAGAAGACCGGCGCGCAAATGATCGTCCTTACCGTTGACACGACAGACGGCGTTCCGATAGAGACATACGCAATAAACCTTGCCGGCCTCTGGAAATTAGGGCAAAAGGGAAAGGATAACGGGGCGCTTATCGTCGTTGCAAAAAACGACCGTGCCTATCGGGTTGAAGTCGGCTATGGAATGGAAGGCGCTTTGCCGGATGGTTTTTGCGGCACGGTCGGTAGGGCATACTTTGCGCCCTATTTTAAAAAAGGGCAATATAGCGAAGGCATCCTCCTGGGTGTGGTGGTACTCGTTCACAAGGTTGCAGAGCAAAGCAACGTTGCGATTACCGGAATGCCGAGCATGTTAGACGTCAGAAAACGTTCCGGAACCCGGCAGAATCCATACCTTTCGTTGCTGCTCTTGTTTGTCGTTGTCCCCTTTTTTTTGCGGTTTTTAATGGGTGGACGCGGTTCCTCGTCGCGTTGGTGGGGAGGACCGCCGATGATTTATGGCGGTTCCAGGGGGTTGGGATCCGGTGGATTTGGAGGCTTTGGTGGTTTTGGAGGCGGTGGCGGCGGCTCGTTTGGTGGGGGAGGCGCTTCCGGCCGGTGGTAGAAAATAAACGGAGAAACAGTATTAGTTCCGTAGGGCCGATATATTTGGTAGAAAAAACCATTGGGTTTTAAATATATCACCCCTACGGCATTTTATGTTTGTATACGCTTGGTGTTTCTACCGATATTTTGTCCCTATGGGACGTTTAGAAAAAGAAGTTTTTACAGAGTAATACGAAATGAGTGCTTTTGGGGCTTAATCAACAGAGTCACTCACGCTAAATCAAATTCTGCAGAAAGGATGTCTGGGAAATGATGAAAAAAATATTACCCGTTATTGCAATCGTGGTGTTTTTAGGTATAATCTTCGGCGTTTGGTACGTTAAAGGGTACAATAAGGTGGTTTCCCTGAATGAAGGGGTGAAAAATGCGTGGTCGCAGGTGGACACACAACTTAAGAGACGTTACGACCTTATCCCGAACCTGGTGGAGACGGTAAAGGGCTACGCCACCCATGAAAAAGAAGTCTTTGAGAAACTTGCCGAGGCAAGAAAGGGATATTTCAGCGCGGGAACCATAGAGGACAAGACGAAGGCCGCAACGCAGGTTGAAGGCTTTCTGTCACGATTGCTGATGTTCCAGGAAACATACCCCAATCTGAAGGCAAACGAATCGTTCCTTAAATTGCAGGACACCCTCGAAGGCACGGAAAACCGCATCGCTGTGGAGCGGAAGAGGTACAATGACGCGGTTAAGGAATGCAACACCTACATCAAAAGCTTTTACGGCAGTTTCTTTGCATCGCGTGTAGGCGTTACTGAGGCGAAATACTTCGAAGTGGCTGAGGTGGAAAAGGAAACGCCGAAGGTGAAGTTTTAGGGGGGGGTATAGCGGGCGTCATTGGTGTTTAGATATTTGTGCCGCCCCTCCGGGGCTTGATAACCGCTTACAATTGCTTTCCCACCGCTTACGCAGTGGGCTACTATTGTGTTGCCCCTAATGGGGCCGGTTTCTCTCGTTCCCAAGCTTCAGCTTGGGAATGGGGTGGATTCTCGTAGCGCGGGGGTTCATCCCCCGCCTGGAATGCTTTCCCGGCCATTGCCGACCATGATGGTCGGCGCTACAAGAAAAAGGAGTCGCCGTAGGCGACCTAATTTAATGGGAGGTAATCAATGGGATACGTTCATGCAGAAATAAAGCTGAAAAATCCCTGTTTACCAAAGCTCAAAACCATTACCGTTAAAGCAATGGTTGATACAGGGGCTTTGACTTTATGTATTCCGGATAGTCCGAATTTTCCACATGCCTTAGTAAAATAAATGGCTAACAAATCAATCCAACAATCACAAAAAAACGGCGATAAGGAGTTTGTCATCGCCAAGCAACCACAAAATAAGGGAACTGTTTTGAAGTTTGAAGATACCCCTATCGGTATTAGGGCTACCACACAAATCATCCTGGATGAAATACGCTCCGTACTCGAAAAAATCGATGAAGGGGCTTACGAAAAATTTCTGTCATCCCTCCTTTCTGCAAACAATCTATTTGTCACGGGACAGGGTCGGTCCGGCCTTGTGTCGCGTACCTTTGCTATGAGGCTAACCCACATTGGTTTAAACGCCTATTGCGTAGGTGACGCCACCACCCCGAACATCGATAAAGGAGACCTGTTAATCGCGTGCAGCAGTTCCGGCAGCACCCATATAACCCGTTATATTGCCGGTTTGGCCAGGAAGTCGCAAGCGGCAGTAGTAGCGGTTACATCGCACAAAACCTCCCCGCTGGCACAACAAGCGGATACGGTCATCGAATTGCCGGTGCAAGAGGTCCGCACCGACTACAAGGACAATGGCTCAATCCAGTTTCGCAGCACACTCTTTGAACAGGCATGCCTCGTCTACCTGGATGGCGTTATCCTATCCCTCGTATCAAGACTAAACAGCTCCGAACACGACATGCACAATCGCCACTCCAACCTGGAATAATCCCATCGTTATTACCAGAATAAAATGTGGATTCAGGTTGCAAACCTGAACTCGCCAGAGAATTATGTAGGGTGGGTCTCTGGAAGGCGCCGGCGTCCAGAGACCGAGGTGTTTCAGTGTCTGCCGTATTATCTGTTGGTCAGTGATAAAGCCGATGATCTTCATCTCCCCGCCACATTTCGGACAGCACAGAGTGTCTGCTTCGTAGATTTTTTTGATACAATCGCGCCATTGCTTTGATGGGATGCGGCTGGGTTTGTATTCAGATTATAAGTTGAATAAAGACAATTGTTTATAGTGGACGTAAGGTTCGTTTTTGCAATCAGAATTCGTAAGTATTTGTAAAATAGGGACTTTCTCAAATAGGGTAACACTGAAGATTTGTAAAATTGTGTAGAGGCTAAGGTCTAAGCTTAGTTGCTTTTTGATAATTGCAACGAGGACATACACTGAGATTGCAATCCATACTTGAGTTTTTACTGAGTTTTCAGAAGTACCGTAAAAAGCCTTTATTCTCAAGTGTTGTTTAATCCACTTGAAGAACAACTCAATCTGCCAGCGAGATTTGTAAAGAAGAGCAATGGTATTGGCTGGAAGGGTAAAGTTGTTCGTCAGGAACGTAAGATTTTTCTGATTTTCAGCATCGTAATAGCTTACGCGTCGTAACTTTTCTGAATAGTCTTTTGCTGAGTCAGCATTTGAAAGAACTCTGGAATAAGATCGTCAAGAATGTTTATATCGTGAACTTTACCGTCGGTAATCTTGATAAATGAAGGAATGCTGCCGCGCAGATCCATCAGAGTATGCAGCTTTATCGCGCCTTTATGCTTTCTAAATTTTGGTAGCGTAGAAAAAGAGAGACCTGGCGTAATGGCACCCTTTGATTACGTGGAGTTATAAGGGCAATTTGGCTAAAGGTCTCCATAATTCTACGCAAAGGTCTCCATAATTCTACGCGACCAATAATTTATGGGTTTAATTTCATAAAACATAACAACAACGTACAATCGTCCGTAAAATTTTCGCGCAAGCGAAACGCGTGCGCTACCGTGGGTAATTCCATGGTAGGGCAACCGTCCCCGGTTGCCATTATGATAATTCCTTATTCTGTTTTGGTTTAGGCGGGTTTGCTATTGTTGTATCCGTCAAGCGGCTTTGCGCTATTAACGGCAAAGCACATCTTTCACCTCTCAACCTACCATTCTTTCATTGTCTCACCGGAGTGTTTATCATTAACAATTATTTTCCGCACGTCACCCTCCGACATCCGGTCTATGTTGCTTAAAAGCGCGTCCAGGTCAAGGTCTGCGGGCGTTTCTTGCAAGAGGGCGCTGTCTGCTTCACCTGGCGGTTTTGGGTGGACGGTTTTCAATGTGGGGTCTTCAAACTTTAACTCTTCCATAAGATAATCAACAAGGGCGTCGATGGTGGGGTAATCGAAGATAAGGGTGGAGCGTAGGGTGCGGCCCAGGCCGGTAGCGAGGCTGTTCCTTAGTTCGATGGCCATGAGTGAATCCAGCCCCGCATCAAATAGTCTTTGCCTGGGCTTGATTAGATCGGCGGATTTCATTTTGAGAATAGCGGCCACAAGGGTGGCGACATAATTTGCCAGCAGCGCGCGGCGCCCGGACGGAGAGGCTTCTTGCAATTTTCCTATCATTGGGGACTGCGTGGCATTCTTCGGTAATTGCGGCTCGACAGGTGTTTCTTTTGTGGCGGACGTCCGGTCGAAATCTTCCAGGAGCATAGGCGTTTGATGCCGGTAGAATTGTTCGATGAAGAGTGGCCAGTTTATCGGACACACGGCAACTTGTGTGTGATTTTGGGCAATAAGACGTTCCAATACGTCTAACCCCTTCTCCGTGGCTATCGTTTGCATACCATAATCTCCCCAGCGCATCTGCTCCCTCTTTCCCAGGACGGCGGCCATTCCGGCGTCCGCCCAGGGTCCCCAATTGATGCTCAGTCCCGGCAACCCTTGTGATTGGCGATAATGGGCAAGGGCGTCCATATACGCATTGGCTGCCGCGTAATTTCCCTGTCCCGGAGAACCAAATAGAGACGCCGTGGAAGAAAAGCAAACGAAGAAATCCAAATTAATGTCCCGTGTCAATGTGTGCAGGTTCCATGCGCCTTTCAGCTTCGGAGCCATCACCTTCGTGAATTTGTCCATATCCTGCCTGATGAGGACGGCATCGTCAATAATGCCTGCGGCATGGATAATACCACGCAATGGAGGCATATCCGACGCAATCCTCTTCAACACGCCGGATATCTCATCTTCTCTCGAAACGTCTGCCTTGGATAGATGTACGTGAACCCCTTTTTGTTCCAGTTGGTAAATAGTCTTTTGCGCCGATTCCGACGGGTTGTTGCGGCCAATGAGGACGAGGTTCCTCGCCCCCCTGTCTGCCAGGCGGAGAGCGGTTTGCAAGCCCAGCGCGCCAAGTCCGCCGGTGATCAAGTAAGTTGCCTTTTCGTGGACTAGCAACCGTTCTGAATGAGGCTGCGGGCGATAGCGCTTCAGCCTGGGGACGTATGTTTCATGCCGGCGAAAGGCCACCTGCTCTTCCTTTGTGTCAGAGAGTATTAATTCTGACAGCGCCTGTGCCTCGTCTGCCCCTTGCAGTGGGTGACTTGGGAAAATGGATGGGTCAAGGTCTACGCAAACACAACGTATCTCCGGGTGTTCCAGACGGATCACCCCGGCAAGCCCCCATACGGGAGATTGGGCAATTTTCGGTATGGTGGGTACGGCGTCTACCCGATTAACGCCCCTGGTTGCCAGCCATACACGGGGAAATTTCGTCCATCCGGTTTTTGCCAACGCCTGAACTATATGCAGCGTGCTTCCGCATCCGAGGAGCGTATCTGTCTGTCCGGTAATATCCATACTCCATAAGTGGACGATCCCATGAACCGGCCCCATTTCCCTGAGCAACCGGTGAAAATCCTCCGGTTGGAATGGGTTAATGGAAAAAGTGTCCGCCTTTGTAGCTTCGTACTTTGTGCCGGGCAAAACGGCGATGCATTGGTCGCCGCGTTTTTTCATGAGGTTCGTTATCGTCTCGCCAAGCTCGTCTTTTCCTTGAAAAACCAGCCAACGGAGCGATCCCTTTGGCGATTGACGGGGAACAGGTTTGCTTTTCATCCATGCTGTTTCATAGAGCCAGCCGTCAACCTCTTTTGCCGAACTTAAGAGCAAAGTCTTCTTGTTTGCCTTCATGAAACGGAAGTCTGAGACCTCTGCAAATACCTGCCCTGTTTCATCAAACAATTGCAATTCATTACGGTAATCCTGATGCGTAGCGACGCCTTGTTTTGTTATACCTGCCCGGCACCACAATTGGCGCTCCTGCACGGGTGGTCCGTAAAACCGCAGGGAGGAAATACTGAACGGAACGAAAAGGTCGTCTCCCTTTGCAAGCTCCTTTACCCCCACCTCCCAAAAATTGCTCAGCAGTTGAAAGCAAGTATCCAGCAACCCAGGATAGAGTTGGTAGTCGCCGCCATGGCGCAACGTCCGGGAAGATTTCATCCGGCACAGTATCTCATCCTCACGTTTCCAGAAGTTTTCGCCATATTGGAACGAAAGGCCGAGGCCGAATCCTGCCGCATTGAGTTCCGCATAGAAATCGGTATCGGTCACGTTGGTGGGGAGCCTGCCTTTTATCGCGTCTACGGTTTCCATTTTGTTGGTACGTACCTTCTCGTCATCCTTCAGCAACCGAACCCTTCCGCTCGCGTGCGTTACCCATGCCCCGTCGCCCGCCTGCTCAGCCCCGTCGGAGACTTCCTGCCGGTTGGCGCTGATTAATTGGAAGGAGAATGTTTCGTTTTCCAAAGGAGTAAAGAGCAATTGCACCGTCCGCGAAATCCCTTCGGAGAGGATTATCGCCTGGGAAAATAAGACGTCTTCCAACAGGCATGCGTCCGCGCCGAAGGCATCTTTTACCCCGGATAGCACCATGGAAACGTGGGACGCCGCCGGGGCAATCACTTCTCCGAATATCCTGTGGTCGTTCATATACGGCGGCGAATCAGGGCTAAACACCGATTCGAAGCGTATCTCACGGGAAAACGGCAACTGCAAGCGCCGCCCGCACAACGGGTGCACAAGCGCCTGGGCGACTTCAGGTTGTTCGATCCAGTAGCGCTCTCGCTGAAAAAGGTAGGGCGGCAGATGGATGCGGCGCGCCTGGGAATCACGATAAAATTGAGTCCAATCAATATTTTTATCTTGTATGTAAGCCCTCGCCAGGGCTTCCAGCTCGTTCTTCGCGGTTCTGTTTCCGAATGTGGTAATTGTTCCCGACGGATAAACGTCTTGCCCGGTAAACAGGCCATTAGCCGCCCGTCCGAGGTGAAAGGCCGCCAAGAGTTCCTCAAGTTCCCGTGTCGTCGCAACCACGGCGCTTAACCGGCAACTGAAATGGGAACGCCCCTTGTTGGCTGTAAGGCAGATGTCTTCTACGGCCAAGCCTGGATGTGCGGCGAGGTGGCTCGCGTACCGTCCCGCCAATTGTGTCAACGCCTCTGTGGTTTTTGCAGAAAGGGTGAATAGATGGCAATGCGGATATGAGGGTGCTCTGTTTTGACGTGGTATTGAGGCATTTGCTTTCTCACGGAAATCTTCAAGCACCACGTGGGCGTTAACGCCACTCATCCCAAATGAGCTCACTCCCGCAAACCGAGCTTCTTCGCCTTTCTGCCAGGGTACCGGCTGTGTGGGAACCGTTATTGGCAGTTTATCCCAGGCAATAAGAGGGTTAGGGGTTTTGAAGTGTAGGTGAGGGGGGATTTCTTCATGGGTCATGGCAAGCACGACTTTGATAAGCCCGATAATGCCCGCCGCCGCTTCCAGATGACCCACGTTGGTTTTCACCGAGCCGATCATGAGCGGACGATCCGGGGCGCGTTTCCCGCACAATGCGGTTGCCAGTGCGTTCACTTCAATCGGGTCGCCCAACGAGGTGCCGGTGCCGTGCGCTTCTACGTAACGGATAAGGCCGGGTTCAACCCCAGCGTTTGCAAGCGCCTGGCGTATAACCTGTTCCTGGGCTTGTTCATTGGGAACCGTAAGGCCGCTGCCGGGTCCGTCATGATTCACCGCTGAGCCGCGGATTAGTGCCAAGACGTTGTCGCCGGCGGCAATGGCGTCCGAAAGGCGCTTAAGGACAATCACCCCGCACCCTTCTCCCCGCGCAAAGCCGTTGGCCGACGCGTCAAAGGTCTTGCAACGGCCATCGGGGGCGACGGCTCTGGTCATCGACAGAAAAACGCTTATTTCCGGCGATATCACCAGGTGTGAACCGCCGACCAAGGCCAGATCAGACTCTCCGTTCCGCAGGGACGCACAGGCAAGATGCACCGCAACCAGGGAGGACGAGCAGGCCGTGTCTACGGCCATGTTGGGGCCTTGCAGACCCAGGATGTAGGATAATCTTCCCGGCGCAAAACAGAGCAGGTTCCCCGTGCCGGAATACGCCGTAATCCTTGCCAGGTCGCCGCAATTCATCTCCAGCCGGGCATAATCGTTTTGCCCGATGCCTACATATACGCCCGTCCTCGAACATTTCAGGCTGTCGGGGGCAATCGACGCATGTTCAAGCGCCTCCCAGCTTACTTCCAGGAGCATACGGTGCTGGGGGTCCATACTCATCGCTTCCCTGGGTGAAATCCCGAAAAAGTGGGGATCGAATTGGTCTATGTGTTTTAAAAAAGCGCCATGCCTGAAATACATCTTACCGGGCGTCGCCTGTGCCGGGTCATAATATTTACTAATGTCCCATCGGTCACGAGGGATTTCCCCGATGGCGTCCACGCCCTCGTGAAGCAACTTCCAGAATTTTTCGGGATCGTCCGCCCCTCCGGGAAAACGGCACCCGATGCCGATGACGGCTATAGGTTCATTTTTAGACCGTTCCAACGCCTCTATCCTGACGCGCGCGTCATGCAGCGCGGTACGTATCCGCGTAGTGAGAGCCGTCTGCTCTTGAGTTTCCGGTTGGTTATTCATTTTTCAATAATTTCTCCAATCCTTCGAGTTCGTCTATAAGGGAAGGTTCAGGTTGAGCAACATGTATTTCTTCGAAGCCGGACGGAATGCCGCTCAATGATGTGTCGGTCGCGGTGCGTTCGAAAGCCTGGGGCGTATCGGAAGGATGCTGTAGTTCCTTGTTTTGCGCCATCGGCGCGGAGGAAGACATTTCCTGCATCAGGTAGCCGGTTAGTGCTTGAATTGAGGGATATTTAAAAAGCACCGTTGATGGGAGCGAGCGGTTCAGGCTGGATTCAAGGCGGTTACGCAACTCCATTGAGGTGAGCGAATCCATGCCTAATTGAAAAAATCCCCGATGTACGTCCAACGGTTCCGACGAATGGTATCCAAGCGTTCCGGCAACCAGAGAGGATACATGCCCCTGCAAAATGCCCATGCGTTCATTGGCGGGCGCTGCATTGAGTCTTTGCAAAATACCGGGCTTTTCTTGAACCTGTTGGCTTTGTCCATCTATTATGTTTTCAAAAAAAGTCCGCTGAAAACCTTCCGGAAAATGTTGGGTAAATGTTTGGAGATTCAGGTGAATTGCGCACGTCTGTGGGGCGTCGCTCTGCATCAGATACTCCAGCATCTCTAATGCCTGCGCTGGTTGCAGGGTTTCTATTCCTTGCATCCGCCATTGAGCCTCCCGTCTTTCGCCGACGGCTTCTGCCATGCCCACTTTTTCCCAGGGACCCCAATTGACACTCCGCCCCGGAAGACCTAGCCCTCTTCGATAGCGGGCAAGGGCGTCCAGGAAGGCGTTTCCAGCCGCATAATTTCCAAGGCCGGTCTCGCCAAACAGGGAAAACGCCGACGAGAAGAGGACAAAAAAGTCCAACGGTATTTTCTCCGACAGCACGTGCAGGTTCCATGACCCTTTCACTTTGGGTGCAAACACCTTTTCAAAAAGCGGCCACTCCTGGTTTGCCAAAAGCCTGTCTTCAAATACCCCGGCGCAGTGGATCACACCCCTTAACGGCGGCATGGACTCTGCAACTCGTTGAAAAACCCCGGCAATCTGTTCATAGTGAGACACGTCCGCCTGAAGCGCCGCAACCGTACACCCTGACAGTTCAAGTTCCTCTATCATTTTCTCAGCAGAGGCAGAAGGGCTGGAACGCCCAACCAGCGTGAGATACCTTGCCCCGCGTTCCACCAGCCACCGTGCGACCTTCAAGCCCACGCCACCAAGACCTCCCGTAATCAGGTAAGCGCCGTCCGGCCTGAGTTGAAGAGGTTGCCGGTTTTCATTGGACTGTATGGCGCGGGAAAATCTGGCTACGCGCCGTTGCCTACCATGAAAGGCCAGAAAATGCTCGGCGTCACCGGTTTTGTGAGACCACATCTCTTCACAGAGCGCCGGTATGGTATATTCATCATCTCCCGGATCAACGTCCACCAGACGGCATTGAAGCCGCGGATACTCCCTTATAATCACCTTTCCCAAACCCCACAAGGGAGATTGGGCGACACCGCTCTGATGGATGATTGTATCCTGTGCGCCTTGTGTTATGAGCCAGAGGGACGCAACGTTGCTTTGCAGCGCATCCAGTGCTTGTACCAGGTTAAGTACGCTGCGGCACCCTAACTCAGACGCCCTTTCAAGGGTGAAGCTTGAACTATTTTCAGGGGTGTTTTGCTCCAGGCTCCAAAGATGGGCGATGCCGTCCAGGTGTACATTTATGCCTGTTTCACCCAACAATTTGGTAGAGTAGAAAAAGAGAGACCTGGATAAAGAAAAAGCCCTCCAATTATGGTAAAGTAGTTTTTGGTAAAAGAACTAAACCATAAAGAGAAGGA
>JACVXV010000023.1 GCA_015661205.1 Candidatus Brocadiaceae bacterium
GTGAATTAAACAGCACGGAAACCATTTTTCCGGGTACGAATTTGCGCTTGGTATACGATTTGGTATCAAAATAATTTCCCCGAGGTCAGGATATCTGTAATTATTGCCTCAGTGTTAAATCACCAATTAGGTTGTCTGCAATGCCAGCGACACACTACAAAACGCTTTGAATTATTCTACAACTTTGCCCGTGCCTGCCAATTCTAAATATCCTGATACAAAGCCTCAGTTAGCCAGCAGACGGATTTTTTATTCTTTTGATAAAATATTGCAAGTACCACATTAAAAGTACCTAACCAGGCAAACGGGACTCCCGTCTTTGCACAGCATACCCCCTCTATAAAAGTCGTCCTCACTCAGATAGTTATCATGTGGAACAAGTACCTAATGGTGGAACGTGATTCCTCCAGTCACGAGTATACCCCCCCTTCATCGGAACCGCCTTGCTACGCCAAGTCCGTCCAGAATACCCCGGGTGGCTTCCTGGCGCGACTGCTAAGGCTTTATTCCTGCGTGCGCCAGTTCCTTTTCAATCACCGCCTGCACAAACCTATTCAGGGTAAGCCCCATTGTTTTAGCCGTCACTACGGCCTTTCTATGAAGCTCCGGGGATATGCAGACATTAAAACTACCCTTGTATGACCTTAAGGGTTCCTTGTTTTGCGCCTTGCATAGCTCAACATAGTCGTCTACTTCCTCATGAAATGCTTTTACAAGCCCATCTGCGGTGTTGCCTTCAAAGGTTACAAGATCGTCAATGCCTTCTATCTTTCCATGAAAAACCTTATCATCCGCGCTAAAATGCACAGAACCAATAAATCCTTTATACGTCAAAATATCCTCCATTGTATCACCCCTTTGTTTCGTAGTGCTTCCTCTACGTAATACAACTGATATCGCTTCAGTTCCGGTCTTGGATGCTGCTTATGAAGCTTGATGATGTGGTTAGACTCAGGGTTCATAAAAGCAACCCTTGATCCCGCTGTCTTGCCTGTACTAATATTCTCGTATCCAAAATCAGCCAAAAGCTTCTTAATCTGGATTGTGGTTGCTTATTCTTTTCAGGAAAACGGTCTTACCGGTGATTTTATGTCGTACTCTCGTCGTACTCTCGTCGTACCTCGTGGTAAAAGCATATCAAACTACACAAAACCACACAAGAATTAAATTCCCTTGAATGCCTTGAAAAGACTGATAGAATAAAGGCACGTCAAAAGAACGCAAAAAGGACAAAAACTGGTAAAACAGCCCTGGAAATTACCGTATGAAATTAGACCTGTTACGCATTATTCACAAAAAACAAAAAATCACCGGCGCTAAAAAACAGCTAAAAACCATCACCCGATTTAAGACAAAAAGCGCATGGGGACTGGATATCGGCGGCCACGCCCTGAAGGCGGTAAAAATAATGCAGTCTGCCGGTATCATGCAAATCGATGATTTTGACGTCATCCAGTACGCCGCAATCCCGTCTGATTCAGACTTTTTACAATCCGCTTGCATAAAAGAAGCCATTCAAACATTTTTAACAAAACACCGGATCGCCAAAGGCGACAAAATTGTGGCTTCTGTTCCCGGCCAGTTCGTATTGTCCAGATTTACCACCATCCCCCCCGTCGAAAAGAAACAATTAAAGGAGATTGTCAGGTATGAAGCAAAGCAACAAATACCTTTCGACCTCAAGGATATCGTGTGGGACTACCAGCAACTAACAGAGCAAACGCCCGGCGCGGAAGGCATAGAGATTGGTCTTTTCGCTGCCAAGAGAACCACCCTGGACCCCATCCTAACGAACGTTTCTGCTCTTAAATCCAGGATCGTGGCCTTGCAGGTCTCGCCTCTGGCCATTTCCAACTTTATCATCTTTGATCAGCACGCCAGCGGCCCCACGGTAATCATAAACGTGGAAACGGAAAATACGGATCTGGTCATCGCCAACGGCCCGCGCCTCTGGCTCAGGAACATCCCTCGTTCCACCCTGGATAACGACCTTGCCAAAGAAATTCAAAGGTCGATAGAGTACTACAAATCCATGACAAAAGAACCGATTCAATTTAAAACGGTAGTATTACTGGGCAACAAATTTAAGGATCCGGCAAACGTAAAATTTATTGCCGATACTTTTGCCTATGAGATAAAGGTGCTGAAAACGTTGAACAACGTAAAATTGTCAAACGTAATCGATAGCGTCCGTTTCCATGAAGAAGTCCTGAATCTGGGCATTGCGATGGGACTTGCCATTCAGGGCGTTGGGCTGGGGCAAACGAACCTGAACCTGATGCCCCCGGAAATCCTCCAGGCTTTGGAAATTGCGAAGAAAAGGCCTTACGCCATAGCGGCTTTGGGTTGTTTTGCCCTGTCGCTTTTCATTCAATACGGGGGACTGCATCGCCAAATCGAGCAGCGTCAAGATGCCAACGACCGTTACCAAAGGTCGTTGCAGAGCACCAAAGAACTTGAAAAAAATTACCGAAAAACGGAGACACTCGCGCAAACAAGCACATCTGAACTTGAACAGATAGCCTCACTGGATTCCACCCGTTTTTTCTGGATGGAAGTATTCGATAAACTACTCTCTTCAATGCCCAACAGGGTGGCGATATCCAGCATACAAACTTCCTGGATAGACACGGACGCCATAAAGCAGCAAAAGAACGCGCCCGCACAAAATTCACCCGGTTTTTTTCAGACAAAAAAACCGGCCGCATCGGGAAAACCAGCCACCTTTCATAAAACGCTCCTTATGGGAATAAAGGGGGAAAGCAAAGAACCGAGTATAGACTATATAGAAAAAGACGTCCTTGCCCCTATTCAAAACCTGATCCTTTCCGAACAAAAAGTCCCCGCATTTAAAAACGTAGAGATCGTACCCGGCTCCTGCCGCCAGATAGACAGCGGGAATGATGACGGCGGATACATCTGTTTTGAAATACGGTGGTTTGTAAAGTCACAAGATGAGATACAAGCGGAAACGAAAGCATTATCGGCATTGCCGGGCACTTCATCGGTAAAATCTTGACGAAAGAGACCTCTTTATGAAGATAGGGAATAACTTAAACATTATCCGGTTCGTGAAAGCGCCGTCAAACCTTTTTACCGGCGCGCGAAGTTTTTGGATAACAGTTGGAAGCATATTCGGCGTCCTGATTATCGTATCGGCGCTTTTGGTTTTTCCGCTTAACAAGAAGTGCGCCACGGCATATAAAGGATTGGATGATTTATCGTCAATGCTCGAAAAATATGCCTTAAAAAAAGACCTTTACAATGGGAAATGGGTAGAGTCAAAAAAGCTGGAGGCGGAACTCTGTGATAAAGAGAACGGAAAATGCAAGTCCTTCCTGAAAGAGAGAGACGACCTTTTGGAATCCGTTTTTACCAAAGAAGAACCTGGCAAAGGCCTCATAAAGTTAGAAGATGAAGCGCTCTGGAAGCATGAGTACTCCCAAAGGGTTTCCTCCGTATTAGCAAAGCTGTCGGAAAACAATATCGCGGTAAGCGCGGAAGCCTTTCCCTTTTCCAACTGGGGTCTTGCTATTCCTCCGTGGCAAGACATTCTACCTACCCAAAAAAGATTCTGGATATTGGATGCGATCAGCAAGGTCGCCATCCGCAAAAGCGGAATAACCCACATCAAAAAGGTCACGTTTCGTGATTCGCCATTCGCCTACAACCCCGCATACACAAAAATTTACGCGCCCATCCCCGTTACCATCCAGGTAGAAGTCAGGGCCGATTACATCAACTTCCTGTTACATGAGGTACTTCGGTCAGACGTCCCATTCGTTATTGAAAGTACCACCATTATGAACACCGACAAATTTTTCACCCCCGACGAGGCAATAAAAGACGCCGCAAACCGCCTGCCGTGTCCGATTATTGACGTTACCCTGGACATGTACGTTATTGATTACAAAGCGTAGGGCAAGGCTTTAGCCTTACAACTCTCTGAAATGCACCAGGAATTGATGCATTACGCGGCTACTTTTGCCTTGCCTTACCTATCCACTCCAGTTATTATAAAAAACTATGAAAATAACCGCTGGAATTGATATCGGATCGACCACGACAAAGATCGTGCTGATGGGCGCAGATGCGATAATCGGGTCGAGGATCGCCTCTACCGGCGCTAATTGCAAGAAAACCGTTAGGGTGCTGCTTGATGAACTGCTTGAAGACTATAATTTACAAGAAGAACACATCCGGTATACCATCGCCACAGGGTATGGACGCAGGATGGTGGCGGCGAACGAGGTTGTTACGGAAATAACGGCGAATGCCAGGGCTGCCCGGTGGCTTATGCGGGGAAAGACGGACATCAGGACGCTTATCAATATCGGAGGCCAGGACTGCAAGGTAATTGCTTTGGACACGAACGGCGTCATGAAGGATTTTGCCATGAATGACAAATGCGCTGCAGGGACGGGGCGTTTTCTGGAGGTGATGAGCCGCGTCCTTGAGGTGGAGTTGGACGAGTTGGGCGCATTGTCGGAAAAGGCGCAGGATGTTCCTCGTATAAACAGCCTGTGCACGGTGTTTGGAGAGTCGGAAGTAATATCATTGTTGTCACAAGGAAGGAAGGTTGAAGACATTATTGCCGGCATCCATAAGTCCATTGCCAAGCGCGTGGGGGCTATGGTAAAAAAGATCGGGGTGCATAAGTCCATATTTTTTGATGGAGGCCCGGCCTTTAACCAAGGATTGAAAAAGGCCTTGGAGGAAGAATTGGATGCAGAGTTATTCGTCCCTCCTGATCCGCAAACAACCACGGCGTTAGGCGCAGCCATTATTGCTTTCGAGCAAGCCACAAAGGCGTCTCAGAAAAACGAGGAACATTTCTAGGTAGGTCAACCGTCCTCGGTTGACATTATGATATTTCCTTATTCCCCTGAATCCTGAATAAGGAATTTTGCTATGACAAGCGGGGACACTTGTCATACCGGCATCCCAAACATATATAACGGTGTATTGAATTATGAATAAATTAGATTTTATTTCTGAAGAGTTGGAAAAGCAAAAAGAAGCCGGCTTACTGATCCACTTCCGCACGGTTGAAGGCCCACAAGGGGCTTGGATTGTTGTGGATGGTAAGAAGGTCTTGAATCTCAGCTCGAACAACTACCTGGGTCTCGCCAATCATCCGCAAATTAAGCTTGCCGCACAAAAGGCCATTGAGGCTTATGGCGCTGGACCTGCCGCAGTGAGGACGATAGCCGGGACAACAAGCCTGCATAAGGAACTGGAACGTAAGCTTGCCGCCTTTAAAGGGGTGGAAAGTACGATAACCTTTCAATCCGGGTTCTGCGCAAACCTGGCCGTTATCCCTGCAATCGTGGGAGAGGGCGACATTGTTTTTTCAGATGAGCTGAACCATGCAAGTATTATTGACGGGTGTCGCCTTTCCAGGGCAAAGGTCGTTCGTTACGAGCATGCTAATCCCGGAGACCTTGAGGGAAAGATATTCGGTGAAATCAACGCTTCCACCGCCACTTTACAGGGAACGGGCGCGGAAGGGTACTACGGGAGCAGAAGCGCCAGGCGTTTGCTCATCATTACCGATGGGGTTTTTAGTATGGAAGGGGATATTGCTCCGCTGCCTAAAATTGTGGAAATCGCCGAAAAGTATGGGGCAATCACGATGGTGGACGACGCGCATGGCGAAGGCGTACTCGGACGTAGCGGCAGGGGTATTGTGGATTTTTATAACCTGCATGGCAGGGTGGACGTCGAGACCGGCACCCTTTCAAAGGCATTTGGCGTCGTCGGCGGTTACATCGCCGGAAGCAAGAGATTGACGGACTATCTGGCGCAAAGGGGACGCCCTTTCCTCTTTTCAAGCGCCGTGACGGCGGCCGACGTTGCGGCTTGCATTGCAGCGGTGGACGTCCTTGCCGCATCAGACGCCCTGGTTAACCAACTCCGGGCAAACACCACATTTTTCCAGGAAAACATGCGTAAATCAGGCTTCAACCTCGGACAGACCAAGACGCCCATTACCCCCATTATGATCGGAGAAGCCAGGACGGCAAAGGATTTCAGCCAGCGGTTGTTTGAAGAAGGAATCTTTGCCCAAGCCATCGGATTTCCCACGGTACCCCCCGGCAAGGCACGCATCAGGGCTATGGTCTCCGCCGTGCATAGCCGGGACGATCTTGCCCGTGCTGTTGAACTGTTTACACGGGTTGGAAAATCATTGGGTATCGTGTAACGGTGAATAGCAGAAATATTTTGACATTTGTGGTGTCTTGATGCCTAATATATGAATACGGCTGATGGTAAAACCGGCTAAAAACGATTAAACCACAGATTTCACCGATTACACAGATAAATGCGAAATCTGTATGGTGTTTATGCCGAAGCCTTCAGTCTTCCACCTTTTACCTAAGTAGTACGATAATTCATCAATAGAGTGTTGAATTTCCATGTTTGATTTTGTTTTTGGGGATATGTGCATGAAAAGATTTGTTATACCGGTTCTCGTAGTAATGTGTATGGTTGGCTGTGGTAAGAAAGAGCCAAAACCTTTGCAGTCCAAAGCGGTTTCCGTTGAGAAGAAACAGCCCGAAATGGCGCCGCAAGAAGAACATCTTGAGTTTATCAGGAACGAAAAGGGCTTTATTGTCCACATGAAGGACATCAAGGTGCTGATGAAACATTTATCGACCTCTATTACTCAACAGGATTGGGAGGCTATTAAACGGGACACGAAAAAACTGAAAAAGGCAAGTCCGGTGGTATTTACGGGCGCCAATAAGAATGACTTGCCGGCGGAGTTTGTAAGTCTGGACATTAAATTTCACTTGAGCGCGCAGGAGTTGATAGGCGCCTGTCAGGCGAAGAATAAAGACAAGGCAACCGCCGCTTTTTTCAAAGTGGTAAACAGTTGCGATGAATGCCATGCCAAGTTCAATCCGAAAGAGGCTTCGACGTCGTGGTTTCAGTAGAGGGATTTGTCCTAGAAGTGGATTCTACTAATTATGCCAAAGTACGAAGAACTCAAAGAATTAGCAGCCACAAGGCTCTTATAGGCAAAGTCGCTTTTCAATAAGAGACTGTATGATGGCGCGTGTTACCTTGCTGGCTATGTCGTGGAATTGGCATTAAAAGCGAGGATTTGCAAAACCCTTGACCTTGTCAACTATCCAGAGTCGGGGGAGATATCAAAGGCATTTAAGACCCATAAATTTGACGACCTCATTAAACTAAGCGGGCTGGAAAATGAATTTGATAAAGCAAAGAAAGTAAATGCCTCTCTTTTAAGCAACTGGTCGCTGTTAACGAAATGGTCAAAGGATGGTGTATTTACATGGATACAGAAAATGTGGTAGAAAAAATAAGAGCCGTCATTAAAGAATTAGTCAGTAAAAAAGGGGATTTTTCTCTCGTTATGCTTATCCCCACGGAACCTAGCTTAATAGACAGTAAAGTGACCCTGCTTATTAGTGCTCCATGGTTAGATAAAAACAGCCCAAAACAGGCCATCGACTTGATAGTACAAGGCCTAATAAAGCACTTAAGCAAGGAAGAGTTGCCCTATATAACCCGGGTTAATGTCGTTCACAGTTCAGACACATCCGTTAAAGCTATTAATTCCGCATTCAGCGTAACAGAAGGCAAAGTTTATATAATAAATTGCGACGTATTTGGAACCCATATAGAAAAGGCGACTTTGCTGGAATCCCACCGGTTACATAGCTTAAAGAAACAAGTACCTATTTCAACCGCGATCAAATAATCGCTCAGGTGAGCTCAGGTTTGAAGGCGGAACCCTGTTTTTGCATAGTATAAAAGCGCACTATTATTAAAGTACATTCGAATATATCTAAGGTGAGGTTCTCGTTGCATACGTGAACCCTCATAAATTTCCTGCCCTGATAAGGCGGTTGTGGTAAGAGAAAAGGGGGTGAGTCTCGTGGCTGAAGAAAAAAAGCGGTTGATTGATTATGCCGCTTGCGGTGGGTGAGCAGGCAAGATCCCCGTTGAAGAAATGGCGTACATCGTCAGTCACTTACCCGAATACCCGAACGAACACGTTTTAGCCGGCCCGAAAACCTTTGCCGATGCGGGCATTTACAAGCTCAACGAAGAGATGGCACTCGTCGAAACGCTGGATTTTTTTACCCCCGTGGTAAACAATCCTTACGACTATGGACAAATTGCCGCAGCAAACGCCCTGAGCGACGTTTATGCGATGGGAGGCAAACCCCTCACTGCCATGAACATCCTCTGCTATCCGGTAAAGTCGCTGGAAAGGGATGTTTTGGTAGAAATACTGAAGGGTGGGGCAGACAAGGTCAACGAGGCAGGCGCCACAATAGTAGGCGGCCATACCTTGCAGGACAGTGAGATTAAATACGGCTTATCTGTTACCGGCATCGTTCATCCCAACAGGATTGTGACCAACGCAGGGGCAAGGCCGGGCGACCTGCTGGTGTTGACCAAACCGCTTGGCACGGGTACGGTTATATCAGCCATAAAATCCAATAAGGCGCTTGAAGAGCATATCGTTCTTATCACGCAGAGCATGGTCACCCTGAACAGGGTTGCCTCTGAAACAATGCTGGAAGTGGGCGTGAATGCCTGTACGGATATTACCGGATTCGGCCTTCTGGGACATGGGTATGAGGTAGCGGAAGCCAGCAAGGTAACGTTGGCCTTTTTTGCTGAACGCATACCGGTGTTTGATGGTTGTGAACGCTATATCAAGATGGGATTGATACCGGGGGTATCAAAACTCAGTAAAAAATATTTGAAGGACGCAATAAGGATAAAATCCGGGGTACGGGAGGAAAGGATCGATATCTTATTCGATGCCCAGACGTCGGGTGGATTGCTTATATCGGTTTCAAAAAAGAAGGTGGATACGCTTTGCGCAAGGCTGAAGGGAAAAGGCGTTGACGTAGCCTGTATCGTTGGTGAAGTCCGTAAGCGCGAGGACGCTTCCATTATTGTCGAACCGTAAACAGATGGCAGTCCTCCATTGGGGCTGTCAATGCAAATACGCTATTGTAGGGACACGGGCTCCGTGTCCCTACTTTAATGGTTTCAGCGGTTGCTACGGTGTGGGGGCTATTGTCCCGCTTGTTACTGCCAACGGTACCATACCGTGTATTTTACCGTTTCCTCGCCGTCCTTTTTTATGGGTATGAGGAATTCAACGGTGTTTGCGTCTTTTTTGATGTAGGTGTGTGACGATTCTCTGATCTCCCAGTCTCCCCACAGGTGTTCCCTTACAACGACCTCAATTTCCTCTTTTTTATGATTGCGCAGGGTGATTTGCCAGCTCTCTTCCCGTGACTGTTTGCTCAGTTGCTTGTAATTGACCTGTTTACGTTCACCGACCACGTCAAATGCATCTCCTACATGGAGTGGTATTTTTTCGTCTTTTGGGGTATGCTCAATTTTGTCTTCGCCGAGGAATACCTGTGATTGGTCAGCGTCCGCCTTGTAAACGCGCACCTTCCCGGCGGGTAAAGGCAGTCCCATCCCGTTTTTTTCGGAATTTACCAATTCCAATATCACGTTGACCTTCTTTTCGTTTTTTGACCCGTCGTATTCATACTTTTTCTTGATCGGCGTTGTTGCCGTTGGGAAGAGTGACAGTTGTTTGATCTGATTGTTTCGAACGGTAGCCGCGCGTTGCAGGGTGTATAAGTGATACTCGAAAAACGCCTTCTCTTCAAACTGAGGGGCGGCGGCTTGCATCGCCCTCATTTCCACATTATCACGCCGTTTTGGCTGGGGGGCAACAGCCCGGTTCACGTCGCCCGCCACTAATTTGAGCTTTGCGTTTTCATAGTCGGTACCTGACTGATTGTTGATGGAAACCCAGGCTGACAAATCTATTTTTGTCTCATCGTCGTTTACGGCGGCAACGTACTCCGCGTGCCAATCGATTCCCTCCGTCAAATAGCTGGTTTCCATAAGATGTTTGCCTGGCTTTGTGCTGGAAAGAAGCCAGACGAGGGTTGGTCTGGTTATCAACCCGGCGGGAAGTTTAGGAAAGTCGATGTTCTGCACGTTAGCCATCAAGATGGATTGTATGCCTCCGTCTTTCGTTTCTAGTACGGCATTTCCACCCACACTGAGCAATTTCCCTTCAAATATTTTGCCCTCCTTCGTAAACAGTTGCACCACCTGGTCTATGTATTTCTTTAATATCTTCTCGCTACTAACCAAGTCGTATTCGTAATTTTGCTCAAGCAGGGTAACCGCGTCCGGTGCAGTAAGTGACTTGAAATGCACCGAGGTCGGGTCTATGAATGACGCAACGTCGGTAAAGCGGATTTCCTGGTTCCCTTTGGCCAACTCCATTTTGCGTACATCATGCACCAGACCGAGGTTGTTCTGATAGATGGTGACTGCGACTTGTTTTTCTTGTGCAATAGTGTTTGAAACAACGAGTGAAAGTGATACAAAACAGATAATTCCAGTGCAGTAAATAATCTTTTTTATCATAATAGCCTCCAGATTAAATGCCGGTGAGGATATGCCTCAGGTTAATAAAAAAATTTGAAACCACAGATTTCACAGATTTTGCTGGATTTTACGTAGTAATTGATGGCGCTGATTTCGGCGCGAGTTCATTTCCTCCGCACGAAACATTCGTTTTTCCTGGCGGATGCAATCCCTCCTGCCACGTCTTAAAGCGAAAGAGGAATGCTAGTCCTGGGATTGCTGACAGGGCGCAGAATATAAAAAAATAAACCCAACCGATATGCGCCGCCATGAGGCCGGTGGGCGCTGAAATGATCACCCTCGGAATGCCCATAAGACTGCTCAAAAGCGCGTATTGAGTTGCGGTAAATTTTTTATTGCAAAGGATGGCCATAAAAGCGGTAAAGGCGGCGGTTCCCATCCCACCGGTTAAATTTTCAAAGGCAATCGCGGCTACTAACAGGGGATAATAAGCGCCGGCGGAAGCGAGGGCGGAAAAGGCCAGTGTTGAGATTGCCTGGAGGATGCCAAATATCCATAGTCCCCGGTAAATCCCCACCTTTATTAAAATGATACCGCCGGCAAGACCACCTGCGACGGTGGCAAATATGCCAAAGGTCTTTGCTATGACGGCCAGTTGTGTCTTGGTAAATCCCATCTTCAGGATAAAGGGGGTTGTCATGCTGCCGGCCATGACGTCGCCAATCTTATACAGGAGTATGAAGAACAGTATTTCTAATGCACCGCGCCGTCTAAAGTAATCAATAAATGGGCCGACAACGGCTTCCCGGATGGTTTCCGGTTGGCCGGCATGGCCTTCCGGTTGTGGGGCAAAACAGGTTGTAATGATGCCTATGAGGAGTGACACGGCAAGCAGCAAATACACACAGTTCCAGGGAATACGGTCGGCCAGAAAGAGGGCAAACGCCCCGGAGATGAGCATACCTATACGGTAGCCATTTACCGCAAGCGAAGAGCCGAGGCCGAGTTCTTCGTCCTTGAGGAGTTCTCTGCGGTAGGCGTCAACGACGATATCCTGGCTTGCGCTTAAAAAAGACACAAAAATAGCCAGGAATGCGATTGCCCACACAGAACCGCTGAAACTTCGAAAATAGAAACATCCGATAGTCAGCATAAGAAGGCATTGTGATATCAACATCCAGCCGCGCCGTCTTCCGAGAAAAGGAGGGGCATACCGGTCTATGAATGGTGCCCAGAGGAATTTGATGGTGTAGGGAAGCCCTACGAGTGAAAACATCCCGATTACAGCAAGGTCGATGTTTTCATCGGTCATCCATGCCTGAAGGGTAGAGCCAGTGACGAGAAGCGGGAGACCTGAACTTATGCCCAAAAAAAAGGTAATCAGCATACGTCTGCTGAAAATAATCCTGAAGACCGGGTTCCACGCGGCATAGCATGATTGTATTAGGGTTTTCATTTTATGTGTACGGGTTTGTAAAGCGAAGACGTTCTTCGGTCTCCATAAAAAACCACGGTTATAGAACGAAGTGCCACTTCGTTCTACAGGTGAAAGCCGCCGGGGGCATAATTCAACGTATAGGAAATTCAAATGTACGTGTAGTGGCAAGGCGCGCCTTGCCACTACACTGTTAAATGTCGCCGAATGCCTAATTTTCGTCTTTCTTTGCTTCTTCTCACTTGTGGGCGTTTTCCCGAAAGACCCTCTTGTTTTTATTTCTTCTCGCAGTCACCTTGGGCGCCTTGTTAGCAGTTTTTTTTGATGTCCTCAGTATTGAGACGAGATTTCCAGGCTTTAGGATCACGGCTAATATGCATAATGGCTACAATTAAAATTGTTTCTGCTCTCACTTGATAAATAACACCATAGGGAAACCTATTAGTTCTGCAACGGCGGGTACGTTTTGAAAGGTTGTGCCATGCCTCTGGAAATTGAACAATTCGTTCCAAGGTTTTCTTTACTTCACTTGCAAACTCAAAACCAAGCCCCTCGCATTGCTCATTATAATAAGCAATTATATCTGTGAACTCAGCTTCGGCAGGGGCAAGAAAATCCAGTTTCATAGTTTCTGATTCTTGTCTATTTTTTCAAACACTTCTTTTGCAGGAATTGTTTTTATTTCACCACGTTCAAATGCATCAATACGGCTTTCGGCTTCTTGTGCCCATAAGGCGTCAATGGCATTTCGTGAATGGAATTCGAAACTGGACAAAAGCTGTTCTACTAACTCTGCCCGTTCTATTGGCGGCAATTCCAAAGCGTTTGCAAGAATTTTTTGACCATGTTCAGACATAAATTACCTCCATTTGTAAAATTCCAATTTTAGAACATACTCACAAGTATAACAATACTATTTTTTCCTGCTTTTCTGGACATTTGATTAGGCACCAGCGTTTCATGTTGAAACGACACCAAATGGCTCTTTGATAATGTCCATTTCTAAAATATCTTCCTTTGAAAGCTGCCTGTTTGACTCTAGCGCTAGTTGGACTGCCTCTACAAGATTTGCGTATATTCTACAGCTTTCTGTATTGCATAACTGCGATTTTGAGAAACATGCTCACGAACGACCGGTTAGGCTACCTTTAATGATTTTTCGTGGAGGGAGTTTTAATATTTTTCCACAATAAACTTTTATGAGCTTCTTTTACCAGAGTATCAGCAAACTCTTTTAAGCCCTTCCCTTCATTCTCTTCATATAACTTGTCTCTGATATCTCGTACCATTTTAACGCAATCGAAATTTTTATTCTTCATCATTTAATACCTCCATTCCTAAGTTTTCGTGGAATGATATCTTAATAATCCTTTTGATCTAATGGCAAGGCTGGCAGGTGCGCGGGCGGTTTTCCCGCGCATCCATGTCCAGCCCGATGTTAGCGACCTCTTATTAATCGTTCATACTCGTCGTGCGTACCAATCCATACCCAGATATAGTCCTGCCCATCAGGAACAGCCAAGGCTCGATGGCCGGCGCCTACCCTAGCAGACCAGACCTGCCCAACTTTCTTGAAATGAAGTGAGGGATGCCGCTGATCTTCACGCAGAAGTGCAAAGCCCTTGTCGGCCAATTCTCTTATCTGCGCAGGCAAAGATCGGTAGCAGTCCCAAAAACGGCGCGTCGTGCGATGGGTCACAGGTCCCTCAAATCACCGCGGTTCTTCTCTTCCATGGCCTCTTTCACGAGAAAGTCCAATGTCCCTGACTGCGAGTCGGCTTGAATCTGTTTATCCCATTGCACCCAGTCACGTTCCAAGAACCAATCTCGGAATTGGCGGTACTCATCTACCGGCAACGAGACAACCGCATTTTCGATTTCTTCAATCCTTGTCATTAATTTACCTCCATCTCCCAAAATCCCATTTGGTCTGTTGTTAACGTTAAAACGCACAGGTGCGGCGGTCGTTTCGCTGCATCCTATGGAGTGATTTGTTATGTCCCTATTATTTCATTTAATCCTTCAATGACTTGTTTTAATTCTTCAGTATCCGCATTGGCAATCATTTTTCCAATTCTCTCCACGGAAAGAGTCCGAATCTGACGCCATTGCTTTTTCAAAGGATATGTCGAGCTTGGTACATTCTTTAGCTAAACGAGTGCGTTTAAGACGTTTCAGTTTCTCTTCTACCGCTTCCTGTATTGCTTGGCTGCGATTTTGGAAAACATGTTCACTGACAAGTCTATCTATGTCTTCGATAAATTGTTCGTCTAATGTAATGGCAATTTTTGTTTTTCTCATAAGTTACCTCTGGTATTACAGTATATCATACCTATGGATTTGTTAATTTTTTTCAGGGGATAACGACCAAGCTGCGTTGCGGCGGCCAAGAACTTTGCTGCGTAGCGCCTCGGCCAGCTTCCCGCCGTCAACTCAAGCGCCTGGTTCGGCGATTTTTTGCCGTTGATTTTTTCGTTTTCTGCTTTGTGTGACAGTTTTCTTTGCACGAAGGTTTACAACTTTCTGACCTGACGATAGCTCTCGCGCTTTGAGATGCGCAACGAGTGAGTCAAGGTTGAAACCATATTCCTGTGCAATGCCGTCCTTGATTTTCCAGAGTTCCTCTATGATCTCATCAGCCATCTTCGTTTACCCCCATCAGTTCTTGCGGTGTGCATATCTCTGGGCAAGCATACCCATGAGCGGCGCACACCATTCTCACTACAGGTTTCATCTCAGCATTGTCAATGTGCCGACAATTCCATGTCAGAAGGTAGTCCATACCATGAACAGTCGCCAATCCGATATGAAGAGAATCGTCCAATGCTTTTGCCGGAAGCGCGCCTTCTTGGATGAACGCTTTGGATAAGACAACGACTGCTTCCGTGATTGCGAGGAGCGGGATATCGGACAAGGCATTGTGGCGCCGTAATGCAGCATCCGGATTTTCTCTTCCAGCCTCTTCGGTAACAACACTGGAGGTGTATAAACTGAACCGACCTCCTTGAGCATCCCACCAGTCACTGGTTATCTTCTGCCATGCTGCTGCCAGCAGATCGTTCGTGGGGCGGGCCGTTAGATACGATACGATAGAAGTTTCGATGTAGACAGTCTTTTTCTCCATAACAATTATCCCCCAATCTCACCACGTCATTTGTCGTTTGCTTTGCCGAGAATGAACCATGTGAATACACGGTCTTCGTTTTCTCTCGGATCCTTATCCCGGCGAACTTTACCAGACGAAAAAGCAACAAAATTATGCTCCATAAGAAATTCGATAAGGGCAAAACACTCCACTGTCTCGACTACTTCCTGAAAAGACCCAGTGACACTTCGAACAGTTAGTGATGCTCTGTCGCGAGGAGATTCAAACGGTTGAATTTCAATATCTACAAGGTGAGAAGACAAAAGTTGAGCATATTGTTGTTTCCGTTTGGCTCGGTCTTTTTCTTCTTGTTCCTTGAGTACCCGTTGCATCGGTGATGTATTCTCTGTTTCTTGCTTAATATTTGAGGCAGCACCGTTGACTTCCTCACACATCATATCAATTTCTCTGAACAGTTCTTGATGATTTTTCCTTTTTGGTTGCTTATCTGCCATACGAGATCCTTTTTAGTGTGCCTAACGTGGAGGCTGACCCGCAAGGGCAACAGCTTATTAAAAACCATAAGAGGCGAACCCTTGTCGGGTCGAGCCGTTTGTTATGAGTTCTTTTGTTTTCGTTGGATTCCATGAATTAAAGATTTGGATATTAGTTGTCGTCATCTATTTTATTTATGCTGTCTGTTACTTAACATTGTGGGGTTTTTGTGGTTGGCTTGCTGGTTGAGTATTGAACGCGCTTTTTACTGCGTCATACAGCTTCAAAAAAGAGTCATTGCGCCCTGCACCCAAGCCAAAAACAAAGGCTCCTAATATTAAACTTAATAAGACTGGATATACTGACCAATGACAATTCTTTATAAACCAGTAAAGCGTATGATCCGATGTCAAGGGAAGTTTAATCGTATTTTTCTTCGGCATACTAAAGAATGCGATTTCATTTTCTGCGCGTTTGTGAGCAAGTTTAGAAAAACGAGTGCGAAACTCCGAAACATTACGGCGAGCAACACGCTTTGGATAGCCTTCTCCTTGCATTTTCTGGTCATAATCTGCCATCAAATCAAGAAGACCGTTTATTGCTTCTTCAGATGCAAGCAAAGCATCATTGGCAGATTTGGCGGGATCAAGGTCATGTTCAAAGGCAAGTTCTCTGTTGGCTGCAAATGCGGCCTCAATAATTGTATAAATATGACCATCAAGGTAAGGCCCCCAATAATTCAAAATCAAAGAGCCGTCAAATTTAAGATCAGGGTATTTTTTACCACTGAGCCAAAGGAAAAGGTCAGCATCAATTTCTTTTCTTACGGACTTGAGGCGGTCTTGAATAAATGGCAATATTGGAGTCATATTATTTTTTCTATTTTTACTCATAACATTGTTTAGATTGATCCGCATAAAATGCGAAAGACTGGTTTTCTATCCGCATAACATACCTTTGATATAGCGCATACTGTTGCGATAATTTATTCAGGTTTAGTCACTTGCTGCTATTGGCACTTGTTATCATGGCGTCTTATGCAGATCAACATAAAAGCTTCTTATTCCATTTCAAAGCACACCTACCGGGCAAGAGTATTTTATCTCTTCATGGCTGCCAGGTCAAACACCGTCGGTTGGGTTGACCGTAAGTAACCAATAACCAATCCGTTCCCCTGAAGGCCGCCTTTTCACGAACAGTAAAAGAACGCTGCACGGATTGTCGGTTTCAAGTTTCGAATTTCGGATTTCCGGTCAGGTGCAAGTCTAAAGCCTTGCCCTACGGGCGTTTTTCTATTGCAGCATTTAACTCTTTTAATAAATCATTCAGATTAATGGGGTTGATTTGCACTGCCTGGCCCAAGCTAATAGTCCTTGCCAGGGTGTTTCTCAGGACGGGGTTTTTTAATTGCTTGAAGCCGGAATTTATCAGGATTTCCAGCGATTGCGGGTGTTGTTTGATAAGCTGATAGACGTTGGTGTTTGCCGTTGCGATTTTGATTTGCTCGGAAACTTCCTCTTCTCCTGCTTCCGGTTTCAGCGTCCTCCATACGTTAATGCCGAAGCAAAACATGGCCGCATATTCAATAAAACCGCTGATTCCCAGCGTGGCATAGAATTGAGGATAAAGATGCTCTGCCAGCGGTTGCGACACTACACGTAACGTACACCCGATATTTACCAGTAAGAAAGTGGCGTTTAGCAATTTCGGACTGCACAATTTTACCCCTTTGCTCAGCGGGATCATCTTGGACGCACAGCCGAGGATCATCATGCTGATGAATCCAATGAATATGGCGTGCCGGTACGCGCCGAAAAGGGCGTGCGAAACCTGCGCGCCTGACAGGGCTTCATAGATGGTGAAGGTCAGCAAGGCGGTTTCTGAAACGAGCAGCCAAAAGATAGCAGCCCAAATATATTTCCTGAAACCAGTGGGCATGACGGTTGGGTTTTTAACGGTTTTTTTTCTGTCGAACAAGTTTAAATTGTAAATAAACAGGAAGACGCCGATGGTTTCCAGTATGCCGGCTAAACAGAAGATAACGGTAAAGAACCCGTAAAGGTGGGTGGTGTAATCGCGATAAAATCCGGATATTACCCGTAGCGTTATCGAGATATTTAATAACCACAACACGTATACGTTAATCTTTTTGTCCGGTTCCTGGATGCCTAAAAAGATAGGCAGCGTCTTGGTAAATATGCCGATAATGACCAGGCAGGAAAACCCCATGATCTGTATGTGCCGCAAGGGATTTTTGAACGCGCTTGGTATCTCCGTGCCTTGAACTACGACAAAATGGAAGTATAAGGCGACAAATGCGGCGGCCTGAAGGAGGAACCAAAGATAGCTGGAAATGAGAAATCCTTCGTATATTTCAAATTTCTCTTTTTTAGATTCCAGGTACGTCATGCAGATGACATAAATGAAGACGGCTATCGATGCAGCGACGAGCGCGCAACCGATCAGCGCCGGTATTTTTAAGAAAAACACGCTTGAATAATAAGATGCCGTCTTAAAGACGAAGGAAAGAAGCATCCCGATGACCATCAAAAAAAACGATTTGTAGGCAAGGGGAGTACTGTAGATAATGGAATTCCAAAATTTGGGCAAGGCGAAGAATGAAATGCCCATAATAAAGAGGCCGACCCAGCCATATACCTGGGTATCGCCATGAGTCTCACTGAGAATCCAGGTAACGGAGGCCATTGAACGGTGAAATGCCATAAATGCCAGCAACGTCGCGCCGTAGAGGCATCCCGTGGAAAGCACGATGATGATGGCCGTTCTTACGAAGATTTCATAAACGTGTTCCGTTTGTGGTTTTGTGATAATATCGACGTCGCCTGATGGTTCTTTTTGATCGACAAGGGCTTGCAGGTCGCTTATCAGCTTGACAGGATCGATATTATGCATCTTTGCGAAAAATGAAAGGGGTTTTTCCGGCAATATATTGCCACCGCACATAATACCGTAGGTTTCAAAAATACGGCGCGTTACGGGAAATTTTTCAATAACCTCTTTTACGGTAAAATCCTGCCGTATCTTATCCATACAGGGAGTTCCTTTTTCAAGTGTAAAGGTTTATGATAAGTGTTTGTTATTATTTTGCAGCAGTTCAAATTGCCCAAGCTGTTCAAACCGTTGCGGTATAAATGCCTTAAATGCCTTGAATGCCTTGAATGACTTGAATGGCTTACACCGATTGAACAAACCCTTTATTCAGCATCAACGTCAGGAAAGACCTGACTCATTTGTCGATAATACATCACGAATGACGATTCCAAATATATCAGAGGGGTAGAAGTGTGTCAACCACTTTCTCTTGAGAGTTGGGTTGAACAAGGCGAAAACCCAACCTTTGCGCCCAGACCTTGAGAGACATTGTGAATGATGTGTTATTGGGTGGCATGGGAAAATTCAGCTTTTCCGTGCCTACTGGTGGCTTACAACGGTACGAATCCCGCCGGATATGAATGAATATAGCCCCGAAGGGGCGGTCTGTTTGTAGCAATGGAATTAAAACATCATAAAAGCTCCGTAGGAAATTCGCATTGTGTCATCTTTGTTGACAATCAGTATGCAGATCACTTAAGCGATTAGCGTCGCGTTTTGGCGATACGCTCAACCTGTTCGAGGTAACGGGCAATGTCATCGTGTGGCTTGACTTCCTGCGCGCGGCCAGCATCTCGGCGGACTGCAGCGGCCGGGCGAACGGCTGTTTTACATCCACGTCAATTGCCCGCAGGAAGGCACTCGCGGCGAGGTCTATGAGATTCTCGGAGACGTAGACGTTGCCGAGTGTGTAAAGACTGTCCACGGTCGCTTTGCCGAGGCGGTCCACGGCTTCAAGGTTTACGGCGGCCTTGAGCGGCTGTTTCAAGCCGAGGTAGGCCTGGGCTTGCAACAACCAGAAATCGGCCTTGTCCGGGTCGCGCCCGATGAGTGTCTCAAGCATGGTGACCGCGTCCTCAAAACGCTGTTGTTTAAAGACGCAACGGGTGACGCCAAGCCGCCACTCGGTGCTTTCGGGCTGAAGCAGCAGGGCGTTGCGGTACGCAGCCTCGGCGGCCTGATAATCCAGTTTGGCGGCATAGGCGAATCCAAGCAGTCCGTATGAATAGGCGTCGCCACCACCAAGCTCAATCATCTTCGTAAACGCACTGATCGCGTCATTGTGCCTGCCGTTACGGACGTAAATCAGCCCCAGGTTGCGCCAGGCGCGGCGGAAGCTGGGAAACTTTGCCACTGCCTTTTGATAGTTGCCGAGCGCATCGGCCATATTGTTCTGCTGGAACTGAATACCACCCAGGGTAAAATCCAGGATTGCGGAACAATCCGCCTTCATCCGACCCTTGAGCACACTCTCGGCCTTTGGGAGGTCATCCGCCATCAGGGGACGTACCTTTTCAAGTATCACGACTTCCTCAGGCGTAATACGTGGTTCAGACTCGGCGTTAATGCCATAGTAAGCATCGAATTGCTTCTTGAAGACCGGATCGTTCCAGACGTCCAGTTCCAGTTGACTTACCTGAGACGCCCCTGCCGGTAATCTTAAAGGCAGGGCATTGGTCATACAAGGGACACCATGATTTCCTTTCCGTGAACATTGTTAGCGCGGTGGAAGCTTCTTTTCTTGGGAAAAATGACTTGGCTCGCTTTTTAGCAAGAAACATATTAGCTTTTATCGGCATAAATGAAAACCATGTAAAAGCGAACTATCAACGTCTACTTGCAAAAAACCCTGATAACACTCTTGATCAAGCCATCCATCCAACAAATTATGGGCTTCTGGTATACCGTTCCCATCCAAGTAGCGAATCAATAATTAGCACACGGATACCCCTACAATTGCCCACGTACATATCACGGTATTAGCCTATCATATACTTGCCGGAATATTAAAAAAGCTAAGAACCGCGGGGATTCATCATGATTGGAATACTATTCGTAATATGCTTGTTACGCACGTCAGGGTAACAACCACCATGAACACAGAAGATGGTCATGTTATCGACGTCAGAACATGCACCGCGCCGACGGAAAAGCAACATATGATTTACCATAACCTACATATTAAACACACACCATTAGGCAGAAAATATCTGAAATCATCCGTGAAACGCAAAGATGTAGTGCCGAAAAATGAAGTGCAAAATTCGTAAGATATTGGTGTTGACGGAGATACGGTTTTTGCATGTCGAACTTGGGTTAACAAGAAAGGTCATTTCATTGTGCTCGGGTTTCGGGCAGGGGTTAATAACAATTATAACATCTTCGCGAAATTCCGTCTCCAGGCTGTCATTCCTCGCCTTAATGGCAAAAACCCCGTTGACGCACTGCAAAGAATTTACATCCCCCAGCGTCTCCGGCACGCTCATCCCACTTATCCAGGTGGCGGACGTCCGCTACGTGATGGGATCCGCAGCGAAAACGCCCTATTGCGGGCGTACGTCCTCATGAACGTGCGCGGGCGCGACCCGATGAGCTTTGTGGAAGAGGCGTCAAAGATCGTAACGTAAAAAGCCATGCCGCCGCGCAGCTACTTTGTCCAGTGGAGCGGCCAGTTTGAAAACCAGATCAGGGCGATGAACAGGCTGCAACTCCTGGTACCCCAGTCCATGTTCGTCGGCTTCCTCCTGATCTTCATGGCATTCAAATCCTTTCCGCAAACGATGTTCATCCTCTTTGCCGGGATTCCGACGGCCATTGCGGGCGGCGTCTGGCTCCAGTACCTGTTTGGCTACAACTTCAGCGTCGCCGTATGGGTAGGCTTCATCTCCATCTTCGGCATCGTGGACGACGATTCCGTCCTCATCACCACCTACATTAACGACCTGTTCGGCAAGCGAAAGATGAAAAGCGTCCAGGACATCCGCGATACCATCCTCATGGCCGGCACCAGAAGGATACGCCCCTGCATCATGACCGCCGCCACAACCTTCATCGGCCTTGCCCCCATCCTCTGGTCAACAGGCGCCGAGGTTGTCAAACCCATGGCCATCCCCTCCATCGGCGGCATGGCCATGGACATAGTAAGCGTCTTCATCATCCCCTGCCTGAACGCGTGGCACAAGGAACATAAGTTTAAAAAGGCGCTGAAGCAAGACCCGTGTGTTGCGGAGACGGGGATTATGGTATAATCTGGTTGATTCCTATTTGCCAAATGGTATAAGATATTAGGGAAGATTCACCGCGGAGGGTGCGGAGGACGCAGAGCGAGAAAAAGCAAAAAACATGGAGGATGTATGAAGATAAAAGAAATCGCCATTGAAACAATTAAGGCATTACCGAATGACGTTACACTGGAAACAAGGTTGATTTTGAGAGAATACCGGAAAGGAATCACTCCCTAATGCCCAATCTACCGTGGTATTATCTATGATACCGAGAAGAAATCTTCGGACGGCGCTTACGAAGGCGATAAGGCAACCGCGGTATGCTATGAGGGCATTTTGGCAAAGGACGAGATCTTTTCTGGATTATCGCTTTCGAGATGGTTTCAGTTCGTATCCGGAGACCATCTCGCTATTCCTTACGTACCGGTGCAATTTGCGGTGTACGATGTGCGGGCAATGGGGAATCGAGGGGTCTTCCAGGAAATTGTCACCGGAGTCCTTAAAGGGCGACCTTTCCCTTGATGAATTGAAGTCGGTCATTGACGACGTGAAATTTTACCGCCCGAATATCACGCTCTTTGGCGGGGAGCCGCTGCTTTATAAAGAATGGGCAAGCCTGGTACGGCACGTCAAAGAGGCGGGTCTCAGGTGCAATATTATTACCAACGGTATGCTGCTGGAAAAACATGCGGAGGAGATGGTTGACCTCGGCGTGAATGAAATAATATTTTCTCTGGACGGACCCCGCGAGATTCACGACAAAATACGGGGCGCTGAAGGGATTTTTGACAAGGCTTATCAGGGTTTCCAGGCGGTAAACGGCTGGAAGAAAAAGAAGTCACGCCACACGCCTCTTATCAATATTTCCAGCACCATCTTTGAAACAAACTATCAGCAGTTGGACAAGATTGTTGATATAGCCAAAGACCTTTTGGCTAGCTCAATCACCTTTCACCACCTCATTTTCCTCAACAGCCAAACCTACGGTTGCCATAACACGATTTTTTCGGATTTGTTTAAAGTCACCTGCTCTGACTGGCGCGGGTTTGTGCGCGAGACGCTTCCCAAAATAGACGTGGACCAATTGGCCGATACCATGAACACCATAAAGGGCGGGAGCGGCGCGGGACATGCTTTTTTAGGGAATAAGACCCACGTCTCTTTTTATCCCAATCTGACCAACGAGGAAATTCGCCGATACTATACCACGTTCGACTTTAAGCCCACCAGCTACAAGCATCGCTGCATAAGTCCATGGATGGTGGCATACATTTTTCCCGACGGGTCGGTGCGACCGTGCCAATCGTTAAATTACACGGCGGGAAACGTCAGGGAGGCCTCGTTTAGGGATATTTGGAACAATCAACAATATCAGCGGTTCAGGCGCGTTACCAAGGAGAAGAAGCTTTATCCCGTTTGCTACCGGTGTACGGAGTTGTATCGGTTTTAAGGTGATTCATCGTACTGTATAATCAATGTTAGGCATTCATAATTGATTCATCATGATTAATAAAGCACACGTCATTTGAGCGAGTTTATTGATGTAAATGGCCTGCAAGTCGTGATGCAGGCTTTTTACGACGCTATGCGCATACCGCGTCATTAAATTACATTTGACGGGTGTATGCTTATGGCTGTATAGTGTATGAAGGGGGAGGTTATGCCATTACTACAAGTAAGAGATTGTCCAGAAGATATTTATAAGAAAATCGTATTGGCTGCAAAAAGGCAGAATCGAACCATAGCACAGCAAATTGTTGTTCTATTGGAAAAAAGTCTTGGCCAGGAGCAATCAAACCGGGAAAGAAGAAAACAGCTTCTGAAAAAAATTAACGAAAGAGAAATAGCGAAGAAAGCTAGAGAAATTGATGCAGTCGCTATGATCCGTGAGGATCGTGACAGATGATAGTCATACTTGACGTTAGCGCCGCAATAGAAATTCTTTTGAAAAAAAAAGACAAATTTAACGAGTGTTTTGAAAAGGCTGATTGGGTTATATCGCCAAATTTATTTGTATCTGAAATAACAAATGTTCTATGGAAGTATTATAGAGCTAAAGTGTTAACTCATGAAGAATGTATTCGATATGTTGAAGATGGAATCAATATGGTGGATGATTTTATTGATGCTAAAGAATTGTGGAAAGAATCTCTGGGGGAAGGGATAAAAAACAACCACTCAATTTATGATATGTTTTATGCAGTTTTGACCAGGCGCAATGACGCTGTTTTGCTAACTAATGATGGGGCATTGGTGGAAGTTTGCAAAATATTGAATATTGAAACTGTTTTTTAAAAAGATGCGTAAATAAGTGCGAGTGCTGTTAGTATAGCCAAAAGCTTTTGTTTTTCGAAAAATCCAGGCTGGATTTCCTTATAATACAAGACACTCAAGCCATGGGCTTATTCTTATCTTTGCGGCTTTGCGTGCGACATGCCTACGCAGTACGTTTCACCAGCGCTTCCAGATTTAAACAATGGGGCGGTCTTTGCTTCTTTAACACGGCTATAATGTTTTCAGCCGCCATGACGGACATCTTGTTACGGCTTTCTACGGTAGCGCTGCCAAGATGGGGGGCAAGGACGACGTTCTCCAATGCCGCAAGCCCCGGTTTCAGCTTGGGTTCTTCCTCGTAAACGTCCAGCCCTGCGCCTGCAATAACCTTGTTTCTTAAGGCTTCGACAAGCGCCGCCTCATCAATAACCGCGCCGCGGGCCGTGTTGATAAGATAGGAGGTCTTCTTCATCATGGCAAATTCCTTTGCGCCAATTAAATGCCTGGTTTTTTCCGTAAGGGGCGTGTGGATGGAGATAAAGTCGGATTCTCTCAGCAACGTGTCCAGGTCTACCTTTTGCGCGCCGAGCATCTCCTCCAGTACCGCGTTTTTATTCGTGTGTGTGGTATAGAGGACTTTCATGCACCACCCCCTTGACCGCATAGCCATAGCCGTCCCAATCCTGCCAGCGCCAATAATACCCAGGGTCTTGCCTACTATATCACCGCCCAACAGAAACAGCGGTGCCCATCCCATAAATTTACCGGCGCGGGTAATCCTGTCTCCCTCAACAATCCGGCGACTGACGGAAAAGAGGAGCGCCCAAGCCATATCGGCCGTGCTATCCGTCAACACACCGGGGGTATTAGTGACCACAATTCCTCTACCGGTGGCCGCCTTGACATCGACGTTGTCGTATCCGACGGCGTAGTTTGCAACAACCTTAAGGCTTTTTATCTCGTGCAACAGGCGGTCGTCTATCCTGTCCGACAGCATAGTAATCAATGCATCCCGGCCTCTCGCCTTTTCCAGGAGTTCATCGTAAGTGAGTGGCCTGTCGTGTGGATTTATCTCTACGGTTTGACAGTATTTTCGCAAAAGAGCTACTCCCTCGTCGGGGATTTGGCGGGTGATGAAGACATTGAATGACATTAACGGTATTCCTTTAAGTTTCGAGTTTCGAGTTTCAGAGGCAAGGCTGAAGCCTTGCCCTACGGGATTTAGTCGCAGTATTCTTTATACAGTACCATGTAATCTAGAATTATCTTTGTTGCTTCGGGGCGTAGGTCTTGTTTCAGCTTTTTGTTTTCCAGGACGGCTTTGATCTCCCGCCACACCGCACACCAATCGGAATCAAATGCCGCCTGTGCCTTTACAACGGCGAAAATCATCGAAACCGTAAAACTGTCATTTATAGACTTAATGGCTTCATCAAGCAGCGGTATTGCAAATTCCGGGTGGAAATAATCGTCCATTACGGTAAGATAACCCAGGCAAAACGACTCATCAGCGCCGAGAAAATCCGTATTCAGTTCACTCACGGGCACGTGGTACAATAGTGCGAGATAGTATGCGTACAACTCCGCGTTGTTCTTGCCGTCGAATTTCCATGAAAGGGCATTTATTACGGCGGCCTTAACGTCAATCGGGTTATCCGGCGACGAGAGAAATTCGGCAATTTCCAGTCCCATTACCCCCTCTAAATGCGCCCTTTGAACCATCTTGACGTCCATATACGCCTTATAAAAATCAGTAGCGGTAATCGGCGAGTCAGCCCGGCTTGTAGCGGATGGCATAAGAAGGATAGTCAATAAAATAATTACCATTATAGTTTTTTTCACAGCGCTTTGTCCTTAAATAGTTGTTTGTTATAAATTTACCGGTGTTTTGCCTTTTGCCAATGAGATAAATTAGACACTCGGCGGCTTTTATCTGTTTATCCGTAGGGCAAGGCTTTAGCCTTGCAACTGTCTGAATACATACCATGGATTGCAACCCTAAAGGGTCGCCCTACTGCTGCTTTGAATTTCCTATACGTTAAAATAGTCTACGGCGGCCTTCCCCTGTAGAGCGAAGAGCCTCTTCGCTCTACAACAGGCCCGAA
>JACVXV010000149.1 GCA_015661205.1 Candidatus Brocadiaceae bacterium
GCCTTGTTTGCAGGATTTAGGTATAAGGGTTTTTCAACAGAGTCATAAATGAGCAACCCTTTCGCAGTGTTTGATAAAAACTTATCATTGATAAGCTCCTTTGGTTAAGGTTTTTATAAGATACACACAAATCGACAATAAAAAACTACAACGGCCATTTTCTACGGTAGTGAAAAAACGGCGACATTGAGATTGCTTTTGGCCGTGGCCTTGCATCTTACCGGCATTCAAGCATGGGCTGATTTGTCCATATAGCTATCGATGTCTTCCCTGAGCCTGGCTCCTCCATGGGCAGAATAGGAAAACATCCACTTACGCGGTAAAAGATGAGGGCTGCTAATTGCTCCAGCCCGATAAGCGCCCCGGGTATGACACGCCACTTATGCTTCGGAAGGCGCCATCAACCCCGGACGGTGAAATAATTGTTTTGCTAAAAAACACATATTAAAAATATTTTCGAGTTAGGCCAGGCACGGATAAATCCGTGCCTGCCATTTTTACCATCCGCTTCGTAGGCACGGTTTCAACCGTGCCTACCCAAAAACCACTTAAATAAAATGAAAATTTCTATACGTTAAATGAACCTTCGGTAACTTCCGCTTGTAGAACGAAGTGGTACTTCGTTCTATAATCGCTTCTTTTTATAGAGAGCGAAGAACCTCTTCGTTCTACAGCAGGCCCGAAGGGCCGAAAGTATATAGCCAGGGGTGAAGCCCCTGGTAAATGGAATAATATAACAGCCCTGAAAGGGTGACAGAAAAGGATGCTTAACATGGCTTGGACACTTATCTTCCCTAGAATTTACCATTGTTTTGATCCCGAAAACAAAATACCCTGTCGCCCCTTCGGGGCTTGTATTTTTTTATTATCTTTACAGGGGGCTTCACCCCCCGCTATATCCTGTCGGCCTTTCAGGCCTAACGTTGAAATTCCTATACATCAAGTTATCATTGCAGCACTTTCAAGCGGACAGAAACTGCTTCGTGCCCCATCCGGCAAAGGGTGGCTTTGCAAACAAGGCCTTTAACATACAAATCAGACGCCATTGGACGACAATTTCGATTTTCTTGAGAAAATATTTTCGGGGAAGCCAAAATTTCGTCTTAATAAAAAACATTATTTGTTTAAAACTATCTTTGGAGGGGAAAAACCACGTGAGGAGACGAGGTAAAATGGAGATGAGATTATTTAAATAAATTATTGCAACAAGGCTTGATCATGCGAGGCAAGATAGGGCTATTTACTGTAATAGTGCCCCATGAGACAAAATGTCTCATGACACAAAACGGCTCTGGTCCGACATTGATAAAAACATGATAATTGAACCTTACGGGTAGGTTGCCGTCCGTGTTCGGTATCAGCGATATGCTAAGCCCAAACACCAGTAATCTGCTTTTGATAGAACGGAAAACGTTCATACGGTTTTATCCTAATCCGAACGAGTCTGATCAGAGAAAAATTTTCTGTTTTCTCACACAAAGACACGAAGGCACACAATTTCCAGTTGAAACACAGGTGAAGAAGGAATAGAATTAAAGAGAGCCTAGTTTTCAACCCATTACAGGAGTACGTCATGAGTGTTTACGAACAAGTCAAGCAAGCGTTGTAAGATATCGTCGCACCTGAATTGAAAGCAATCCAGGTTGAAATAAAGCGGTTGGACAACAGAATTGACTCCGTAGAGAAAAGGCTGGATAACGGAATTAACTCCGTAGAGAAAAAGCTGGAGTATGGAATCAGTTCCTTAGAGAAAAGGATAGATTCATTAAAAGCTGAATTGACCTCTGAAATAAGAAGACTGGACGAAAAGATTGACGGATTAGATGAAAAGGTTGACCGGGTAGACGAAAGGATCGATACCGCCATGCAAATCAGGGAACGATTAGCAGCCGTCGAAGCAAAGCTCGCCGCCATGGAACGGTAAGCATCCGGGTTCTCAAAGGTAAATACGCAACAACGATAAAAATAATCTTATACACAAAATAAGGAAACATGAGAAAACACCTGCCACCACAACCGCGCATTACGCGATGGGCAACATCCATTCACCCGTAAATACCTCCGTGGCAGGACCCGTCATGTAAACGTGGTCATCTCCCGCCCATTCCAGCGACAGATCACCGCCGGGCAGATGCGCAATAATGTTCCGTTCCGTCTTTTTATTGAGGACGCCCGCCACACAGACGGCTGAAGCGCCGGTGCCGCACGCAAGGGTAATCCCGGAACCACGCTCCCACGTCTTCATCGTGACCTCCGAGGGACTATGTATTTGCACAAAATGGACATTTATCCTTTCCGGAAACAAAGGATGCCGTTCAATCTCTTCCCCCCATTTCGCCACGTCTATTCCATCAAAATTATCAACAAAGATGATACAATGCGGATTTCCTAAAGAGACACAGGTTATTTGGAACGAGGCGCCTTTACCGGTCGTTAACAACTCGTCTATTACCCGGGACTCTTTGCCAAGCATAGGAATCTCCTGGCGCATAAGCCTGGGTTTGCCCATATCAACCCTTGCATTGGACACCAATCCCTTTTCTTTGAAAAGTTGCACTATTTTGATACCTGCAAGGGTTTCTACCGTGAGAGGGTTTTTTTGAGTGACCTTGTGGTCTGACACGTATTTGGCGACGCACCGGACGCCGTTGCCGCACATCTGAGCCTCGCTGCCGTCGGCGTTAAAGATACGCATCCTGCAATCAGCAGTCTTTGAGGGTAAAATAAGGATCAGCCCGTCTGAACCGATGCCGAAGTGTCTGTCACTAATAACCACAGCTAATTTTGCCGGTTCCTTCACTTCTTCTTCAAAACAATTAACGTAGACGTAATCATTACCAATCCCATGCATCTTTGTGAATTTCATAAACGTAATACCCGTAATTTTATTGGTTAGTGCTAAGGCTAAATCAAATGAGTCCACACACAAAAAAGGTCCTCCATTTTCATATTGTACCTGTATATTACCAGGTTTTTCAATATCTATTAAACCGGCAGCAATAAATTCTGTTGACTTCTATTTAGTTTTTACATAATATCGCAAGCTAACAAACAACTATTATCATTTAAAAGGAGGCTACATGGAAACGGTAGAAAAGCTCACCAAGGTACTAAGAAACCACAGTATGAAGATCACCCCCCAACGGTTGATGATCTTTCAGATATTGGAGAATAACACCTCACACCCATCCGCGGAGGAGATTTTTAAAAGGGTGAAAGATATTTATCCGACCGTCTCGTTTACCACGATATATAAGACGTTAGAGGTCTTGTGCGACCTCGGAGAATTGAGGGAACTGACTATTGACGACGCCCGCAAACACTACGATCCAAACACCAACACGCACCATCATATCATTTGCACTTCTTGTAAAAAGATACTGGATGTCTTTGAAGATTTCTCTCCTCACGTCAAATTGCCTGAATCTTTTAGAGAAAATTATATGATCTCAAATTTCCAGGTATCTTTTTACGGCATTTGTAAAGAGTGTAATTAATACTAGATAAAATCTAGCGAGTAACGCCAGGTCATATCGTGAAATGCCCTGAATTCAGAATGCAGGGTAACTCCTTTTTAACAAACGAACGGGTTTCATGCCTCTCCCTATTTGGATACTAACAGGACCTACCGCAAGCGGAAAGACGGACGTTGCTCTATCGATTGCTGAAAGTATTCATGCAGAAATAATCTCTGCTGATTCCATGCTGGTGTACCGGGGTATGGATATCGGCACGGAAAAGCCCTCCACCATTATGCAGTGCAAAGTTCAGCACCATTTGATAGACGTCGTTGACCCCTGGGATGAATATAGCGTAGGCCGGTACGTAAAAGATTTTGAACGTGTCACAAACGACTTGCACCAAAAGGGCAAACCATTCATCGTCGTGGGCGGCACAGCGCTTTATTTAAAGGCTATTGTAGACGGTTTGTTTGAAGGCCCGCCCGCCGATTGGGAATACCGCACCTATTTAAGGGATATTGCAGCAGCGCAGGGACCTGACTCATTGCACAAAATGCTTGCAGAGGTGGACGCGGAGGCAGCGCACAAATTGCACGCCAATGACCACGTGCGGATTATTCGGGCGTTGGAGGTAATAAAAAGCACGGGGCAACGCATTTCTTCCCTGCAAACCCAATTTGGCAAAAGAAACCCCAAATACGACTGCGTTATGATGGCTATCGAACACGACCGCGCCCTCTTGTACCGGCGTATAGAAACCCGCGTGGACAACATGCTGCAACGCGGACTTATCGAAGAGGTGCGCACCCTGCTTGCGCACCCGATGGGGTTAAGCAGGCAGGCCTCACAGGCGCTGGGGTACAAAGAGGTTATTGATTTTCTCAACGGGAAATATACCCCCCAGGAGGTTTCTCAGGTAATCAAGCAAAGCACACGCCGTTTTGCGAAGAGACAGATGACGTGGTTCAGAAGTTTTCACGATATCCATTGGATTCAAGCGTCTGTGGGCGATGAACCGTCGAAACTCTCTGAAAATATCCTCGCAGGTTTTAGACACTACGCACCCTTGACAAACAACTGATAACCAAAGAATGAGATACTATCAGAAAGTGTGAGCCTGTCTGATTCTCATACCAACAGGGGGAAACGCTTACGATGTTAGCGATTGATTGCTGAATGAGTTGATTGAGCCGGCCTGATATTTCTTTTTGCCCAAGCCTTTGTGATATTTCTATCTTTGAAGCCACACAAGAATTAAATTCCCTTGAATGCCTTGAAAAGACTGATAGAATAAAGACACAATGAAAGAACGCGAAAAGGATAAAAACCGACAGAAAAGCCCTGGAACTTACCGTATGAAATTAGACTCAGATATAACAAACAACCTTGAAAGTCTTATAAATACTGATTCCCAAGACGATTTACTGTCTGTGTTGTTTCTCTTCTGTCGTACTTACGCCGTACCTTTTTCACTGGCCTACCGCCTGACTGATGTTTCTACCAGTGGTTACTACGTGACTGTTTAACGCCTGGATAGCTCTTTGCTTGCTATCAAGGCCGGTATGGGAATACTTCTGAAGCATTCCTAAGCTTGAATGCCCGGTCATGCCCATTACCGTTACCGCCCCAATGCCTAAATCAGATTGCATGATACTTGCAAAGGTGTGTCTGAGATTATGGAAGGTAAACCCATCAATACCCATGTCCTTAAATAGGCCGCTGAAATGCTTGCTATATTCAGTAACTACCCTATGGGTTATTTCTTTATCCTCAAACACCCTTGAACCCGCCGGATGTGTCCTGTGTGCCTCTAACGCGATTCTCAAACAGTCTGACAGTGGCACATCAAAAGCCTTGCCTGTCTTGCTTTGGGACACGCAGATTATCCCCTTGCCGAAGTCGATATCACCCCATGTCAGGCTTAACACCTCGTTCAGTCTCATGCCGGTAAACAAGGCCGTCAGGATCATCAAATGGTCTTTGCATTTCGGCATGTCCAGAATAGCCGCTATTTCATCGCCGGATAGTACACGGTCTTTTACCTGTGTGACCTTCAGGCGTTTTACCTTCTGGCACGGGTTTACGTCAATTATGCCCTCGTTAATCGCCGTGACATAGAGATGTGATAAAATGGAGATATCAATATTGACGCTGCTGTCCTTTACCCGGTCTTGCTCTTTGCGCTGGATGCGGTATTTCTCCACGATGAAGGGCGAAATCTTGTCAATCTGGTGTTCCCCAAGATACCTTACCAGCACACCCACCGCCCGTCTTTTCAAGGCAAGGGTGTTCTCTTTTGCGCCCTTGTATAGTTCCAGGTAGGTCTTTGCATATTCTGTAAGCGTAGGCACAGTCTTCTTTTTCGGTAATTTCAACTGACCTCGTTCCCTATCCGATATAAACAGGGTCAGCCTCTTTTCGGCATCGCTCTTGTTTCTGATATCCTTAAAGATTAGGCTTTGCCATTGCTTACTATCATCGAAAAACTCAATGCACCATGTCCCAAAGCCTTATACGCCCCGTTTGTGCGCCTGGGTGTCTCAGGGCATTGCCTGGAACGTCTGCCGGTGCATTGAATAGGCTTGCATTGTGAGAAGTATTTACGGTATCTTACTGCCATTGTTCACCGTCCTTTAAACAAAAAAGGTAACAAGCCGAAAGTGGGATAGCACTTTCAGCCATTGCCCTTTGTTGCCCAGGTTTCCCCCAGGCAAATACATCATAGCGTCTATCCACGCTGATATCATTTTGGTACGTACTACCGTACCGTTAAGCCCTTGTCAAGCTTTTTGTGTGTTATTACCTTTTACATTCTTTCTTTATGTGTTATAGTGTCAATGTGACTAAGGAACAAAGAAAAGATATAGCAAAGCTAGCCTATGATATGGTTAAGCTTACCTATACGGGCTTTATAATTGGTGGTATAATATCGCCAAAAGGTCTCAATTTATTCCATATCATTCTAGGAGCAAGTATATTCGTATTGTTTTTTGTTACGGCGTATTGGCTTAGTAAAAAGGAGTAACCCATCATGGATAATTTAAGTATTTTTCTACTTTTGGTTTTCGTTATTACCCTAATCGGTTTTGGTATCGCTTATTTCCAGGATTACCGCCAAAAACACTCAAAACAGCCTCATTAAAACCCCGCCCACATCATCCAGCACGCCGTCAGGATGCCCTCGAATATCAGTAGTCAGGCAAGGAAATCATCCACCTGGAAAGGATTAAACCTCATAGGTTCGTCCCTGAAATAAATCGTACAAGACTAAGGGGGCGTAGCTGGGCTTTTTCTCGACATTCATATTTAGTATAAGACCTCTAAAAACTGAGACATAGGATTTAAAATCCAGAAAGCGTCTTATTGCGCAAAGGCGGTTCAAAATTTATCCAAAGGCATTCGACGGTTTTCGGCTTTGATTCACCGCTTACCGCCTTATGGCTGCCCTTAAAGCTGGAATATTCATATCGCCGCCAGCCTCTATAAAGGTCATCGTATAAGCCGTTTTTGTAATGTGAAACCATCACCTTGCCCTGTACGTCATGGAGAATATCCGCCAGCCTGTGGTGGTCTTCTTGGGTGAAATCTTTGCCGTAGTAATGCTCCGCATCCAGGCCGGTAACTGCATTCCTGAAGCTCTGAACGGGATTCCTGCCAGTAGTGGAAGGCACTGCGAATCCGCCTCGCCGTTGATCGCCGCCAAAGCATGTCCTGTTAAGATAAAACCATTGTGACACCCGCTCAATTTCATCGCATGTAATATCCCCAGCCTTCCATCTGGAACGGATATCCTGCCACAATATCCGGCTGTAGAGCATAGAGTCCAGTCGTTCCGTCAGCATCTGCCGTTTCCCAGGTTCCTGGAGAACCAAAAAGAAGCTTGTTAAATGTTTATCGACGTCGTTCAGGATTTCCACCGCCGAAGGTGACTTACTAAACAGCAAATGCCCGGCGCCGCAAAAGGGTTCCACATAGCAAACATGGCCGGGGACATACCGGCTGATCCATGAGGCTAGATAGCTCTTGCCACCCATGCGGCTGACGGGTGATCTAATTTTATTTATTGCCAAAGTTGTCATAAGTTGTTTGCGTTATATCTATTATGGCATAACGTAGAAAGATTTGTTGCTGAAGAGGTTCTAACCATTGCTAACCGCCTGAAGACGGTCTGCAATCCATTGATCTAAATCTTGTCGTCTAAAACGGTTGAGCTTCCCAATTTTCACGCAAGGAATTTGCCGCCTCATGCAAAGCTGGTACAAAGTGGATTTCTGGATATTTAGAAAAGCCGCCGCCGCGTCCATATCCATAAGGTTGCTGTCATTTTTTACGATTTCCATTATTGTTTTATCTCCTATAAAAAGCTTTAATTAGTCTTTTGTGTAAATAGTTTTATTAGCTCTAACTCAATATCCCGCCAGCCATCCACCGCCGCCTTTTTAAATTCCTGAAAATCTTTGTCCCAAAAATTATTTAATCTGGTTTCGATATGCAAACTTTCTTGGAAACGTTCCGGATGATTCCGCCGGACATAGTCAATCGTTCCTGCCTGGTAAATCTGACTGACTTTCTCAACGGTATCCTTGAAATAGTCTTCGTATTGTTCGACTAACTTTATTTTCCCTTCCTGGATAAGTTTTTTTGCTTTTTCTTCCACAAGGGTAATAACCTGTCCAGGGTTTAAAGTTAAATCCCCTTGTTTGGTTTTAACGGTAAAAAGTGTTAATATTTTATAGGTCATAATTCCACCTCAAGTATGTCCAGATTTATAGGTTCAACCGATACGTTTTCAGATGCATTTTCTATGTTTCCGACACCCTCTTTTTTTGTAACTATTCAGTGAAAATATTTTAAAATTTGTTTGACAGAAAATTGTTGATAAAGAGGAGTACGGCTTGGTTTGTGGTATATACGGCCTGCA
>JACVXV010000279.1 GCA_015661205.1 Candidatus Brocadiaceae bacterium
AGTGAATTAAACAGCACGGAAACCATTTTTCCGGGTACGAATTTGCGCTTGGTATACGATTTGGTATCAAAATAATTTCCCCGAGGTCAGGATATCTGATCTTCGTCTGAAAATTCTTACTTGTATGCTGCCGGAGATATAAAAATGCTGTTTTTTACCCACTCGATTACCTGAAGAGCCGGCAAAGACGCAGGTACCAGGAAAAACGGATTGACCATAGATTTTACTCAGGTAAACTTTGTTTACAGGCTTTATCCGCAGTGACCTTTCCCGGCGGTTCTTCCGCAATAATTTTTCTGACCTTGTTGGCGTCTTTCCCGTCTATTTTTCTACAGACGTTATCACCTGCACGCCGCTTTCGAGGGCTTGTTTGTTGATGGCGAACAAGTTGCCCCTTTTCCCTTCCAGTAGCGCCTGGAGTTGGTCCAACATAAGCTTGACCGGGAAGAGGTTTTTGAGCGCCAGGTAGGCGCCCAGCATGACGATGTTTGAGACGAGGACGTTTCCCAACTTGCTGGCAATTTCCGTTGCGGGTACCTTGTGGGTTTTTATACCGGGTAGAGGGTTTGTTTTGACCATGGAGGAGTTCATAACCAGCAGGCCGTCGGGCTTTACCATTTCTTTGTATTTCTGGTAAGAAGGCTCGTTCATCACGATGAGGGTGTCTGCCGCTTCAATGAGGGGTGAAAAGATTTCTTCGCTTGAGATAATGAGGTGGTAAACGGCAGTTCCGCCCCTGACTTCCGTTCCGTAGGAAGGGAAAAAGGTCACGTATTTTCCCTCACCCATAGCGGCCTGTGCAAGTAATTTCCCTAAAAGCATCATGCCCTGGCCGCCAAAGCCAGCAAGGATTATTTCTTCTGTCATATCATGTTCTCGCTATTAGTAGTATGCGGTTTCAGAATAGTACGTAGTCTACCATAAGAAGTAAGATATTAACACTGAATTTTCTATCAGTTTGGCCCGCAGGTGATTCAAGGCTTGTCCATAAGTGATTTTTTCGTGTTGATCGAAAAGAGATCACTGGTGGTTGAAAACCATGGAGTGCAGTAAAAGATGTAATAAAAGCTTGCAACATCTTTATCGTAAGGATATTATGTGTCTTAGCTCTTTTTGTAAAAGTATCGGGATAATGACATAGTGGACATTTTTGTAAGGATAAAAAAAATAATATGGAAAACGGGAAAAACAGTTGCAATAATGGTTCGGATCAGATACAAGAGGCGAAAAAGGCAAAAAGAGCGTGGGTTAAACCAAAAGTAGAAATACAAGAGGCTTCGAAGGTAACGGGCAGCGGTGGGAATAATAATATCGACAATAACAGTTATAGTTAAGCAACAACATGGAGCATCAAGATGGTCTCATAGAACGTCAGACTGAAGGGGGAATAAGTGAAACCGAAAGTGTTTCACCGGAACCATATCGTACCTTGAGGTCCCAGGCGCTCATTCTTTTGAAGCAGGGGCGCTTTGAGGATGCGTTATGGGCAATGGACGAGGGGGTGCGCTTTAACCCACCCGTGGGCATGCGCATAGAGAAAGTGTTAATGATGCCGCCTGTTCTCCAGAGTTCGAGCCAGGTTACGGAGTTGCGCAATTCCCTGGAGGTTCAACTTCAGGGAATTGCCGCTTCCGGGGCAAAGGTTTTCGACCCCGCAAAAGAGGTTGAGTATACAAATTTTTATCTTGCCTATCAGGGCAAAAATGATAAACCAATCCAACAACTGATTGCGCGCACCTTTCTTCACCTATCGAAGCCATTATCATATAGAGCGCCGCATATAAAGACGGCCTCCCGACTACGGCATGAAGGCCGAATAGGTATCGGCGTCTGTTCTAACAACCTTCGCGACAATACCGTTGGCCTTTTTTTTCAAGGGTTGATCGGTCAGTTAGATAAACGCCTCTATGATGTAACAATCCTGAGACCCGCAGAAGGTAAGGCGGACAACGTAACAAGGCAGTACGAGCAAGCGGCAGACCGATGTGTATTGCTTTCTGCGGCTTTGGCAGAAGCCCAGCAACAGATTGCGCAGTTAGAGCTTGATATCCTCTTCTATCCGGATTTAACCGTTAACCCGTTTATTACCTTCCTGGCCTTTGCCCGTTTGGCCGTGGTTCAGATTACCAGTTGGGGGCATCCGGTAACGAGCGGGATTCCTAATATAGACTATTACATCAGTGGCACCGATATGGAACCGCCCAATGCTGAAGACCACTACTCCGAGAAATTGATCAAGTTAAGCCATTTTCCAACCAGTTATAAACCGTCCCGCTTATTGCAATCCCCTTTAAAACGAGGCTTTTTTGGTTTACCTGATGATATTACTATCTATTTTTGCGGTCACCAGGCATCTAAATTTCATCCTGAATTCGATGCGGTTCTTGCTGAGATATTGGAACGGGACGCAGATGGCACAATAGCCATTGTAAACGCATGGTTACCGAAGAATCTAATAGATATTGTTTATAACCGCTTCAAGGCGTCTTTCCCCCACCTTGCACGTCGGCTTAAGATTTTTCCAAGGCAGCCTCGAATCCACTACCTAAGCCTTTTGAATCTCGTTGACGTCCATTTAGACCCCATCTACTTTGGAGGCGGTAGGACAACCTTTGACATCCTGGCAAACGGCAAGGTAATAGTTACCTGGCCAGGACCTTATCAGCGAGGCCGTGTGACCTTTGCCTGCTACAAAAAAATGGTAACTATTCAGCGTATTTTCGCTCACAATCGCTACGAGCGAAGAAAATCCGGCAATTCGCCGTGAAATAGCATTGTTAATGCCTTGCTCAAATTTA
>JACVXV010000150.1 GCA_015661205.1 Candidatus Brocadiaceae bacterium
GCCTAATCGAGCCGGGGTGCGTAACGCGGGTGTTTATCCCCCATCCGCCGCCGACCACAGAGACAGAGCCTCAGACCGATTAAAAAAGTTTGAAACCACAGATTTCCTGGCGCGGCCTTTGGCCGCAACCAAATTTGAAATCCGAAATCCGAATATCGAAACACTTTCAAATGGCAAAAAACCCAATGCTTCAAACTTTACGTAAGCCTCATCTAATCAAGGCATTACAGTTGTGCATTTTGAAAAACGAGCATAAAAAACAAGATGTTGATGGATTGTAGTACAGATTACACAGATTGCTTTGAATCAGAGAAACAAAATCCATCCAGGGAAAAGAAGCCGCTAAACACTGCAATAATTCGTCGATCTTGCGCAGCTTCCGCAGTCCGGGCATTCGTCGGTGCGGCAGTCGGGTGTTATCTCCGTGTTTATAGCACTTTGCCTCTCGTGCGCGAGAAAGGGCTTTACCACTCCGCAACTGATATGGTCCCAAGGGAAAATCTCGTCGTCTTTCCTTGTGCGATGCGCGTAAAAACTCCAATCAATCCCTGCCTTTTGAAACGCATCTAACCACTTCTGGAAATGGAAATGCTCTTCCCACGCATCAAATTTGCACCCATCCTGCCAGGCGGTAAGGATCACCTTGCCCAGCCTGCGGTCGCCCCGCGCAAATATGCCTTCCAGGATGCTGCGCTCCGCATAATGAAATTTGATGTGGATACATTTCCGCCGGATTTTGTCGAACAATCGGGCCTTGATCTCCTTTATCCGCTGCATAGTGACCATTGGGTGCCACTGGAAAGGGGTATGCGGTTTTGGCACAAAAGGGGCTATGCTGATGTTGACCTGCCCGTAAGAACCGTTGACCTTCTTCTTTAAATCAGACACCGCGAGCGCAAGCTTTGCAATGGCGTCAATGTCGTCATCCGTTTCGGTGGGAAGTCCTACCATAAAATAAAGTTTCACAACGTGCCATCCCTGCCTAAACGCCTCTTCGACGCCCCTGTAGAGGTCTTCATCCGTAATATTCTTGTTAATAATCTTTCTCAAGGATTGGGTTGCCGCCTCCGGCGCAAGGGTAAGGCCGGACTTGCGGACGGTATTGAGCAGGGAGGGCAAAAGCACTAATTGTTCGTTCACCCGTAAAGAGGGAAAGGAGATGTTTACGTGCCGCTTGCAAAACACCTTGTTTAGCTGTTCCATGAGGGGATGCAAGAATGGATAGTCGCTGATGGATAGCGATGCGAGCGATATCTCATTGTGTCCCGTGTTTTGATAACACTGTTCCGCCAGCTTCAAGACGTTTTCCACCGTGCGGGGACGCGTGGGGCGCTTACTCATGCCCGCCTGACAAAACCGGCACCCCTGCGTGCAGCCCCGCATAACCTCAATCGTAATGCGGTCGTGAATGGTCTTTACATAAGGCACGACGGGACGGACTGGGTAATACGTCGTGTTTAAATCCTTGACCGTTGCCCCTCGCACCGGCAACGAAAACCCCGGCAATTTGGGCCGGAATTCTTTTATCGTGCCGTCGTTATGGTAGAAAACGTCAAATAGCGACGGGGCATAGACGTTTTTCAGTGTCCGTGCCAACGCAACAATCTTTTCCGTGCGCGAAAGCCCCTGCTGCTTTATTTTCTTAAACAACTCAACAAATTGCACAAGGCTTTCCTCTCCATCTCCAATGATGAATAGGTCAATAAAATCTGCCAGCGGCTCCGGCGATAATGCGGACGGCCCGCCTGCAATGATCAGGGGGTCTGTTTCACTGCGTTCGGACGCCATAAGGGGGATTTCCGAAAGGCTCAGCATGTTCAGTACGTTCGTATACGAAAGCTCGTATTGTACCGAAAAGCCCACCAGGTCGAATTCCTTCAAAGGGGTATAGGTCTCAAGGGAAAAAAGGGGAACCTTGTGCTTTCTCATCAGCGATTCCATATCAACCAATGGAGCAAACACCCGTTCACAGGCAACGTCGCTTCGCTCGTTAAGCAAGCCGTAAAGAATCTGAATACCCAGGTGTGACATCCCGATGCTGTATGTGTCCGGAAAAGCCATTGCGATGGTTACGTCTACATTATCATGGTTCTTGGTAACGGAGTTCCACTCACCGCCAATATATTGACCCGGCATTTCTACCAGTGGCAATAGGTTCTCTGTTACGAAATTTTTAAAAGAATTCATAGTACCTGCTATTAAAATGTTTTGGGCAAAAATCTGCCCTGAAACGCGTCATTGCAAAAAAACGTAGGGCAAACCTTCAGGTTTGCCTCATGCCCCGCATTTTCGTTGGGGTGATTACGAACGTATGTATGCGGATTATCTTGCTTATCATTTATTTAACAATTTTAAACCGTTAACCGAGCGTCAGCCTCTTGATTTAAGGCTTTTTAGTTGCGGCTTTGCTGTGCTAGGTGAAAATCGTGTTTACATCAATCTCAAACCCCTTAATAATTCGGGATGCAACCGTACCTTTCCCCTCGGCAGAGGAAAAAAGTGCGTAGGTGTTCTCCCTCAGCACGAAGACCTCAACCGACTCAAATTCAGGCATAACGATCCAGCATTCCGGGATTTTATATTTTTCGTAGATATCTTTCTTTGTGATTGTATCCATAACCAGCGTTCCCCTGGACACAACCTCAACTACCATATCAGGCACACCCCTTATCCAGTCCCGGCATATACCCATATTTTCATTTTTTATAAAGATGACGTCAGGCTGTAGCCTATTTACGTTTTCTTCTAAAATAACGTCCAGGGGAGAAATAAAGACCTTTCCCAGGTCGTTTTCCTGCGCGTATCTTCTCACATGGCAGGCCAGGTCAAAAACTATTTCCTGGTGTTTTCCAAAAGGACTCGGGGTTACGATTTCTTCTCCTTCGAGAATCTGTGTTAAATCAAATGGCGCTATCACGTCTTCCGCGTATCGACGTGGTTTACTCAAGGTATCCATTTCGTATCCCTCCCGTGTTGTAAAATAATTATCTTCTCCAATTTTCACCCTTTGTTTTTTCCTTGCGGTTCAAATCACCATATCGTCGGGAGTTCCTTGATCCTGAGCAAAAGACTGTCACAAGTAACAAGAGAGCCTTTGTGGTAAATAGTAGTTGCAGCAATAAGGCGATCCGCCGGATCTTGGTGGACGAATGACTCGTGAGATGATGATAGATAGGCAATCTCAGGGATAATAGGTATTACCTGGATATTCCTTGCAGACAATGCCCACTTGATGAAAGAAACAGCATCGGTATCAGGATCAAGACGTCCCTTACTTATCAGCATTGCCGTTTCCCACAAAGGAATATCGCTACAAGCAAGTAAGCCCTGCTTCTCCCCATTTTCAATGGCGCGCAGTGCCTTGCGACTGAGTTTGTCAGGCGTCAGTGCATCAAAAATCAGGGCACACGTGTCAAGGATTATCATCTATCTACATCCCAAGTCTCACCGATAGGTGAAATAACATCCCCCACACGACTCCTCTTGCGCAACGCCTCTAACTGCTGTTTGGCATTTTCTTTGACGTCGTGCGGCGGCAATATGCGAGCAATGGCCTTGCCATGAGATGTAACCACCAGCTCTTCGCCAGCCTGGACGTTGCAAAGATATGCAGGCAGATGGCTACGCAATTCTGTTACATTTACCTTACGCATACCGCCTCCCCCCCTTTTTTTAGCGTACATATAAAGCGTACAGTCGCTATGAACAGATGTCAATATTGTTTCTAAGGTAACTGCAAAAAAAGAAACTCGTAGGGCAAACCTTTAGGTTTGCCTCGTACCCAGCATTTTGTTGGGGTATGCACGAATACGCGTGCGTTTACACCCTGGTTCACGTTCACATGGCAAGGCTAAAGCCTTGCCCTACGCCGCTCAATGCTACCGTTTTATTAATCTTCCGCCACCACCCGGTTTCTCCCGCCTTCCTTTGCCTTGTAAAGCCTGACGTCTGCGATCATTACAATGTCTTTCCATGATTTATCAGCGTCGATATGGCTGGCGCTGCAAACGCCCGCACTGATAGTAATTACCCGAAAAGGACTTTTAATGTGCGCACAATTCGCTGTCTTGACTTTTTTGACAATCTTGGACGCTACCGATGCGGCGCCTACAATCTCGGTTTCCGGCAAGAGGATAAGAAATTCCTCCCCACCATAACGGTATAACCTATCTGAACCTCGTATATTGGCCTTTAAGACCCGCGCCACCACTTTAAGCGTCTCGTCACCGGCAAGATGTCCATAAAAGTCGTTGTAGGACTTGAAAAGGTCCAGGTCGCAGATAATCACGGAATACGGGTATTGATACCGGATTGCAGAGGTATGGGTATGCTGGATGTCTACCTCCATGGCCCTGCGGTTTCCGATCCCCAGCATCGGGTCCTCCAGCGCCATGGCCTTTAACTCTTCGTTGGCCTTTATCAACGACGCTGTCCGTTCGGCTATGGAATTATCAATTATTTCCCGCTGTTTTTCAAAAATCTGTAAATATACCTTAATCAGGTCTGAATGCGTTACCATGCCTGTTACGATTCCATCGGAATCCACCACCGGAAGATGCCTGATCCTTTGCGCCCGGGAAATTACCAGCGTCGAAAGGAGGTCAGCTTTTTCATTCACGGTAACCACGGGAGAGGTCATCGCCTCAGTCACACCCTTCGACAGTAAATCAGCGCCCGTTCCCCAATCGGCCACCATTCGGACAATGTCCCTTTCCGTAATAATGCCGATGGGCTTGTCGTCTTTAGTGACGATAATACAAGAACAATGATGCTCCTTCATTATCGCAATGGCATCCGACAGCCTGGCGTCCTGCGCTAAGCTATAGACGCCCTTTGTCATTAAGGTTTCTATGAGGATTTCTTGCATAATCTCTCTCGTGTGTCTGTGTCTGGCGCGGTGAATCCGCAACCGAGTTCCTCTTAAAATATGGGGATAAAGGGGCTAGGTGTTAAATCAAAAACCTATAATTACCACCAAACCCTTGTTTCTGCAAGCCCTGAAGGGGCTAAATAGCATAGCCCAGGGCAGCGCCCTGGGTGACAGAACAAAACCATCAAGCCCTGAAAGGGCGTAATACAGAATTACACGTTCTTTATATCGCCCTTTCAGGGCTTGTTTTGCTATCAATTCAGAACTCAGTGCGCTGCCCTGGGCTATAGTATTGCACCCCTTTGGGGCTATCATTGCAAATGCAACGAGGCTGAGTTTGACCATCTTTTCATTATCTTAACTTGACACGTATGGGACACTGGGTTGTTAAAAACCCTCACAAAAAAAGAAATTTTTACAGGGTAATAAAACATTATGACTTTTTATTCTCTCAGAACGCCTTGCTCTTCCTCCTTGGCCAATTTAATAATCGCGTTCGCAATGGATACCGCAACGGCGCTGCCACCCTTCCTATTGGAGTTTGTGATGTAAGGCGTGGAAACTTCTTTCAGTGCGTGCTTTGACTCCGCGGCGCCCACAAACCCAACGGGAATGCCAATTACCAAGGCGGGTTGTGCCTGGCCTTTTTTTATTAAGTCGATCAGTTCAAACAGTGCCGTCGGGGCGTTTCCGATAACCATAATTCCGTCCTTCATATCGGATATGGAATGCTGCACGGCCATAATGGCGCGGGTCTTGCCCGTGCGTTTGGCGTCGTCAACAACGTCCACGGCGTCTATTTTGCAGATAATCTTTCCCCCAAATTTTTCTACCGGTGATTTGCTGATCCCGGTCTTTACCATATTCACGTCAGTCACAATATTTTTCCCGCCCCTTAAGGCGCGTATGCCCGCCTTAACGGCGTCGGGATGGAAAATCAAATTGTAGGCATATTCGGTATCGCCTGTCGCATGTATGGCGCGCTGGATAACGGGTCTGTGCAACTTCGGCACGGAGTCAAGGTTGACGAGCTTATCAATAATCTCAAAACTCTCTTCGACAATGGCCTGTGGCTGCTCCAAACGGGGCTTTCCGCAATATTGCCTCTCTACCAGCACCTCATGGATACGGTCTGCTGCGATAAGGGCGATCCGTTCATCGGCGCCGATGTGATTGGAATAGATGAACTCCACACGGGGATATTTTTTCTGTTCTGTTTTTATCATTTCAGGAATGTCTTTATGGACGTGGTTTCCCTTGAAGAGCAGTAGGGGCATAACGACAATCCGTTCAATGCCGCAATCCACAACCTTTTTAACCACATCCGGGAAGCCGGGTTCCGCCAATTGCAGGAATGCCGCTTCGACAACGTCCCACCGGCGCATAGAGCGGAGCATCTCCGCCACCTGAAACAAGCCATCATTGCCGCTACTTAACTTACTGCCGTGTGAAATGAGTACGACGCCCGTCTTCATCATCGTTTTTCCTTTTATCCTAAACCCGAACGAGTCGGAATATCCTCAAAAAAATAAACTTCAGCATTAGGCCTGAAAGGCCGACAGGATATAGCGGGGGGTGAAGCCCCCTGTTACAGACAACAAAATAATACAAGCCCCGAAGGGGAGGCAGGACGTTTTGTTTTCGTGACCAAAACAACACTAAATTTTAGAAAAATAGGCGTCCCAGCCATGTTGTGCCTCCTTTTCTGTCACCCCTTCGGGGCTGGTTCTTATTTCGTTTACCAGGGGCTTTACCCCTGGCTATATTCTTCCAGTCCTTCGGGCCTGTTGTAGGGCGACCCTTTTGATACCTGTTCAAACAGTGGCAAGGATAAAGCGTTGCCCTACGTAATTAAACAGACAAAAACCGCCATAGACCTAATTTAATGAATAACACGTAACAAAAAATGAATGAATAAGAAACAACGAGCCTCTTTACCACAACCACTCTTTCCATTTTCAAAGGGCATTGCCCATACAGCAAATGAGAAATGCCTACGCTGCAACGTGGTTTTTCGTGCGTTCCATATACGACGTAATCAGCGCTATAATCTCATCGGAACGGCTGCACGCCAGGATGCGTGGACGCAACTCCGCAACGCCTTGCAAGCCCGTAATATACTTGGTTGCATGTTTTCTAAAAAGCTTGACGCCGAGTTCTTCACCATAATACGCTTGCATAAGCGACAAATGCCGGCGGATCATCTGTAACCTTTCACCAAGCGATACCTGGCTCCTGTCTTTACGTTGAAAAATCCAGGGATTGCCGATAGCCCCGCGTCCAATCATAACCCCATCACATCCCGTGTGGCGCTTGATGTGCTCGATATCTGCCGTACATTTTACGTCGCCATTACCGATTACGGGTATCTTAAGCGCCTGCTTGATCTCGGCAATGGCGTCCCAATCCGCCTTGCCGTGAAAAAACTGAGAGCGTGTGCGTCCATGTACTGCGACAAGCGACGCCCCGTTGTCTTCAAGAATCTTTGCCACTTCAAGATAATTAAGGGACTGGTTGTCCCAGCCTAGCCGTATCTTGCCGGTTACGGGAACCTTAAGCGCGCTGGTGAGTTTTTTGAAGATACGGCCAATCTTCGAAGGGTCTTTGAGAAGTCCCGCCCCGGCCCCCTTCCCGGCGATATCCGACACCGAACAACCCATATTCACGTCGATAATATCAGGTCCCAGTTGCTCAATCTTGAGGCATGCCTCCGTAATCTTATCCTCGTCGTTTCCCAGTATCTGAAAGGTGATGGGTCTTTCTACGGGCATAAAATTGATCAGCCTGAAGGTCTTTTCATTTCCCCACAACACCCCGTCCATAGAGATAACTTCCGTATAGCTCATCGCCATACCGAACTCACGGCAAATAAGCCGGTACGGGATGTCGGAAAACCCGGCCATAGGCGCAAGGATCAAATCTCCGTGAATGGGTATGTCCCGAATTAAAAAGCGGTGAGCCATAAGAGCCTTTCAAGATAAACAGCTTGATTGTAGAGAAATTATAAAGGAATCTATAACCGGTTAATTCCTTGCGGATAGTGAAAAGATGTGTATAAACCTAGCGCGGCTATGCCGCAACCAAAAAGAGCTTAACCACAAAGACACGAATTACACAAATTAAAACATTCAAATATGGAGACAAAGGGGGCTGTAAAAAGTTCGCCAAAAAAGAAGTATTTGCAGGGTAATACCATACAATAGGGTGGGTCACACAAAGAGTACTTGTCAACGTCGTTGAGCGTCACGTCGAAAACATGAAAACTGCACAAAAATCAACCTTGTTGTTTTATATTTACCAGCATTTGTATTACCGTGTCAATCCTCTGGTTTAGTTGTCCTACTTCGTTTCGTAACTGCCCGAAATCACTTCTTAACTGGCCAAATTCATTTCTTAACGTAACTATTCAGCGTATTTTCGCTCACAATCGCTACGAGCGAAGAAAATCCGGCAATTCGCCGTGAAATAGCATTGTTAATGCCTTGCTCAAATTTAC
>JACVXV010000024.1 GCA_015661205.1 Candidatus Brocadiaceae bacterium
CGTAATTATCTGGCAAGCCGTTATAACCAACTATTACAAGGTTTACCCTTAACGCTGCCTTATCAATACCCTGATAGGTATTCTGCGTGTCATTTATTTGTGATTCGTTTACAGCCCGGCACGATTCGCAAATCACACCGCCAGGTTTTTGATGAAATCCGTAATCATGGTGTTGGGGTTAATGTGCACTATATTCCCGTTCATACCCAACCCTATTATCAACGTCCAGGCAAATCCTTTTACAGGACCAGTGCCAACCGCAGCAAGGATCGCACCGGTGATTAAGGATGTGGCGTGCGAGTCGAAAATAGCTGAAAATGCCTTTTCATACCCGGCCTTAACGGCTGCGCGCAGAGGCTTTCCTTTCGCCTTTTCCTCACGAATTCTTTCGAAAATAAGCACGTTGGAGTCAATACCCATACCGATCATAAGCACCAAAGCAGCTATACCTGGCAGCGTCATAGTGGCATTCAGCAACGCCATCGTTCCAACCAGCAAAAAAATGTTTAATGCGTTTGCGCAGTTGGCAACCCAGCCCACACCCATGTAATAGATGCCGATGAAAAGGATAGCAAAGATACCGCCAATAACGCCGGAAAGCAACCCTTTATTGATTGAGTCCTTACCCAAACTTGGACCAACCATGGTTTCCATTTCAAGCTCAAGACTAGCCGGCAGGCTTCCCGCCCTCATAATGGCTATCAGTTCATTTACTTCATTCTGAGTAAAGTTCCCTTCAATGATACCTTTTCCCGGAATACGATCACGGATAACCGGCGCAGAATACAGGGTGCCGTCCAGGATAATCGCTAGAGGCTTACCGATGTTGCGTTCCGTAAGCTGGCCGAATTTAGATTTGCCGATTGCGTCAAATTCAAAGCCAACAACGGGCTCAATCCCCTTACGGTCAGAATAGATGCTGAGCAGGTGTTCACCGGAAATCTCCGTTTTGTTCCGAACAAGGAACCACTTGCCCGCGTCCCCCTCTTCTCCCTTTTTCTTACGTAACCAATGCTTATAATAGCCGGAGACTTGCTTCCCCTCCATCGCCTCTTTATACTCAGGGGTTTCACTGCTTGCTCCCAGCCTGAATTCTAGTTTGCCAAGACGGGTAATTCGAGTTTTCAGCCCTTCAATTTCCGTTCTCGTTGCGCCAGGCACTTGGATAAGAATCCGGTGGCTGCCTGATTCCTGGATACGGTATTCGATAACCCCCTGTGGGTCAATTCTCTTCTTTAAGACTTCGATAATCTCATTGGTAATACCAGGACGATCGTCCTTTTCATCCACACTAACCTTATAAAGCAACTCGGAGCCGCCTTTGAGGTCTAATCCCAGCTTAATCTTTCCCTTTGACACATGCTCAACATTCTTAGTGCGTGTTACCTTGCCGTCTTTACCCTTTTCCTCGCGGATAATCGTCTCTCGAATAACCGGGTTTGTTACGAAGATGCGCGTCCAGGATGATTCTAACGTAGTAGACTCAGCAACCTTACCGTCAACTTCCTTAACAACTTCCCTCTTCAAGACCTTATCTGCCGGTGGATACAAGACCATTAAACCAATGGCAATAACTACCGCAATAAGAGGTATCCTCCACCTCAAACTTTTTGTCATTTGTTTCTCCTCAACAGGCTCCCTTTCCGTTGTTCCAAATAAACAGTTGTTTCACTAAGTTAAAAAGACTATTTTGCATCCTTGCTTTCTTTTGCAATTTCCTTTGGCTCGCTTGATTCTTCCTCCTCGTCATGAGAAACGTCCACCACCGCAGCGATTGAAGACCTGTCAACCTTGACCTTCACGTCCTTGGCGTCATCCACTCGGAGAATAACTTCATTCTCCCTTACGGAGATGATAATTCCATGGAGTCCACCGGCAGTCACCACCTTGTCGTTCTTTTTGATCCTGGACAACAATGATTTACGGTCTTTTTCCTTCTTTTTCTGAGGCCGTAATATTAAAAAGTACATTACAACAAACATCAGAATAAAGGGAAGCAGCATAGACAACATACCACCTGGTGACGACTTTCCGGTAGCTTGCAGTAAAAAAAGCATACTATTCCTCCAAAAAAAAAGTTAAATAAATCTTATTCAACCATCCCTAACAAAAAATCCTTTTTAAAAGCTTTAAACTCGCCTCTTACAATAGATTCTCTTACCCGCTGCATCATATTTTGGTAGTACCAAATATTGTGTAACGACATCAAGGTCAATCCCAAGATTTCATGCGCAAGAAAGAGATGCCTCAAATAAGCCCTTGAAAAATTGCTGCAAGTATAACACCCGCACGTTTCGTCAATGGGCCGGATATCTTCTCTATATTGGCTATTCAGAATCTTTACCTTACCGTTACCGGTGAAGGCGCATCCGTTTCTTCCGTTTCTCGTAGGAACAACACAATCAAACATATCAACACCCCGCTCAACGGCATCAAGGATGTCAGAAGGAAATCCAACGCCCATGAGATATCGCGGACGGTCTTGTGGTAAATAGTCTACCGTGTAATCCAGCGCCTCATTCATCGGATGCGCACCTTCTCCGACACTTAAGCCGCCAATGGCATATCCATCGAAATCCATTTCGACGAGCCTTTGGGCGCACTCAATACGGAGTTCCTTAAACACGCTGCCCTGTACGATGCCAAAAAGCGCTTGCCGTTCATTCTTGTGAGAACCCTTACATTGTTCCGCCCAATTGAGCGTCCTTTTCACCGCAACGCTAGCCATCTCCCGTTCACAAGGATACGGCACACACTCATCGAACGCCATAATAATGTCCGCACCAATGTCGTTTTGTATCCGCGTCATCTTTTGTGGCGTAAGAAACAGCTTGCTTCCATCAATGGGGGACTGAAATTCCACCCCCTCATCGGTGGTCTTTATCAGCCCGGCAAGTGAAAATACCTGATACCCACCACTATCGGTTATGATGGCGCCATCCCATCCGATAAATTTATGAAGCCCCCCTATCTGCTTGATTAGGCCTTCCCCCGGACGCAGGCACAGGTGATACGCATTACACAGGATAACCTTCGTACCCGTTCTTCCCAGATACTCAGGCGTTATGGTTTTTACCGTTCCCTGCGTTCCCACCGGCATAAAGACCGGCGTTGAAATCGTGCGGCCGGCTATTTGAATTTCACCACACCTAGCCTTTGTTTGCTTATCATAAGCAAGGACTTTAAAATCCAACAAATCCTCCTACCCCGAACGAGTCGGAAGAGATTATCAACGTATTTTAAAAATTGTTAATAAACCCGCATGAGTTCGTTTTTCGGATAATAATAATTTATAATATCCGACCATTTAAAACCTTTTTTAGCCATAGTTTGAGCGCCATGCTGGCAAAGTCCCACCCCATGACCCCAACCATTTCCTGAAAAAGCAATGTTATTCCCGCTACTTTTAGCACTAAAGGCCGTGCTGCACAAAATGTTTGGCCCGACCAGTAAACGAAAATCATTTGCACCCATCTCTTTGCTCCCGCCGGCATAAACAATCTCAACCCTGGAGCCATGGTTACCATATCCCGGATCCAGCGTCTTGATGCTCCGGATATTTGAGACAGCGACATTACTATCCCTCAATTTCTTTTCAATTACCGATTTACTGATGTCCCTTTTCCACTTTGCATATTTTGAATTACTACAATATTTGCACAAAACCCCGCTTAAAGGGAGTATACTTTCATCCCGAAATACGTGGCTGACGTCTTCCGTATGCCCTCCGCACGCACTGTGAAAATAAGCGGGGAAAATATTCCCGTTATACGTCATAACCAACCCTTTGGTTTTCAGGACGAGATCGCTCAACCGCGGCGACTCTCCAGCCATGCCACGATAAGCGAGGTCTTGCATATCTAAATGATATTTCTCGCTGCGTCTGGCCTTCTTCTTATACATCGTGTAAGTCCTGACCGCTACCGCCTGGGCGCAATGAGCCTCGTCATTCCATAAGTGGGGCATTTCACTGCCGACTACGCCGGTGACAAAATCTTCTATCTCGGTCTCTTCGATAACGAACAGTTTGTTATCTGGTTGCTGCGATAAGGAGACTCCCCCACGATACGGTACATTATTTACTTCAATTGCCCCGTCACGAGTGCTTTTAATCCGCAATTCATTGACTTTATAACATTTGCCCCCGATACGGATACCGCTGTAATCGACCGATACCTTGGATCTCGCCAAAAGCTGCCCCTGCTCCAAAATATTCGAAGCATTGTCGGCGATTTGATAACTCCCATTAACAGCCAACAGAACATCCTGTGCGCTACCGACAATAAGCACGCGGACGGTAGATTCTTTATCTGCAATCGGTACAAACCCACGCGGTGCCTGCGGTTTCTCATGCTGTACCGGCGTCTCTTTCTGGCACGAAAGAGGCACTCCGGCAGACAACGCCGGCAAGAGCGCAGCAAACATTAAAAATAAAGCCTTACCCATAGTATTTTATTTTCAGGGTTATAGATGATATCCATTTATCCAAAACAATCACACCTTTGCAAAACTTCATTACCCGTCACCGCCTTAGCAACGATATCTTTATCCTTCACGCCAACATTACAGCCTTTGTACACATCACGTCCGGTATCTTTATACCTTTCGTACTCGCTAAAAACACATCCGCAATAGCCTTGCCGATACAACATCTTCTTTTTTGCTATCTCCTGGCTACACTCGGATAGATGTCGATAGTCCCGATAGGCAAACCCAACACCACATTCTTTTGCTATATTTTCCGAAAATAATTTTATCTGTTCGTGGTTTTGATATACGCTGAATAACATCGTGGACGTAAAGACATCAAACCCCATTCGCCTTGCATAGACAGCCGTATATTTTAAACGCATTGCATAACAATCCGCGCAACGATCCAGCCCTTCATAATCAACCGTTTTAAGATAATCCCGTAAGCCATACTCCTCATGGTAGACGACCGGAATTGGGTCACTTTCCTGAAACACGCGCAATGCCTTCATCCTTCGGCGAAACTCAAGAAGCGGGTGTATATTGGGGTTGTAAAAAAGACCGGTTACTTCAAAACCCTCTTTTCTCAATTCCGCTAACGGGGCGCACAGACAACACGCGCAGCATATATGCAATATCAACTTCATATAACAATATTCTCAAAACAGCCGTTTTTGAAGCCCCACCCCTGCGCGGCTCTCTAATCCCAGATGTTCATACGCCAGCTTCGTAGCAACCCTCCCGCGAGGCGTTTTGTCCAGATATCCCTTTTGTATCAAAAAGGTCTCGTACACGTCCTCAATGGTATCCTCTTCTTCGCTTACGGAAACGGCAATGGTCTTTATACCGACAGGACCGCCGCCGTACCGGATAACCGTTTCAAGAATCTTGCGATCCATATCCCCCAGGCCATTTTCATCAACGCCGAGCATTTCCAGCCCCATCTTGGCCACTTCTTCGTTAATAACGTCGTTTCCACGCACCTGTGCGACGTCACGCAGTCGCCTTAAAAACCGGTTCGCAAGCCGCGGGGTGCCGCGGGACCGCTTTGCAATAATCTCGGCGCCTGTTTCACTTATTTGAATAGAGAGAATACGGGCAGAATTTATCACAATCTTGTAAAGGTCCGTCCAGGGATAAAACTCCAGTTTCTCCAGCACGCCAAAACGCGCACGGAAAGGCGCGGTAAGCAACCCCTCCCTCGTCGTTGAACCGATAAGAGTAAACTTCGGCAAGTTAATTTTAACGGATCTTGCCTTTGGCCCCTGATCGATCATAATATCAATGGAAAAATCTTCCATTGCCGAATAAAGATACTCCTCAACCGTGGTATTCAACCGGTGGATTTCGTCTATAAACAGGATTTCCCCATGTTGCAAATTCGTCAGGATACCGGCAAGGTCTCCAGGCTTATTCAAAATAGGTCCGGAGGTCGTTTTTATAGCCGTGTTGTTTTCACTGGCGATAATCTGTGACAAGGTTGTTTTTCCCAAGCCTGGCGGGCCGGAAAACAAGATGTGGTCCAGGGGTTCTCCCCTTCTCCTTGCCGCTTCTATGTAAATGAACAGATTATCTTTAATGCGATCTTGACCGATAAAATCGCTAAACCGTTTCGGTCTAAGGGTAACGTCCAGGTTCTTATCGTCAATAACTGCAGTAGAGGATAAAATATCTTCTTTCATCACTTTCTGGATCCTCTTATGATATCTTACCGTTTCAGATCAGAACCTATTATACTTTATATTTCAGCGCCTCTCTGACGAGGACTTCGATGTTATCCACCGTTTGTAATTTCTTTGCAGCCTCGCTCACCGCTTTTTCAGCCACCGCGCGTCCATAACCAAGAGAAATCAAGGCCATAATGGCATCAGAGATTGTGGTCTTCTGCCGGGAATCTAAGCCAGACGGTAGGGTTGTCGCTATTTCTTTGATACGTTCTTTCAGTTCCAGCACAATCCGCTCGGACGTCTTCTTCCCGACCCCCTTGATTTTCTCCAAAGCCTTCGCGTCTTCCATAATCACGGCTCGCTTGATATCATCAACCGAACTGCCGGAAAGTATGGCAATTGCCGTATTGGGACCTATCCCAGTAACGGACAACAGCAACTGAAACAAACCCCTTTCTTCCTCGGTAAAAAAACCAAAAACCTTTACCTGGTCATCCCGTATAAATAACTGGGTACGTAGGGTAACTTCCCCCTGATCGGGTATCTTTTCGAAGGTAGATAGTGGTATGTGTAGGAGGTAACCGATGTTTGATACTTCCAAGACAATTCTGGCAGGAGACTTGCTGGCGACCATTCCCCGGACGTAATCTAACATGCGCGCATCTTCCCTTGCGTATCATAACTTGGCAACCCAAACCACCATTTCGGTAGGTTATTCTGACGCATCACTTTCCGGCTCAGCATCTAAACATTCATCCGACAAAAGGGTCAAATCCCGTCGAGTGAGAATTTCTTTTATTTCCTCTAAATACTCTTCTGTAACACCCAGCGCGGCCAGTTCTTCCTCGGTTTTATCCGCAAGATCATCTATGGTTTCGATACCAGCCTTCACAAGGATATTTCGACAACGGGTTGTAAACCCTACATCGATAATAGATTCAACGATCTCAGGTTGCGTCCCCTTGTCAAGAAACTCCATTTCGGCTTCTGTATCACCTTCAAGCGCCTGGCCTAAACGAAGCCCTTTCTGCGACAATATTGCTTTAATTTCATTCAGGGACGTTTCACCAAAATTCTTAAAAGAAAGCAAATCCGACTCGGTTATCTTCGTAAGGTCCCGTAACGTGCGGATATTCATTTTTTCCAGACAATTCTTGCTTCTTACCGAAAGTTCAAAATCCGAGATAGGAATACCCAACACCTCGCTATCTTTCCCCTGCCTCTTGGAGATTTCCTCGTCATAATACATCGCCAACGAAGATTTTGCGTCTTTAAAGAATAGCAACGCCCGCGGATGCGTCGGTTCGGCGTCTAAAATTGTTTCGAAACAGTAAGCGGCATCATCATACGCCCCGTTATCTTCATATAAGATGCCGAGATTAATGTAGGCATTTTTGAAGGTGGGATTTATTTTGGTGCATCTTTCATAATAATCTATAGCCTTTTCATCCTCTCCATCCATATCGTAATTAAACGCTTGCTGGAAAAGGGATTTCGCGTGATTTGGGTCAATCTGAAGGGACTGTTCGTACTTGTTGAATGACTCCTGATACTCACCCATCGCGTCCAGGCAACGCCCCCACTGATAATACAGCTCGGCTTTATTCCCGTATGACTGTACATACGCCTTAATATCTTTTAACGCGCTTTCTACGTCGCCGCGCTTCCTCTTTGCCTCCACAACGTCCATATCAATGTCAAACTCTTCCGTATCCGCTTTTCTGGCACGTTCAAAACATTCCAGCGCCAAGTCATAAGCCCCTGACTCCATAGAGCATTTGCCTAAATAGTACGACCCTATTTTCCTGGACTTTACCTCTTTCAGCAAAGCAGCAGACTCATTTACCCTTCCCAAAACCCATTCACAAATACCCAGCAAAAGGGTCAAATCTTTTGCCCTGGAACCATCGTGTTCCTTCTTTAAATTTGCCCTAATAGCTTCAATCTTACTATCCAGCGCTTCTCTGTTATCCCTATCCTTAAACGTCTGATCTTTAACATGTGCAACCGTTTCCCTTGTGATTGTTTCTACATCCAGCAGCCTATCAAGATCAAAATCAGCAATGGCTATAGCCATATCTCGTCACCTCCGCAACGTTACGAAAACATTTTACTTACGAAACGACCACCCCCGTCAATTAAGAATGTTGAAGTGTAACAAACCCACCCAGGAAATTCAACTAAATTTTACTTTACGCTTTCCGAGATAAATTTATTATTTTCCCTTGATTTAATCTACATGATTTGATAGTGTAGAATTCATTATGTGGTTGCTACACGCGGCACTATTAAATACTATTAGCGTATCAAGGCTACAGGTGAAATACCCTCGTAGCCTTTTTTTTAAATATTTTTGCAACGTAAAAGGAGGTGATTTATCATGGCAAAGGGTACCGTAAAATGGTTTAACGACAAGAAGGGATTCGGCTTCATATCCCAGGAGGACGGGGACGATGTATTTGTACATCAGACCGCCATCCAAAGCGATGGTTTCAGAACACTCGCAGAAGGTGACAAGGTAGAATTTGAGGTAATAAAAGACCAAAAAGGCTACAAGGCAACAAAAGTCGTCAAATTATAACTTTATCTAAAAAGATCACTCTTATATTACATATCATAAGCAATTTTCGTCGGCTGATGTTAAAAATATGGAGTTGTCACTTAAATTATAATTACGACAGTAAAACCCCAATACTTAACGGTATTGGGGTTTTACCGATTATATTACCCGCTACCATGTTGCGGAGAAAAACGGGCGGATACCCCAAACATACTAATCCTTAATTTGATAATAAAGTCTGAAAATATCTTCTTTCTTAACGCCTTTAATCTTACTCTCCGCCGGAATACGCCAAGCGTGGTGTGCTTCATCATTGACAACGGTAACGTTGGTTGCATTTGCCATATCGCCCAGGACGTCCCGCACGTATACCTCGTCGCCTTTGGCACCCCGCTTATCAACGGTACTTTTCCTGGCCGACCTTTTTACATGACCCCTTGTATTTACTGGCTTAGCGGCTCGTATATCCCTCGAATTGCGAAGGTCGGGATAGTAACCAGCGCCTACCGTTATGCTGGTATTTGCTAACGTCTGCGTCGTTATATTCCCCGTCACCAATGACCCTTCCACGTAAGCCTTTTTGCCGTTCAGAATTTCGCCGGCAATGGCGGCGGATAAACCCCTGCGATACGAGATTGCTTTGAATTTCCTAAACAAACGCTATTGTTCCCCGGTATTTCCACCTGCAAAACGACGTGAAATCCGTTACCGTTTTTCCCAAAATAACATGGCAAAACGGAGGCCTCCCCTGCTTTTCATAAATGCCGGTTGAATTGTTTCCGGTTTCCTTTATTGGCGGCTTGTAGAGTAAGTTTAATTCGTTGACACCCCTTTTAAAAACAGGTATAGTTGAGTTGAAATAATTTGGTGTTATACGGCCAATTACGACGCGTATTTTTCAATCGTTGCTAAATTGGCTTATCCTAAGGCTTTACAGTGATGCTTGCTTGTTTTTTTACGGTGAAAGGGTTTTTATGATATCTATTGAGGACTTCTTAAAGGTTGACCTGCGCGTGGCCACGGTGCTTCACGCAGAACCGCATCCCAATGCGGATAAATTGCTTATCCTGAAGATTGATGCAGGCGATGGCGTGGAAGGCCGGCAGATTGTGGCGGGGATTCGTAAACATTATCAACCGGAAGACCTTATTGGAAAGAAAATTGTTATTGTGAATAACCTTGCCCCTGCCATTCTCAGGGGCGTTGAAAGCCAGGGGATGTTGCTGGCCGCGAAGGATGGGGATTTGTTGACCGTCCTGACCACGGAGAGGGATATAAAACCGGGGTCGAAGATACAATAGCACGTGCGGCTGCAACCAAAATAGTACAAAAAAAGATGTTTTTCGCAGCGTAATAATACAAGGACGCCATTTATGACGTGCCAGATTCATTATTAGCAAATGACGACAAATCAACCATGCTTCAGGAGTTATACATAACCAATTTCGTACTGATTGATAAAGTAACCCTTAATCTTTGCGAACGGCTGAATATTTTTAGCGGCGCAACGGGCGTCGGAAAATCGCTTATTTTAGGGGCGCTTAACTTTATTATCGGCGGACGAGCGACCGCAGACGTTGTACAAACCGGCAAAGACGAGGCTACGGTAATCGGTAAGTTTTACGTCAATAATAAACGGATTTTAAAAGCCATCAAGTCGGTTTCGAACAACCCGGATATCGAAGAAGACATTTTGGTTCAAAGGAGCATTGACAAGAACGGGCGAAGCAGATGCCGTTTGAACGACGTCCCCATTACCGTGTCCCTGCTGAAAGACGTCGGTGACCTGCTGGTTAACATCCATGGGCAGCATGAGCATGAGGCGTTGTTGCAAGGGATCAACCAGTTGTACATCCTTGACGACTTTGGGGGAACAACGACGCTTCGGGAAGAGTTTGCGAGGCTTTTTCAGCAGACAACGGAAAAAACCAGGCTGCGTGACGACCTGAAAAATAGTTTACAGGAACGAAGGCAAAAAATCGACTTGTACTCCTTTCAAGTTGACGAGATTGATAAGACACAACTCAAACCGGGCGAAACAGAAGAACTGGAACGCGAGAGAGGCCTGCTCAGCAACGCCGAAAAAATCCACAGCAGTATTGCATCCTGCTATGAACAGCTTTATGAGTCTTCGGACGCCGTTGTTGAAAGGTTAAAATCGATACTGCGCGAGTTGCAGTTTGTCTCGAAGTTTGACGACTCTATCAATAAGATATCCGACGCCTGCTCCCAATCACTTTTCCAGTTGGAAGACGCGGCTTTTTCCCTCGGGAAATACAAGGATGGTTTTAGTTATGACCCTCAGAGGCTGGAATACATCGAAGAACGCTTGAACGCACTCCGGAAGTTAAAATCGAAATACGGCGCCACGGTAGAGGAGATTTTATCGTATCGTGATCTAGTAGCAGAAAAACTGAAACTGCTTTCGGAAGAGGGATCGGCGGCTGACCAAATAGAGAAAGAATTGAAAGAGCTATCCAAATCCTTGAAAAACAAGGGGGACGAATTAACCCGGCGGCGACTCTCGGCGGCGGGGAAATTAGCCCCTCTTATTAATAACGAGCTTCACGACCTCGGCATGCCGCACGGACGATTTTCCGTGCAAATAACACCCCTCTCTTTGAATAAAGATGGGGATTTTGAAGTCCTTGCCTCGAACAGCTATGGCTTTGACCAGGTGGATTTTCTAATCTCCCCGAATCCGGGAGAGGATTTGAAACCGTTGAAGAAGATAGCGTCGGGCGGTGAGATATCACGGGTCATGCTGGCGCTTAAACATCAGTTGGCAAAGGTGGACTGCACACCCGTTCTGGTTTTCGATGAGATTGATGCAAATATTGGCGGTAGGATGGGAGAAATCATCGGTGAAAAGTTGTGCAGTATCGCATCCTCACGGCAGGTAATTTGTATTACCCACCTCCCCCAAATTGCCAGTTATGCAGATGAGCAGTGGAAGGTAAGCAAGGTAGTAAAAAATGGCAGAACGTATTCCACCGTTGAACATCTATCGGGCGAGACCCGCCTTGAGGAGATTGCCGACATGATCAGAGGCAATGAAAAGACGGATATTACCCGGAAACAGGCGGAGGAGATGCTACGGGATGCGAAACGGAAGGGGAAAAATAAGGGGTAGGCGCGCATTTTAGACACGAATTTCCTGGCGCGGCAAAGCCGCAACCAAAAAAAGCTTAACAACAAAAAATGAAAAACACGCATAAAAAACAAGAAGTTGATAGATTGTAGTGCGGATTTACACGAATGGATTCGAATAAAAAGCTAAGTAGATTTAGATGTGTTGTAACTGCCGGAGTTGGCCGATGTAGCCACAGAGGGGCGACCTGTTTGTAGAATAGAGAATCTAAACACCGCAAAAGCTCCGTAGGAGCGACCTGTGGTTGTTGGTAGGCGTCATGTCCGCGCTTGACAATAAAAAACACAGGTCGCTCCTACGGAGCTAAATAACTTAATTTGCATAAAATGCTACAAACAGGCCGTCCCTCTGGGGCTGAAAGAAAGGCAAACGACCTTTATGTGATAAACTTCGTTGCCCAGGTTTTTGAAGGTCTTGCAGACGCGGAAGACGGAAGGCTAAATCGTATGTGATTACACATACATTTCCGATAGGCAAAGGCTTTTAACCTTCAGCCGAAACACCTAAGCCGTTACAAATATTTGTCACAACATGTGTGCTTATTTATCGCTGAATTTTAGGAAATATTATTTATGTTAGAACGCTTACAAAAAGTCCTGGCCGGGGCCGGCATCGGCTCGCGCCGTGAATGTGAAAGATTCATCGAGGAAGGCAGGGTGGCCGTTAACGGAAAACTTGTCACCACATTAGGCACGGTCGTTGACACGGAGAAAAACGATATCAGTTTCGATGGCGCTCCGGTACAAAAAGAACGTAAGATTTATTATCTGCTCAACAAACCGAAGGGATATATTTGCACCAACCGGGATGAACTGGATAGACTCAAGGCCATTGACATCCTGGAAAATATAACGCAAAGAATATACACCATCGGAAGGCTGGATATGGAGAGCGAAGGTCTTCTTATCGTGACCAACGATGGCGACCTCGCAAACAAATTGTCTCATCCGAAATTCGAGGTGAGGAAGACCTATTTTGTCGAGGTGGACGGATACATAACGGACGTGGCTATCGACGCCCTGAAATCGGGGGTATGGCTGTCTTTCGGCAAAACGAACCCCGTGGCCGTTCAGCACGTACGAAGGGGGAAAAAAAGAAGCCGTTTTGAGATGGTGTTAAAAGAAGGCAAGAATAGAGAGATACGCAGGATGCTCAACGATTGCGGATACAAGGTGCAGACGTTGAGGCGTACCAAGATAGGAACCTTGCACGACCCTGAACTGAAGGTAAGCAAATACCGGAAATTGACACACTCTGAAGTTATGCGATTGTATACGTTGGCGGAAAGAAATACGCAGAAGTCAAAATATACCCCCGTAGCAAAGAAAGCTAAAGTGCGTCGTAAATTTGCCCGGAAAAACACCACCCCCTAAATTCTTCACTCTTAAGGGGGTTTTTACGATTTACCTGCTATAATTTCGCCTCGTTCCCAAGCTCCAGCTTGGGAACAGGATTGCAATAAAAGCTCTGCTTTGAGTCAGAAAACGAAATGTACTGTAAAAAGAAGCTGGAGCTTCTGGTACAGGAGCATTCCCAAGCTGGAGCTTGGGAACGAGAGAATCAGGCCGTCTACGGCGATAGCTTTTTCATGTAGAGCGAAGAGTTTCCTCGCTCTACAACAGGCCCGAAGGGGCGACAGAAAAGGCGCTTAACATGGCTAGGACACTTATCTTTACTGGAATCTACCATTGTTTTTATCACGAAAACAAAACGGAACTGGAGCTTCCGGTACAACCACATTCCCAAGCTGTAGCTTGGGAACGAGAGTATGTCCTGCCTCCCCTTCGGGGCTTGTATTATTTTATTGTCTTTACAGGAGGCTTCACCCCCCGCTATATCCTGTCGGCCTTTCAGGCCTGACTTAAGTTTCTTATACATGCACGTAGGGGCGAAGCATAGACTTGCTGACACAGTAATGCATTCACACCAAATTCGGCAAATGCTTCGCCCCTACTTTTGAGTGGAAAAGGATTAAATAAAGATATGACACAGTTACAACAAGCCAGGCTGAACGTAATAACGCCGGAAATGAGGCAGGTTGCACGCGACGAGGAGGTTGAACCGGAATTTCTGAGAGAACACATTGCCGAAGGGAAGGTGATTATTCCTGCTAACCGGCGGCGCAAAGCCACAAAGGTATGCGGTATCGGCGCCCATCTGAAGACGAAGGTTAACGCAAATATCGGGACGTCCGCTGATTACGCCGACGTTGCCAAAGAACTTGAAAAGCTGAAAGCCGCCGAAGAGGCCGGGGCCGATGCGGTAATGGACCTCAGCACCGGCGGCGATTTACGGGCGATACGGAAAAGAATTATTGATATCGCCACCATTGCCGTCGGCAGCGTGCCGATTTACGAGGCGGCAGTAAAGGCCGTCCAGCGTAAACAATCTATTGTTGATATGACTGCCGCGGATATGCTCGACGCCATCAGGCTTCACTGCGAGGATGGAGTTGATTTTATCACGGTGCATTGCGGCGCTACAAAGGGTGTGCTTAATCACCTGAAGAACAAGAGCCGTATTTGCGGCGTGGTAAGCCGCGGTGGAACGTTTTTGGTGGAATGGATGATCCACAATAATCGTGAAAATCCACTCTATGAGCAATATGATGAAATTTTGGCGATAGCGAAGGAATATGACGTAACCATAAGCTTGGGTGACGCTATGCGTCCGGGCGCGATTGCGGACGCGTTTGACCGCGCACAGGTGTACGAGTTGAACGTGCTTGCCGAGCTTTCCCAAAGGGCATTGGAAGCCGACGTACAGGTGATGGTGGAAGGACCCGGTCACGTGCCGTTGAATCAGATAGTATCGCACGTCCAATTGCAAAAGGAACTCTGTAAAGGGGTGCCTTTTTACGTGCTTGGCCCTATTGTTACCGACATAGCTCCGGGATACGACCACATTACCTCCGCCATCGGCGGTGCTATCGCCGCTTCGGCAGGGGCGGATTTTCTTTGTTACGTGACGCCGACAGAGCATTTAAGCCTGCCGGGACCGGCGGACGTAAGAAGCGGCGTTATGACTGCGCGCATCGCAGCACACGCGGCAGATATTGCCAAGGGCATTAAATCCGCCATTGCCTGGGATAAAAGGATGTCCCAATTCAGACGGAACAGAGACTGGGAAGGCCAGTTCAACACGTGTATCGACCCACTGGTTGCTAGAAGTATTCGTGAAAAAGGGCGTCCCCAAAACAGCGAGGTTTGCTCCATGTGCGCTGAGTATTGTGTGTTTAAACTCAGTGACAAAACGTAGCCTGAGAAAAACACGCATCCGTTAAGAATACAGATCGGCATCATGTCAGCATATAAAATGTTTGAACTTTTTTGACATAAAACTAAGGAGCGTCAATTGAGCGAAAGCAGATTCCAGGAGTTATCCGCTGCCGTAGAGCAAAATCCCTGTGCAATCATAATCACTGACTTAGAAGGCAATATTCAATATGTCAATGAGAAATTTTGCCGGATGACAAGTTTTACCCCGGAAGAAGTCATAGGACAAAACCCTCGTATGTTTAAATCCGGCGAAACTACGCCCGAGGAGTATGAAGATTTGTGGGGAACCATTACCACCGGTAAAACGTGGCGCGGAGAATTACACAATAAAAAAAAGAACGGAGAATTATACTGGGGCCATACCTCGATTTCATCCATCAAAAATCCGGATGGGGTTATTACCCATTTTATCGCAGTCACGGACGACGTCAGCAAGCGTAAATGGCTCGAAGCAAAGCTTGTCAATCTGGCTGATCGGGATCCCCTTACCAATCTCTTCAATCGCCGCCGTTTTCAGGAAGAGTTGCATACCTGCCTCTCTCAGTCACAACGATACAAATTAAATGGCGCGTTGTTATTCATAGATTTGGATAATTTTAAATACGTGAACGACACGCTAGGGCACCGGACGGGTGACACGCTCCTCAAGGTTGTCTCCGAACTCCTTAAGAAGAGGCTACGCACTACCGACACGCTTGCAAGGCTGGGTGGGGACGAATTCGCCATTATTTTACACCGCACCGATCAGGTTCAGGCGCTAACCATTTCTAAAGAAATAGTTGATTTGATAAGGCGTTTCGCTATGGTAAAAGAAGGGGAAACCCTCGGCGTCACCGCCAGCATAGGTATTGCGCTCTTTCCCGATCACGGCTTTGACTCAGAAATACTGCTTACCTATGCAGACCTTGCCATGTACCAGGCAAAAGAAGAGGGCCGTAACCGTTGCTGTTTTTATACCCACGAACGAAAAACACAGATCGAGATGCTGCAAGTCTGGAAGAAACGTATCAACAACGCCTTGTTGCATGACCGCTTTGCATTATTTTTGCAGCCGATACGTGACATTAGAAGTAATCAGATTGCAGGACACGAGGTGTTACTCCGGATGATAAATGAAGATGGAGAACATATCCTTCCATCCAACTTCCTGAATTTTGCCGAACGGCTGGGACTTATGCGTGAAATAGACCGATGGGTAGTCTCCAAGGCTTTCAGTTCCATGAAAGGCCTTCATCTTGTAGACAACTCCCAATATCTGGAGATCAATCTTTCCGTCAAGTCCATTTCAGACCCGGAGTTATTATCCATCATTATGGATGGACTAACAACGTCCGGAATCAATCCGGCAAACCTGGTATTGGAAATTTCGGAAAGCGCCATAGTTGAAAACATTCAAGAGTCGAAGCGCTTTATAACCACCTTGAAAGAGATGGGGTGCCGTTTTGCCCTGGATGACTTCGGCATAGGTTTTTCATCGTTCAACTACCTCAAGAATCTTTTAGTCGATATACTGAAGATCGATGGAAGCCTTATCTGTGACCTGCTGAATAAGACGGAAGACCAACACTTGGTAAAGGCTATGGTGGGAGTAGCCCGCGGACTGAGAAAGGAAACCATAGCCAAGTTTGTTAATAACGATGAAACCATTAAACTCTTGCAGGGATATGGAGTAGACTACGCCCAGGGATACTTTATTGGCGAACCTTTCGTAATTAGTAAATTTGAATAACGAATATCAAACATGGATTACATTCCTAACACTGACAAAGATAAAGAAATCATGCTACAGGAGATGGGAGTAACTTCCGTGGAGAAGCTCCTTGCTGATATCCCTCCGGAGTTGCGTCAATTCGATTTAAAATTGAACGCAGGCATGTCTGAACCACAAGTGTTGAAGACTTTAAACGGCCTCAGCCAGAAAAACGTCAACACCGATCAGCACCTTTCATTCTTAGGAGCGGGCGCCTACGAGCACTACATCCCGACCATCGTCAATCACCTGGCGTCAAGGAGTGAATTCTACACGTGCTACACGCCATATCAGCCTGAAGTAAGCCAGGGTACACTTCAGGTAATCTATGAATTCCAGACCTTAATGTGCGAACTTACTGGCATGGACGTGGCAAACGCCTCCGTGTATGACGGCTCTACGGCACTGGCAGAGGCCGCCCTGCTCGCCATACGGCTTAAGGAAAGAAACAAGATCGTATGCTCGCGGGCCATCCATCCTGAATACCGGCAGGTACTCAGGACGTATTTGAAGGGATTGCAGACCGAGATTGTTGAAATAGACTTCCCCGGCGGCACAACGGATTTAAATCAATTAGAAAAAACGGCCGACGATAAAACCGCCGCCATCCTCATTCAAAGTCCAAACTTTTTCGGCTGCATTGAAGACATGTACGCCGCGTCAAGCATCGCCCACAAGCACGACGCCCTCTTTGTCGCGTGTGTAAACCCTATTTCACTAGGAACATTAAAACCACCGGGAGAATACAACGCCGATATAGCGGTTGGCGAGGCACAGGTCTTTGGCAACTACCTGAACTATGGGGGGCCGTATTTAGGCTTTTTCACCGCCAAAAAAGAGCTTTTGCGCAGAATGCCGGGGAGGATCGCCGGCGAAACAGTAGATTGCACAGGGAAGCGGTGTTTCGTACTTACCCTGCAACCGCGAGAACAGCACATCCGCCGGGAAAAGGCAACTTCCAATATCTGCACAAATCAGGCGCTCCTTGCGCTCAGGGCGTGCATATACCTGTGTGCGTTGGGAAAAGAGGGCATTGCAGAAGTCTCGAACCATAACATACAGAAAAGCCATTATGCTTACGAAAGGCTTTGTGCATTGGACGTCTTTAAACCAGTATATGGAAAACCCTTCTTCAACGAATTCGTGTTAAAAACAACGGGTGGCTTCTCTGCCGCCAAACTTAATGAACACCTGCTGAAGAGCGGCATTATCGGCGGGCTGGAACTTTCTCAATATTACCCCGAACTGGACAATTCCTTACTTCTGTGCGTGACGGAAACAAAGACACGGGAAGATATCGATACATTAGTTGCGGAGATGTCTAAGAATATAGTTTGAAGTTTGAAGTTTCGAGTTTCAGGTTTCGGGTTTCGGGTTTCGGGTTTCGGGTTTGTGACCTGAGTTTTTGATTTATAATACAAAGATGTTTTGCTGTTTTTAATGCGTTCGAGTGGATTCTGTCACTCCAAAATCTGTGTAATCTGTGAAATCTGTGGTTCCAAGCTTTTTTAATTTGTCTGAGGCACTGCCTCGTTATATTTATCCGACACTACCATGAATCAAACCGAACCGTTTATATTTCAAAAATCATCGCCGGGAAGACGTTGTTTTACTCTTCCTGCCTGTGACGTTCCTGAGAAGCCGATGACACAACTCCTGCCACAAAACCTGTTAAGAGAGAATCCGGCGAGATTGCCGGAGGTTGCCGAGATTGACGTGGTGCGCCACTTCACCAGACTTTCTCAACTGAATTACTGCGTGGACACGAATTTTTATCCGTTAGGCTCCTGCACCATGAAATATAACCCCAAGGTGAACGAGGATGCAACGCGCCTTGACGGTTTTACTAAAGTCCACCCCTACCAACCGGTAGAACAATGCCAGGGCGTCCTGGAACTCCTCTACCATCTGGAACAGATGCTGAAGGACATATCGGGCATGTGCGCCTTCACCTTGCAGCCTGCGGCCGGCGCACACGGCGAACTGACCGGCATGTTGATTATACGAGCCTTTATGGACAATAAGGGAGAAAAGAGAAATACGATCGTTATCCCGGATTCCGCGCACGGCACGAATCCAGCGTCGGCAGCCCTTTGCGGCTATGCGGTTGAATCCATTAAATCGAATGCCGGCGGCCTTGTTGACACAGAGAAACTGAAGGCGTCGTTTACCAGGGACACGGCAGCCATAATGATTACAAACCCGAATACCCTGGGCTTATTTGAGAAAGATATCCTTGAAATATGCAAGATTGCTCACGACGCTGGCGGGCTTGTCTATTGCGACGGCGCAAACATGAATGCCCTTTTAGGCATTGCAAGACCGGGTGACATGGGCGTGGACATCCTGCACCTGAACCTCCACAAAACCTTTTCCACCCCGCATGGCGGCGGTGGGCCTGGCGCAGGACCCATCGGCGTTACGGATGAGTTGAAACGTTTCCTGCCCGCCCCTCGCATTGAAATAGAGCAGGGAAAATACACATTGCAATATAACTATCCCGATTCAATTGGCAGGGTAAGAGCATTTTACGGTCACGTAGGCATGATGATACGCGCATACACCTATTTGTTGTCCCTGGGTAAAGAGGGAGTGCAGCGGGCGGGTGAATTTGCCGTTTTGAACGCCAACTACCTGAGACACAAGTTAAAAGGACATTATGACATCCCTTACGGCACTACCTGCATGCACGAATTTGTCATCTCGGCAAAAAAACAAAAGAAGATGGGCGTTTCCGCGCTCGATATTGCAAAGAAGCTGCTTGATTATGGCTATCACGCGCCAACGATATATTTCCCCTTAATCGTGGAAGAAGCGCTGATGATAGAACCCACGGAAACGGAATCACGCGAGACGTTGGACGCCTTTGTTGCAGCCATGTTACAAATTGCGGCAGACGTCGAGCAACGCCCCGAATCCTTCCGAGGCTTACCACAAGCCACCCCTATCGGACGCCCGGACGAAGTTAAGGCGGCGCGGGAACCGAAGCTGAAGTGGGAATTTAAATGATTAAGGAAGCTACAGAAGATAAAAAAAGGAAATAGAAGAAGCCGTAGAAATCACAAAAAAGCCGTAATGCCCCAACCACCCTGCAACGCGTTGTGTCTGCCAACCATCTGCCTGACTATCGAAACTCATTATTAAAGCGTTTAATACGACTTTGAATATCAGTTACAACACCCTTTATCTCTGCTAAATCATTCTCGTTCACATATTTGGATAACACATTTAATAAAGAAGAAACATCGGGCTGATAGTAATGAAGCAAGGTTGCAATATCATTCTCATAAATGCCAACTCTGGCAAAATTGCCCTGCCGATACAAAGAAGGCAATGCGTACAGTTTCATGAGCAACAAACCTTCCACGGTTGCCAATGGAATATTACGGTCAAGAAATCGTTGCACCTTTGAATAGTTGCTGTGTACTTTTTTGAACAAGGGATTTTTCGTGAGTAAAACATCAACTTGTAATTCACCGTAGTTTGCCCGAACAAAATAGGTGTCTTGACTGGAGACTTTGAGTTCAGGCAACTTTTCCAGCGAAGATACGGCCATGAGTAAATCTAAATCTTGTGTATTTCGCCCTTCTACATAGTAAAGAATAGCGATTCCACCGACCAAAACATAATCAATCTTCCGTTGCTCTAAAACGGCGAAGAAATCTTGGACAGATTGGATTAGAGAATCTGAATTCATCGTGCCACCTAACCAATTTTTGACATTGAATACAACGGCATTGCGAATAACATCTCCGATTTGAACGCTACTTTGAATAGTCATTGTGTATTCCTACCGCAAGGGCAGTACAAAATTGAGCCTATGTTTGGAAAGTTTGTTTTTACTGGATTCTAAACCATGCAACATTACCTTGTCAACGTAATAGTAGACTATCATCCTTTTCAACTCCTACAATTTCACCACTTGGCCCAAGCAATCCCTTTTTTGGCTAAACCACACTGTTTCAGCTTAAACTACTAACCTTTTTTCATTTTCCCTCTTCTTGAGTGTTTAGTGAGTACGTAATAAATGAAAAAAGATTGCAATTTTCTTTGATTTTTGGTTCAGTATTGCAGCAAAGAAAAAGCAGTTTTCTATCATCTCACCTCATCTTTTTAGGCCTGCGATAATTGCAAAAGGAGACATTTCATGGCAAAACTGAATAAATTGATGGTTTGTTTGGCGGCAGTGGGGTTGGTTTTTATTTTTGCCATTGTTTCGGGCAATGCGGATGCAAAACCGGAGAAGGACAGCGCGGTAGCGCTAGCCCAGCCAAAAAAGCTCAAGGCTGGTTTTATCTATGTGGGACCGGTGGGTGATTACGGATGGTCAAACGCGCACGATGCTGGGCGAAGGTATGTGCAAAAGAAATTTTCATGGCTTGAGACGATGTACGTTGAGGCTATTCCTGAGGGTGACGTGCCACGGGTGATTGACAGGCTTATCAATGAAGAGAAGTGCGACGTGGTATTTACCACGAGCTTCGGATACATGGACGCCACAATCGAAGCGGGAAAGAGGTATCCGAAGAAGGTATTCATGCACTGCTCAGGATATAAGCAGGATAAGAACGTCGGAAGTTACTTTGCAGAAATGTATCAGATGTATTATCTCAGCGGGCTTATGGCCGGTGCTTTGACAAAATCGAACAAGCTTGGGTACGTGGGCGCACATCCGATACCTGAAGTCGTCCGACACATCAATGCTTATGCCATTGGCGCCAAAGAAGTAAATCCCGCGGCAAAGGTCTACGTAAAATGGCTCTTTTCCTGGTATGACCCCGCACGGGCGCGGGAGGCGGCTGAGTCGCTTATTGCTGAAGGATGTGACGCCTTTGCCTTTACCGAAGATTCCCCGGCCGTTATACAGGTGGGAAAAGAACACACAGAAAAGGGGAAACAAATATATACCTTCAGCCATTACAGTCCCATGCAGAGATTTGGCGAAAACACGGTGGTCTCAGGACAATTGGTCGATTGGGGGGTGATGTACGAGGAGATACTCATGAAGCTCCACGTCGGTTCGTGGACAAACGACGACATGCTCTGGTTCGTTAAAGAAAAGGCCGTTCAGCTTGGCGGTGAGTTTGGACAGGCGGTCAATCCAAGATTTATCGACGCGCTGAAGGCAAAGACGGTAAACGACAGGATTTTCAAAACCATCAGCGTGTATGACCTCGTCCAGAAGCGGCTGTCACAATTTAAAGAGCCAATGATAACCTTCGACCCATTCACGGGCCCCATTCATGACCAGAAGGGCAATCTGTGGATAAAGACAGGCGAACGAGGTGGCTACCAGCTTTTGTGGACATGTGACTGGTTTGTTGATAATGTGGTAGGAAGAGTAAAATAAAGCCTCGCCCTCTGCGGTAAATTGTCGCTGTTTTTGTGGCTTTTCCGACGCGTTCTGGTACATAATACAAGGAGCAGCTTTGCATAAGCGAAAGATACAGAAACTGGAAATGGTCGATATATGCAAGGAATTTCCCGGCGTAGTCGTCAACAATCACGTCAACTTGGCCGTTGAATCAGGCCGGATATTGGCGCTGCTCGGTGAAAACGGTGCGGGTAAGACGACGCTGATGAATATCCTCTACGGAATGTACCGGCCTGACAGTGGAGATATCAGGATAAACGGGGAATGCGTTTTTATCAGAAATCCCCTTGATGCAATTAAATTGGGTATCGGGATGGTACACCAGCACTACATGCTTATCGCACGGCATACCGTTGCTGAAAACGTTGCGCTTGGCCTGCAGGACGTCCCTTTTTTTTCTCCGGTAAAGCCGATAAAAAAGCGTTTGCATGAATTTAGTGAGATGTATGGTTTAAAAGTAAATCCGGAGGCAAGGATATGGCAGCTTTCGGCGGGCGAGCAGCAGCGGGTAGAAATTGTTAAGGCCTTGTTCCGGGGGGCAGACGTCCTTATCCTTGACGAACCGACTTCTGTCCTGGCCCCGCAGGAGGCAAAAGAACTCTTTGCAATTCTTAAGAAAATGACAAATGCCGGGCATTCCGTTATTTTTATTACCCATAAACTTGAAGAGGTTATGGCAATAAGCACGGACGTTATGGCGCTTCGCCAGGGGCATGTTGTCGGAAACGTTAAGACAAGCCAAACGGGCAAAGCCGAACTGGCGAGGATGATGGTCGGCAGGGAAATCTCGTTCACCTATAACAAAAAGGAACTCCCGCCTGGTACCCTGATTCTGGACGTTAATGGCCTTGTGGTAAGAAACGACAGAGACATGCTTGCCGTGAAAGACATATCATTTACCCTCCACAAAAATGAAATATTCGGAATTGCAGGCGTTTCAGGAAATGGCCAGAAGGAATTGGTCGAGGCGATAACCGGACTGAGAAAGATCGAAGCGGGGAATGTCGTGATTGAAGGCAAGGACGTCGCCAACCTTTCTCCAAAGATGATAAGCAGAAGCGGCGTGTCACACGTCCCGGAAGAAAGAATGCGGTTTGGAATAGCCCCCAGTCTGATGGTGTATGAAAATTCGGTATTAAAGGATTACGACAGGGTTCCCTTTTCAAAATCATATATCCTTAATTTTTTTCAGATAAAGAACTATGCAAAGAAATTGATGGAAAAGTTTAAGGTGTCTGCCTCTTCTGTCAATGTCTCTATAAAAAATCTGTCGGGCGGCAATATTCAAAAGCTGATACTTGGCCGTGAAATATCGGGAAAGGCAAGCTTGATCGTCGCCTCCCATCCGACCTATGGCCTGGATATCGGCGCTACGGAATATATCAGAGAACTGCTGTTGATGAAACGTGAAGAAGGGGCGGCGATCCTCCTGGTATCGGAAGACCTTGATGAACTCTGCGCGCTTTCCGACAGAATCGCGGTAATGTATGAAGGGGAATTTATGGGCATAATCCCTGCAAAAGAGGTCAATAGAGAAGAGGTTGGCCTTATGATGGCGGGGGTGAACATGTAGATTTTATGAAATATAACCTTTTCTCTCGTTCCCAAGCTCCAGCTTGGGAACGTGCCTGTGCCAGAAGCTCTAGCTTCATTTTCCTTTGCGGTTATATAAAGATTCCTTTTCTGTCACCCCTTCGGGGCTGGTTCTCTTATATTTCTTTACCAGGGGCTTCACCCCTGGCTATGTTCTTTATGACCTTCGGGCCTTCAGGCTGTAGAGCGAAGAGGTTCTTCGCACGTAATGGTAGGGACACGGGCACCGTGTCCCTACGTTTGAATACAAAAAATGAACTTTGTTAATGTAAAAATAAATATGCTGTTTAAAATTGAAAAACGAGTCCAAGCACCTGCCACCATCAAGATAGCGGTTTTGCTGATATCCCTTGCAGCCGGTTTTTGCTTTGCAAGTGTGATCTTTCTTGTGAAAGGCGTTCATCCTGTTTATGCCCTTTCAAAGATATTGTCGGGTTCTTTCGGGAGTCTTTACGGATTAAAAGAAACCGTCACGAAGTCAATACCCCTCATGCTTACTGGTGTTGGCCTTACCGTTGCCTACCGGGGCAAATTCTGGAATATCGGCGCTGAAGGGCAACTCCTTTTCGGCGCCATTGCCGCCACGTGGATAGCCCTGAAATACGGCGCAAATATGTCATCGTATGCCGTTATTCCCCTGATGTTTGGAAGTGGATTTATCGGCGGCGCACTATGGGGAATCATCCCGGCTATTATGAAGACCAAGCTCCGCATCAACGAAGTCATTACCACGTTAATGTTCAATTACATTGCGGCAGAGTTTGTCCAATTTCTTGTTTATGGGCCGTGGAAAGGGAAGAGCCAATGGGGATTCCCGTACACCGATAATTTTCCACCGTCTGCAACTCTTTCCTTGATTCCATCGACACGAATCCATTATATTACCTTGATTATTGCACTCGCCGTGATTGCAATAGCCTATTTTATTATTATGAAGACGAACTTCGGATACGAAATACGGGTTATCGGAGATAATCCTGATGCGGGAAAATATGCGGGAATTAGTTTTACCAGGACAACAGTTGTAATCATGATACTAAGCGGCGGGTTTGCCGGACTGGCCGGCGTTGGTGAGGTAGCGGGCGTTCATCATCACCTCACCTATCCCTGGACAATTTCTTCAGGTTACGGATTTACCTCGATAATTGTCGCCTGGCTTGCTAAACTGAACCCCGTGTACGTTATTGTGTCGTCGTTTTTTCTCGGCGGAATTTTAATTGGGGGAGATACCATCCAAACGTCCTTTGGATTGCCTTATGCAACGGTGAACATCTTTAATGGCTTAATCTTGCTCTTCCTTATCATGGGGGATTTCTTTTTGGAATACAGGATTCGCCTTGCCGGTCGCCGGTTGTAGGTCTTTGATAACTTTTTCTGCAGCGCGAAGAGCCTCTGCACGCTATAACAGGCCCGAAGGGCTGAAAGTATATAGCGGGGGGGTGAAGCCCCTGGTAAATGGCTTCCCCCCCCGCTATATCCTGTCGGCCTTTCAGGCCTAACCCTGAATTTCCTATACATTAAATTAGGCGTTTCGGCGACTTTTTCGATGTAGGGCGAAGTGCCACTTCGCCCATGACGAAGCAATCGCTTCGTTCTACAACTTTGAATTTCCTATACGTTAAATTAGACTATCGTGCAAAAACTATGGAAGGACTCAATTTACTGGTCGTAAGCGTTTTAAGCAGGGCTTTTGTTGCAGGGACTCCGCTTTTGTTCGGGACGTTGGGGGAGATATATGCTGAACGGGCGGGTATTTTAAATCTCGGCGTGGAAGGCATGATATCCGTTGGCGCCGTATCAGCCTTTGGAGTGGCATATACTACGGGGAATCCCTGGCTTGGACTCCTTGCAGGCGGCCTTGCCGCCGCGTTCCTTGCCCTGATC
>JACVXV010000151.1 GCA_015661205.1 Candidatus Brocadiaceae bacterium
TGACTTCAAGGCTGCTCGATCTTCTTCGGTAAGTTGGATTTTTGTTTGTCTCATGAAACATAATATAATGTTTCGTTATTAATTTGTCAATATACTAGTACGATTTCCGCAGTGTTCACCTTATTCTAACTACGTAAAAACAAATATTCAAACATAATAATGAAGGGTTTCGCCTCCGGCCAGATAACCGTTTAGAATTATCCACATTAAAATTATGTGCAATGAAATTGGCTCAAAAATCTATGGGTCTAACAACCCGAAACGAAAGATTACGTTTTTTCCGCCGCACGGAAGGCCGTCATGCCGCCGGTCATATTAAAGACCTTTTTAAACCCGGCCTTGATCAAAAGGTTGGCGGCGACGTCAGCGCGCATACCACTTTTGCATACCGTGATAACCTCTGTATCTTTGTATTTCTCCAACTCGCCTAACCGCTGTGCCACCTGGCCTACAGGGACGTTTATAACGCCGCCGATTGCCCCCAAATCGCTTTTAAGTTCGGCAGGCTCTCTCACGTCAATAATGACCGCGCCTTTCAACTGATTTGCTGCAATGCGCCGTTTAACCTCGGCGACGGAGATGGTTGGTGTTTGTTGTTCGCCAAGCTTGGGTGACGCGGTGCCTTTAACCTCGCACGCAGGGGCATCCGTAGGAATCCGGGCGGCCTTTGGGTCTTGAGAACAGTCGTAGTTTGCCTTCAGCACGTCCCCCATCCATTCGGCGGGCGTCAATTTCATATCCGACAGCCATTTGGTATAGGCCTCTTTTGTGCGTGGCTGTAAATTGGGATTGCGCTTTTTTTGTTCAGCCAGACTGGACGGCTCCCGTCCCCGATACTCGTGGGCCGGGTAAACCAGCAGGTGGTCGGGTAGTTTCACGATCTTTTGCATAGATTCCCAGTGTTGGGCGGGATCGCCGCCAGGCAAATCGGTGCGGCCTGCCCCACCGTCATCCAAAAACAGGGTGTCACCCGTAAGGATTCGGTCTGAAAATATGAGGCATAAGCTGTCATTTGTATGACCCGGTGTATGCATGACCCTGGCGGGGATATCGCCCAGACGGCACTCGAAACCATCCGGGACACGAAAGGCCACGCAGCGAACGGGCGAAAGCTGATGCATAACGTACACCGCGCCCGTTTGTTCCGCCAGCGCCCCGGCGCCTGAAATATGGTCTGCATGGGTGTGGGTATCAATAATATGGGTCAGCTTCAGCCCCTCGTTTTTCAGGAGCGATACATACTCCGGCACATAATTCAGCACAGGGTCTACCACTAGAGCTTCCCTAGAATTCTCGGAACCGATAAGGTACGTCTTACATGAAATTTTATTTAATTGTTTAAATATCATTCGACAGCCCTTTCAATAGGTTTTTTTGCGCGTTAGGCGCTAATTTCACTCATTCCGAAATATGCTTGACTAGACAATCGGCTTTCTGTACCATAATAACCTATTTTGATAACAATTTAAAACAAAAAGCTAGCGTTGGAAAATTGAATCAAAATAGCAAACAAACGTTCGTTTTATAAAGATTAATAGTCGAAATAATGATACCCCTGGAACTCGTAAGCGCAATCATTTACGGTTTGGAATTTTTCCACAGGCGTCAAACTCAAAAAAGCTTCCTGGAAATCAGAAGTTTTTGCCGTATATACTATAAATAACATCGTATCGCCTATTTACTTGAAAGGAGTAAAGTAGTATGTCACCTAAGTTTGTTTATTTCTTTGGCGGCGGTAATGCAGAAGGCAAGGCCGATATGAAACACCTCCTCGGCGGCAAAGGCGCCAACCTTGCAGAGATGACCAACATCGGCATTCCTGTCCCTCCTGGATTCACGATAACAACTGAGGTTTGTGATGCATACTACAAAAATAATCAACGGTATCCGGAAGGTCTTGACAGGGAAGTAGAGCAAAATCTTTCCCGCCTTGAAAAACTTATGGGTGCAAAGCTGGGCGACGCGGCCAACCCGCTGCTCGTATCCGTTCGCAGCGGCGCAGCGGCGTCAATGCCTGGCATGATGGACACGGTTTTGAATCTGGGTCTCAACCCGGACGCCGTTGCCGGACTTATCAAAAAAACGGGCAACGAGCGCTTTGTGTGGGACGCTTACCGGCGCTTTATTACCATGTTTGGCGACGTTGTTATGGGCGTAAAACGACAGGCATTTGAAGACGTTCTTGACAAGCACAAGAAAAAGGCGCGGGTTAAAACCGATGCCGAACTTACCGCGGAACAACTAAAAATAATATCAGAAGAGTTTAAGGTAATTTATAAAAAAAATACCCGGGAAGCCTTTCCAAACGACCCGAAAGTGCAACTCCAAAAAGCGATAGACGCCGTGTTTTCCTCCTGGAACAATCCCCGCGCGGTAAAATACCGGCAACTTTATGAAATCAAAGGACTCCTGGGCACCGCCGTCAACGTGCAGGCGATGGTATTTGGTAATATGGGCGCCAGATCTGCCACCGGCGTGTGCTTCACGAGGAACCCTTCAACGGGCGAGAATAAATTTTACGGTGAATTCCTCAATAACGCGCAAGGCGAGGACGTTGTTGCCGGTATTCGCACACCGGAGCCGATTGATAGTCTGAAAAAAGAGATGCCGGAAGTCTATAAAGAGCTTGTCAGGTACAAGAACTCGCTGGAAACCCACTTTAAAGACGTGCAGGATATAGAATTCACCATCCAGGAAGGCCGGCTCTTCATACTACAAACCAGAAACGGCAAACGCACAACCCAGGCGGCCGTTAGGATAGCCGTAGATATGGTAAACGAAGGTTTGATCGACAAAAAGACAGCAATTGGCCGTATTAACCCAAGCGACCTTGATCAGTTATTGCATCCCACCTTTGACCCGAAGGCGAAAAAAGAGGTTATCGCCGTGGGGCTTCCGGCGTCTCCGGGCGCCGCAACGGGCAAGGTAGTTTTCAGCGCAGAAGACGCGGAAAAGATGGCGGAAAAGAAGGAGAAGGTCATCCTGGTGAGAACGGAAACCTCCCCGGAAGACATTGGCGGCATGCACGCAGCTCGGGGCATTTTAACCACGCGAGGCGGTATGACGTCGCACGCCGCCGTGGTAGCCAGGGGTATGGGGAAGTGCTGCGTTGCCGGATGCGGAACAGTACACGTAGATTACAAAAGCCAAGTCTTTAAGGTGGACGGCAAGGTCGTTAAGAGAGGAGATTACATCTCGATAGACGGTAGCACCGGTCAGGTTATGATGGGACAGGTTCCTACTATAGAACCACGTTTGAGCGGGGATTTTGCTGCACTTATGGTATGGGCTGATGAAATCCGCAAACTCAAGGTGCGCACGAACGCAGATACGCCAACCGACGCAAAAAAGGCGCGGGCTTTGGGCGCTGAAGGCATCGGACTTTGCAGAACGGAACACATGTTTTTTGGCGAGAACAGGATAGACTCGGTGCGGCAGATGATACTTTCCGCCCCGGACGTAAAAAGCTTAAAATCCAAAATTTCCGGCCTGGAGAAGGAAATAGCAAAGGTTTCTAATCACAAGTCGGTAGTCCTTGAAAAAGAACTGGCAAAGGCAAAAAAAGAACTTAAAGAACCGCTCGCTCTCTACCTGTCGTCACTTAAGAAGCTGCTCCCGATGCAACGCCGCGACTTTGAACAAATATTTACGGTGATGGACGGGCTTCCCGTTACGATAAGGCTGTTGGACCCACCTCTTCATGAATTCCTGCCACAAGAAGACCACAATCAGAAAGAGATGGCGAAGCAGATGAAGATCAGCCTGAAAGACGTGCAGGAAAAGGTGGCGGCGTTACACGAACTGAACCCCATGCTTGGACATCGGGGCTGCCGTCTTGGCATCACCTACCCTGAAATCTATGACATGCAGGTGCAGGCAATCATTGAGGCCGCTTGTAACGTAAAGAAAAAGGGCATTTCGGTCTACCCGGAAATCATGTTGCCCATTATCAGCACGGAACAAGAATTCAGCGTATTGAAAGACTCTGTCAACAAAGTGGCCAAAGAGACCTTGCAGAAAAAGGGTGTGCAGGTCGATTACATGGTCGGCACGATGATTGAACTGCCCCGAGCAGCACTGATAGCCGACAAGATAGCAAAACACGCCGAATTTTTCTCCTTCGGAACAAACGACCTTACCCAGATGACCTTCGGCTTCAGCCGTGACGATGTAGGCTCCTTCGTGCCTGACTACCTTGAAAAAGGCCTCCTTGATAAAGACCCTTTCCAGGTATTGGACCAGGAAGGCACAGGACGATTGGTAGAGATCGGGATTAAGGAAGGCAGAAGCACGCGCCCTGAGCTAAAGGTGGGTATATGCGGCGAACACGGCGGGAACCCGCAAACCATTTCCTTCTGCCACAAAGTCGGAATGGACTACGTAAGCTGTTCGCCCTTCCGGGTTCCCATTGCCCGGCTGGCAGCCGCCCAGGCGTCATTGCAACAACCGTTATCACGGTCAACTGTTTAGGTGAAAAAGCGTAGCGGATGCGGCGAGGTACAAGGAAAGAACGGATTTTTGTGCAATTTCCTTGTGTCTTCGTCAAACGTTACGGTTCAACCTGCAAGATTGAACCAGTGGAACACAAGGCCAGCATGGACAAGTTGAGTTTGTCCATGCCAACCGTACTACGCACAAATACTTGTCCAAAAATCGCCCCATCTCTTCATTTCCTGCCCCCTTTGTGCCAAATGAAACCACTATTTGTCTTTGCTGCATACACGTTGTTTTGATATTATCACAGCCGCAAGCCATTTCTATTGACAAAAAAGTATTTTTTTGTGATAATTGAGAGTTCAGATGTTTTCGGCGGTTTTTAATGTGGTTTTAAAGGCTTGTATTTAGCCAAACTAATCAGGTTTTCTACGCTGAATCCGATAAATTCGGGGAAATGAGTCCTCGTGTTTTCGAAAAACAGAGGCTTTTGGCTATAACACAATTTAATCTTTGTATGGCCGCTACTTTTTCGTTGCGGCTTTTTTGTTGGTGAACAGTTTTACCGGCTAACACTATGCGGTGTATCCAAGGAGTAATATGACACAGTTAGTAAGAGACGACGTGCGGAACGTGGCAATTATTGCCCATGTTGATCATGGCAAAACAACCCTTGTAGACCAATTGCTCAAGCAGAGCGGTACGTTTCGTTTAAATCAGCAGATTCAGAACGTAGAACGGATTATGGACTCCAATGACCAGGAGCGAGAGCGTGGTATCACCATCCTGGCAAAAAATACGGCCATAAACTATGCGGGTGTTAAGATCAACATTATCGATACCCCCGGACACGCCGACTTTGGCGGTGAGGTGGAACGTATTCTCAACATGGCTGACGGTGTATTACTACTGGTAGACGCTGCGGAAGGAACAATGCCTCAGACAAGGTTCGTGCTTCGCAAGGCGTTGGCTTACAATTTAAGGCCGCTTGTGGTCATTAATAAGATTGACCGGCCTGAAGCCCGCTGCGTCGAGGTGCTGAATGATGTTTTTGATCTTTTTGTCGAATTGAATGCAACTGACGAGCAGTTGGACTTTACCGTGATATACGCAAGCGGACGCGATGGTTACGCAAAGATGTCGCTGGACGAACCCAATAAGGACATCACGCCGTTGTTGGATACCATCCTTAAATATGTCCCAAAGCCTAAAGGAGACGCCAGCGCGCCTTTGCAGATGCAGGTGGCATCGTTGGACTATAATGACTACGTGGGAAGGATCGGCATCGGGAGGATTATCCGGGGCACTATCAGCATCGGCCAGCAGGTCGTGCGAATTGATAAGAGCGGCAACCATGCGATGCACAGGATAACCGAGTTGTTTACTTTTACCGGACTTGGGCGGCAGCCGGTAAAGTCGGCAATGGCAGGTGATATCGTTGCCATATCGGGGATTGAGAATATCGATATTAGCGATACCATCGCTTCCCCTGAAAAGCCGGAAGCCTTGCCCCAAATCAGTATCGACGAGCCAACCCTCTCGATGATATTTTCGGTTAACAATTCCCCCTTTTGCGGCCAGGACGGCAAGTACGTTACCAGCCGGAATCTGAGGGAGAGGCTCTACCGGGAACTGCGGGCAAACGTGGCACTTAAAGTGGAGGACACGGCGTCGCCTGACGCCTTGCGCGTTTCAGGACGAGGACTCTTGCATCTTTCAGTATTGATTGAAAATATGCGGCGGGAGGGATACGAACTACAGGTCTCCAAACCAAAGGTGATTTTCAAGGAATTAAAAGGGGAAAAAGCGGAACCTATTGAGTATGTGGTAATCGACGTGCCGAAGGACTATGAAGGGCATGCAATTTCCATGCTCGGCTCGCGTAAAGGGGAAATGCTCACTATGGATACGAACAAAAACATTACCCATTTTGAATTTAAGGTGCCTTCCCGTGGACTGATTGGGCTAAGAAACCGGCTGCTCAGCGCCACACGCGGAGAGGCCGTGATGTACCACAATTTTTATAACTACGAACCTTTCAAGGGTGACATAGCCCAACGTATTCAAGGTGTTTTGGTTTCTATGGCCGGTGGTGAAGCAACCCCTTACGCACTGGACAGCTTGAAAGATCGAGGTATTATGTTTGTGAAGCCGGGAGACCAGGTATACGAAGGCATGATTGTGGGAGAACATTGCGAACAGAACGACATCTCGGTAAACGTCATTCGGGCCAAGAAGGCCACCAATATCAGATGTGCAAACGCTGAAAAGGGGATCAAGTTGCAGCCACCCAGAGATTTTTCCCTGGAAATGGCCCTTGAGTATATAGAGGATGATGAGTTACTGGAAATTACGCCCAAAACCTTTCGGTTGAGAAAGAAGCTGCTTACCGAGAATGAACGTAGGACCAACAAGAGGCAGGCCGCCCTTGAACCCGTTGATGCAACGGCGGGACGTCCGGCGTAATCATTGTTTTTCAGAACGTTAAAATAAAAAAGCAGGCTGCAATGCCTGCTTTTTTATTTTATAGAGAATAAACGGATGGAGCGCTTATTTGTTTACCAGACCTTTGAAGTCCTGCCCTGCTGTGAATTTTACCGTCTTACTGGCCTTGATATTGATAGTTGCTCCCGTTTGCGGATTGCGCCCCTTCCTGGCCTTCCTGGCGCGTACAGAAAAAGTGCCAAACCCAATCAACCGGACCTCCTTATTCTTTTTTACGCCATTTTTAATGCCCGTTAAAACCGCATTAACTGCCTGTTCTCCGCAAGCCTTTGATATCTCACATTCCTTTGCCACTGCCTCTATCAATTCCTGCTTATTCATCCAACAATCTCCTTCAATAAGTGTTTACATGGTATGATAAGATACGCCAAAATCAAGGGTAGGATACATCAAACGGCTGTCTGAATCAAGTATTTTCTGGATTTTTTCCAAAAATATTTTTAAAACCCAGAGAATACCTTGGATACAGCAACCTTAATTGTATTATTCAAGCCTCTAACTTTTGTATTTTTCCATAAGGTCACTAATCGTAAAGACGGATTCGACTGGAACTCCTATCTTTTCAATATTTTCCCTACCGCCCTCCTGCCTGTCAACCAGGACGACGGCCTTTACGACCTGTAATCCCTCATTCCTTGCCCGTTCTATTGCGTCTATCGTGGATTGGCCGGTTGTTATCACGTCGTCAACGATAACAACCCTGTCTCCCTGGTGAACGTCGCCTTCGATGAGCTTTTTAAGCCCGTGTTCCTTCGCCACTTTGCGCACCACAAAGGCGTTTATTCCCTTGCCTTCCGCGCCGCTTGTCATTGCGGTGGCTACGGCAATCGGGTCTGCCCCCTGCGTCAATCCGCCAATGGCGGTTATTCCCAGGGGTTTGACCTTTTCATAAAATATCCGTCCGATAAGCAACATCGCCTCGGCATTGAGGGTTGTCATCTTGCAATTGACGTAATAGTTGCTCATCTTCCCGGAAACGAGCTTAAAAACAGGGTCTTTGTTATATTGGAATGATTTTTCCAGGAGCATGTCCAGGAGCCGGCTTTTTGCTTTATTAATGTCCATAGTGATGAGAAAAGTATAAGGTTTTTCAGATTATTGCCTGTTAAAGAGGCTTAATTTTAGCCCAAAACAGGTAAAAGTAAAGCAAAATTCCATTTCCCGTATTTTATGGTTTCTGCATCGAAAACCTGATTTGTTGCGCCATATTCAAGCCCGTGGGTGGAATTGCCGGTGGATGGCCTTGAGGTGGGTTTTGCTTACGTGGGTGTAGATTTGGGTTGTGGAGACGTTGACGTGTCCCAGCATCTCCTGGACGGAACGCAGGTCTGCGCCGTTTTCCAATAAATGGGTGGCAAACGAATGCC
>JACVXV010000152.1 GCA_015661205.1 Candidatus Brocadiaceae bacterium
TTGTGGAAAGGTTGGCGTGACCCAGAAGCTCTTGTACAGACCGCAAATCGGCACCGCGGTCTAACAGGTGGGTCGCAAAGCTGTGCCGAAAGGTATGGGGAGAAATATTAAGACTCAAACCAGCCATTTTTACATACTTTTCCAACATCCTCGCCACACTGCGCCCAGTAAGACGTCCACCCCGCTTGTTCAAAAAAAGGGCTTTGTTATCAGACCCCCTCTTACTCAGATACGACCGTATGGCATCGAGGGCATGATTCCCGATAGGCTGTAAACGTTCTTTTTTGCCCTTCCCCCTTACCTTAACAACCTCATTGAAATAGTCTATATCTTCAATGTCAATTCCTACTACTTCACTTACCCTCATACCCGTACTGTACAAGGTCTCCATGATAGCACTGTCACGGATGCCTGACGCAGTATTCAGACCCGGTAAATTTAAAAGAGTTTCAGCCTCAGTGACGCTCATAAAGCCAGGGAGTTTTTTGTCTAGTTTGGGCGCCCGGATATTCTCCAAGGGGTTACACTTCAAGATGCCTTCACGGCACAAATACTTGTACAAAGAGCGAATGCACACCAGTTTCCTTGCAATCGTGGCCTTTGAGTAGTTCTGTTTCTTCAGCAATGCAAGGAATTTGCGGAGTAGTAATTTGGTGACATCTCCGAGGTTTGAGCATCCTTCGGCCTCAAGGAACGCAAGATATTGGCTCAAGTCGTTTCGGTAAGCCCTTAGCGTCTGCGTTGAAAAACCCTTGTTGTGTTCTATGTGGGTGAGGTATTTATCTATATAGTCCTGCATAATCAACCTTCGATGAATAGCTTATTGGAAAAAAGATAACCTTTAATTAGGGACAACTCCCGGTAAAATTATAGTGGCTGGGCATAAAATAACAAAGACAAAAGTGGCTTTTCAGCCACAATTCAGGCAAATTACCTTGACAAAAATTTAGGCCACCTCTAGAATGACTCTGCTTAGCGCGTACTTAGTGCCAGACTTCAAATTGAGAAAGATTTTTAAGGAATGTGTGATTGAACAATAGTATTACAGGTACGGCCTTCGTTCGTGAAGTCAATGATGCCTGCACTCCTTTAGATGCGTTCAGCCGGTTTGTTTCTCGTCCAAACGTGTTTTTCCTCGACAGCGCCTTGTCCGTAAACGGTCTCTCAAGATACTCGTTCCTTGGGTTTAATCCATTTCTGGTCATGAAGGCGAAGGGGCGCAAGGTCACCTTAACCGATAAAGACGGCACCCTTGAAAATGAAGGCAACCCATTTGAACATCTCCGTAATCTCTTAAAACAATTTTCAATACTCAACACGGATGAATCTATCCCTTTTCAATGCGGGGCAGTGGGTTATTTTGGTTATGATTTGTGCCATTTTATAGAGCGGCTACCCGACAAAGCACTGGATGACATCGGCCTGCCCGATATGTATATGGCATTTTACGACACGATAATTTGCTACGATAATCATCTGGGGAAATGCTCGGTAATCGGCGTGGATTTCGGGCTGGATAGCGCCATAAGGGATAGGCTGGAACAGATTGCCGGTTCCCTATCTGGAAAAACCGCCGTCGGCATCCAAACCGATGAACCGGCGTGTGAAAAACGAGTAACCGATCCCTTCCTGAAATTTAATTTTACAAAAGAACTTTATATGAAGGCGGTGCGCCGCATCAAGGATTACATCGCGGCGGGTGACGTTTATCAGGTCAACCTCTCCCAGCGCATAGAGTCCCGCTTCGACGGCCCGCCTCACGCGCTTTACAAAAGGCTGCGCACAATCAATCCGGCGCCGTTTTCCTGTTATTTGACATTTGACAACGTTGCCATCGTGAGCTCCTCGCCGGAACGTTTTCTTAACATTCAAAACCGGCGCGTCCAAACCAGACCCATCAAAGGGACACGCCCGCGCGGGAAGGACGCCGGGGCTGACGAGGAGTTGAAACAGAAGCTGCTTACCAGCCCAAAGGACGACGCGGAACTCACCATGATTATCGATCTCCTGCGTAACGACCTCGGACGCGTTTGCGATTACGGCTCGGTTCACGTTAAGGAAAAGAAGGTACTTGAGACCTATCCCACCGTACACCACCTTGTTGCAACCGTTGAAGGCGACCTCTATGAGCGGTATGACGTTATAGACCTCATCAAGGCCACGTTTCCCGGCGGCTCTATTACCGGCGCTCCAAAGATTCGCGCCATGCAGATCATTGACGAACTCGAACCCACCAAACGGAGCGTTTACACCGGCGCAATAGGCTATATTGGCTTTAACGGGAACGTAGACCTAAACATCGCCATCCGCACCTTTATCCTGAATGGAAACGAATTGTACTTCCAGGTTGGGGGAGGCATCGTTGCCGACTCGAAGGAAGAAGAGGAATACGAAGAGACGATGCACAAGGCAAAGGCGCTTATCGATTCGCTGAAGGACTGGAATACTACCCCGTAGCCTCATCGCCAAGAGGCAAAACAAGGGGTTGTATTTACGGCTCTTTTGTCATGGGTATTTTCCTTTTTGGCTGTGGCTTTGCCGCGCTATCGTATGTTAACCTCCACGCTTGGGAACGTGCCTGCGTCAGAAGCTCCTGCTTCTTTTTCCCGGGAGGTTTTACCTGATGGACGGATTATGTTAATTCCCATGGCCGCCATCCCGAAGCATCAGCTATGGGCATGGTACCCTGAGAACCAGGAAAAGATACGCAAATCTTTAAGAGACCCCCGGCCTTCCATTGTTGTTGAGACGGAAAAGGATGTTAGCAAGATAACCAAACGGTGGACTGATGAGGATTGAAATCCGGCCGGAATTCGATGAAGAGGTTATGGCTTCTGAATTACCTATACGAAAAGCCGTTGCCAAAACCGTAATGGTACTTCAAGGTATGGAAAATATAAGCAGCTTGATAAATCACCCGGGTTTAAACTTTGAAAAACTTCACGGTTTTATTGACCCCGAAACGGGGGACCAGCTTTATTTCATCCGCGTCACAAAAAGCGCAAGGGCGTTGACATGCCTTCTCAACGGACCCACCATTGTTCTCGTCAGCCTGTATACGGAACGCGACAAGGCTTATCGGAAGCGCTGAGGCTGGAAATTCCTCTAAACCAGGTGGCCTGCTATTCTGCCGATGCGGGTTTGCTCACACAGTCAAGCACGTCCTCCGGTGTAATAGCGGTAATGCACATCACATTTTCGCACGTTCTCCGGGAACAGGGGCTACATGGGATATCCTTTCTTACCACCATGGCGTTCTTATCATACGGGGCGTAAACCAGCGGGTCTTTTGGCCCAAAGATAGCGATTGTAGGCACCCCAAGGCATGAGGCCAGGTGGGTCGGCCCTGTATCCCCTCCGATGAAGAGTCGGGCGCGTTGCAGCAATGCGATCAATTGCAGTACAGACGACGTTTTACACGCAATCGTCGCCTGACAACGCATGGACGACACGATATCCCTTGCCATTTGATACTCCAGCGGTCCCCAGGTAAATACGACCGAGTAACCGAACTCCTGTATCAACCGGTCGGCAAGGCGCGCATAGTTTTCAAGAGGCCAGCGTTTATACTTCCCAAACAAACTGGTGCCGGGATGAATAATGGCGATAGGTTTTTGATCAAGCCGGTTGTCACGTAAATAATGGTCAATGAAGAGGCGGTCGGCGTCAGGGATTGAAAACGACGGCCTTTGGTATGTGGCCTCTATGCCCAAGCCGCGGAGAAGGCTGAGATACTTGTCAACCCTATGCATCTTCTTCTGCGGTGGGGTAACGTGCACATTGGTAAAAACAGTATTAAACTCCTTGCAATATCCCGGAGAAAAACCGATCTTTATCTTCGCATTGCACAGATGCGTCAACAATCCACTCCTGAAATTACCGTGAAAATCCAGCGCCGCGTCGTATTCCTTCTCCCTTAGTTTGCCCAAAAACGTTTGAAACTCAGAAGCCATAGTAAAACATCTCGTTGGACGCCTTAGGAATGCCTGCCACGGCCTTCGCGGAAAGGCAATGACCTCATCTACCTCGTGAAGTCCTTTAACCAAATCCTCCAGTTTGTCCTCAACAAGCCAGGTAAGGTGTGCCGATGGAAATGCCGTTTTAAGGTATTTTACGGCAGGCATTACATGGATAATATCCCCCATTGCGCCCAGCCGAACGACCAGGATATTCCGGGGATTACTGAATTGATTCACGGTAGTTTGCGGCATGAGAGGCATTGTTAATAAAAACCAAACCCGAACGAATCGGAAGAGTTAATGTTGGGTTTCGCTTCACTCAACCCAACCTACTACACAACTACACAACTATAATCCCTGTCTCCCCCCCTTTGCAATAGCAATTTGCCCCAAATTACGTTTGTATTAATCCGTATACTCATATATACTACGTGATTATGACATGCGTATCAAAAATCCCCCCCACATTCTTGTTGGATACCGTTGGTGGCGTAACTGTCGTAGTAAAGGCGCGATATAAAGAGGCGATACATTGTATGCTCTCCAGGATGGAGTATTTGTGCGGTAACGGTGATAACGCCGGCAGAAAATTCGGACGGGGTGTTTGCTTGTCCGTTCCCGTGAAGGAAGGCAGCGCGGAGAGGTTTGTCATCAGGGACTACCGGCACGGAGGCTTATTGGGTAAGCTCCTGGGAGGGGTTTTTTGCGATGGGGACAGACCTTTGAACGAGGTCTGCATAAACGAAATTGCCTTGCAAAAGGGAGTGCCTTCGGCGGAAGTAATCGCTATCACGAAGAAAAAACTCTGTGGTCTGTTTTATCGGGCAAATTTTATTACCCGGGAAATCTCCGGCGCCGTTGACCTGCTTCAATTCCTTCAGGAAACCCCTCTGGAATCCATCCAACGGTCAAAACATGCAATAATCAGCGCCCTGGTAAAATTGATACGCACTATGCACGATGCAGGTATTTACCATGCGGATTTGCATTTTAAAAATATTCTCTTAAAGCAAGATGCTTCGAAGGCTTTTAGCGCATATATTATTGACCTTGATAAGTCCTTCGTTGTTGACAAATTGACCGTTGAACAGCGGATGAAGAATTTATTGCGCCTTAATCGCTCCATCGACAAGATACGCTGGTTTTCCGGGCAGGCGATTACGAATGACAGCCCAACGCGCAACGAAAACGCGTCTTCCCTGATATCCAATGATAAAAAGGAGGATACCGTGAAGGGACGGGGTATTCGCCTTGAGAAAAAGATGGATTTGATTTCCAAAACGGATAGAATACGCTTTTTCAAATCCTACATGACACACGACAATACGATTGATACGGATTGGGAAAAATGCGTCCGTCAATACCACACACAGTATTTTCTCCATAAATTGTGGTGGCGTGTGCTGGATTTGTTCAAAAACATATCGTAACATTCTGTAAACAGCTTATCTTTACCAATGAGTTAAGTCTTGAAAAGAACTAACGGAACCACAGATGTTTTTAATCATTCTGAAGTTCTTCTGCCTCGTTAACCTTTTATTTTAAGGATTCCAGGATTATTATCGCTATGATTATACCATGCATTATTAGCCTTATCTGTTCGTATTTCATCGGCAGTATCTCCTTTGGTTTTCTTATTGCCAAATATGTAAAGGGTGTGGACATCAGGAAGATCGGTAGCGGCAACCCGGGTGCGACAAACGTCTCCAGGGCCATTGGAAAATCGTATGGCATAGCCGTGTACGTGCTGGACATGCTGAAGGGTTTCTTGCCCGTTTTTGCCGCTGACAGGTTGTTTGGCGGCCCGGACCACGGCCTTTTGCCCATACTCTGTGCGGTTGGCGTAATTTGCGGACACACCTTCCCTATCTTTCTCGGCTTTAAAGGGGGAAAGGCCGCCGCTACCGGAAGCGGGGTGTTTCTTTGGTTGGCGACCATACCAATGCTCATAGCCCTTGCCGTATGGCTGATAACGGTTGCTATCACACGTTACGTCTCATTGGGTTCCATATTGAGCGCGGTTTCGGTGGTAGTATGTGTCATTGTCTTAAGAAAAGACCCCTTCGGCCAGGGGCTTTATTTGACGTTATTTTCCCTATTCATCACCATCCTGCTGATTATCAGGCACAAATCCAACATTAAAAGACTATTGAACGGGACGGAGAGCAAGATTGGCGCTTCAAAGCGGGGGTGAGGTTTCAGGTTTCAAGTTCTAGGTTTCGGGTTGCTGTTTGGTGGCTTTTGGCTGTTGTTATACGTAGGGCAAGGCTTTAGCCTTGCTACTCTCTGAATACTTACCAAGTTTTGCAACCCTAAAGGGTCGCCTACGGCGACGGCTTTTTTTGTAGCGCCGACCTTTATGGTCGGCATTGGCGGGAGAGAACACCCCCGTTGAGGGGTTTCCCGTCAGATATTTTCAGATGCAGGCGTCGCTCAATCCATCCAATGCCTTTCCTCCACGTAATCTCAACTACTCACCACGGTAACAAACTGCCCCCTCTGTATTTCTTACACAACGCCCCATATTTTCCACCCTGACCGTTGGAGAACAAAAACGGTTCATTTGAGCCGCTTTTGGTCTTACACTGTACTTCGAAAAGAGATAAACACCGCTATCATGTTGTAAATTAACCACTTAAAGTTGCAACCCAGATATGGTACATGTTTTGCGGGACAATGGTTAAAGTCCTATTATTTAAGTTTTATTAAATATTTAAGTATTATCAAATCCCTGGAAACTATGAAAAATATTACGAAGATAACAAAAATACCTGGTATAGTGGTTGCTGTATTTTTTTTTATTGCCGTTGGTTTTGCTGCGATACAGGCTCCATTGACCGCTGGGGAGCCATCCGAGAGCAATGAAACGTCAAAAAATGGTAAATATTCAAAATTTTTTGATGAAAAAACCAAGTGGTGTGACGCATTGGTAATCACGTGCAATGATTTCCGTTTCACAAATGCCACCCAGGCATTTGTGAATGAAAGGCTGGGGTTAAAAGGAAACTACGACTACTTGTCTATCCCCGGTTCTATACGTAACCTACTCGATTCTAAAACCAGAGATATTGTGCTAAAAAATTTTGGTATTTCGGTGCGGCTCCATCACGTAAAGCGACTTATCATTATCGGACACCAGGATTGCAGCATCGGTTATGGGGGGTCAGTTAACTTTTCCGAACGGGCGGACGAATATAACACGATTTGCGCTGATTTGAAAAAGGCCCGAAGGTTATTGAGGCTCAGGTTTTCGCACTTGAAGGTTTATCTCTACTACGGAACGGTCTTTTACAAAGACCATCAACGCATCTACAATTTTAAGCAAATATTATAAAACCGGAAACTACTCAATTTACCGTATAAAGGTGTTCCAAATGGGAAAAAATGTAACGATAACGTGCTTTACCATAGCCTTGTGCTTGATCATCTTTGCTGGCTGTGCAACGACCAAATCAACTTCACCCGACGTATTAGTGGATAATCAACAAATAATTACTGCGGTGAACGAGGCCGCCTTACGTTCCGATTGCGACACCCTGTTCATTACCTGCATTGATTATCGTTACGCAGCCGCAAACCAGGACTTCATAAACGAAACGTTGAAATTGAAAGACAATTACGACCACATTTCGATACCGGGTAGCATCTATAATTTCATTAACCCTGAAACAAGAGACCTCGTTTTTAGTAAATTTGCCCTTTCCGTAAGTCTTCATCTCATAAACCGGGTGGTGGTTATTAGCCACAAGGATTGCGGCGCCTACGGCGGTTCCGTATCTTTCGGCTCTGAACTGTCTGAGTATGAAACGATCTGTAGTGATTTAAGAAAGGCCAGGGCGCTATTGATAGAAAAATACCCGACCCTTGAGGTAACCCTTTTCTTAGAATCCTTGCAACAGGATGGGGATACGGTAAAGGTTAATTTTGAGAAGATACTTTAATGCTGAAGGCAAAATTTAACGTATTGGAAATTCGATGTTTTTGGTAGGAGCCAACTCCTGTTGGCGATAGGCATACACATACTGTAGCGTATTGCCAATCGCCGTCAGGAGACGGCAAAGTAATGATAGGGCGTACACCCAGGGGAACCCACTTCTTACCCCTCCACGGACTTATCGTGTTCCACAATTTTAACCGAACACCAAGGATAAATTGGTTCTACAGGAATTAGGGTGCTAAAAGAAGCAGGATAAATTAGAATAGCCGTATGAAAGATACAACATTATATGACGAGCTATTAGGGTTGAAACATCCGTGGTATGTAGCGGGAGTAAAGATAGATATAGTTAAGCAAGAGGTAGAGGTAGAAGTCCGT
>JACVXV010000153.1 GCA_015661205.1 Candidatus Brocadiaceae bacterium
CTTAAGGGATGAGGAGTATCTTCGTCTGAAAATTCTTACTTGTATGCTACCGGAGTTATAAAAATGCACAATTTTACCCACTCGATTACCTGAAGAGCCTGCTATGAAATTTGGAACTACATAAGATTGGCAAAGTAATCTTAAGATTAAGATAATATGGTACCGTGCTTTTTTATACTTGGTATCAACCTGGCGAGATTTAAAAAGAGATTCGAGACGATAGTAAGCCAGCCCACTTGTATAATAGGGAATATATTTATGACCTTCTTTGAATATTTGGTAACCTAATCTTTTTGCAATAGTTCCGTAATAGCCAGATACTAAATATGGAACATTTAAAAACATTGCAGCAAAAGATTTAATTTGAATAGGTATCGAAATGATTTTAGCTTTTGGAACGTTGCTATTAGTATTGTACTGATTAGAGCGTCTCTCATAATAAAGCCTTCCGTCCCCTCCGACAGCATTATAATACTGCTCTAAATCTTTTTGAAATTGAGACAAAGCTTCTAACTGTTCTGGTTTTATAGCCGTCTGACTATTTGTTGCCTTAGTAATCTGGTTTTTAATATTATCCTCTTGAGTAACAATTATTCGAAGAGGAATGTACACGTTTTTCATATTGGCTTGTCGTCTGTTTTCATAAAGCACATGGCTTGTTTGACAACCATTGACTATTTGATAATCAGTTAATGTAAACATATCTCCAGTTTTATTAAGCCCATCTGCTACCACTGTAACTCCATTATTGAGAACACTAAATAAATCATGTTTTCCTTCTTTTATGGTCTCACTGATTTTTTGGTTAACAGGACTGGCTTCAATTCCCAAAAAGTCTCGAATGTTGTCATAAAATATATTCCTTATAGTATCCGTGTCATCAATCAAAAGTTTAGCAAACTCTGTAAAAGGCAACATTCCAAAATATGCTTCTTTAATTCCTGTTACCGATGGAAGAGTAACTTTTTTTTCAAAAAGGAATGTTGCTGTGACTTTATCCTTTGTCTTTCTATAATAAGCTTGTATAGCCTTAGCATCACATGGGTCAAGTAATACTTCTTTAAATAAATTAGTAGCAGAAATTTCTTGCTTATTTCTATCTATTACAGCCACCAGACTACAATCATCTATCCAACTACCTGTAGTTACATAATACATTTTGCAAATAGGGCTACCTGACCGCATCCTAGAAGCATTGTCATAAACTATTTTTTTTATATCTAAAAAATTTTTCATCCTTGGTCCTTGGTATATTTTTGAGGAAGGATTAAAAAATTCTTTCACAGAGAACGCAAAATTACCAATCTCACTCCCCTCAAATTTTGGCGTCGTTTTAGCCTGAATAAAAATAAAAGTTGTTTCAAGAAAGCCATTAGCCTCTATTAGATCTTGTACCTCTTGTATATCATTCACCAGACGTCCATTAACAATAATACCTATTCCATCAATTCCTTGAGTATCCTCATCTGTGAGTATGTCGTCAATATTAAATGAATTATTATATTCTTTAGCTACCAAACAAAAACTGGCAAAACGTTCAAAGTTAAAAGATTCTGAATCAGATGCTAATTCGTTTGTCTCAATAAATTCTTTGACGTAACTATCTGTAATTAAATCCATACCGTTCCTTTCGTGAAGTCGTAACACACCGTGATTGAATTGCTTATGCAATTAAATGATGAACAATGATTATACTGTCTGTATAAAATGGCAAACACAGACTGTTTCGATATATTAAGAAGTTGCCGTGTCTTCTTGTCGCGTACTGTAACTTATTTCATAATTAAACATTTTCTGTCTTTTCGCCAAATTGCCCATTCCAACTCATACCGTCTGTGTATACCGACCTACAGCCCATCGACGGTACTACGAACACCGGAACATCCTTTGTTCAAACTATGTGTGCCGCGCCTTGTTATCCCTTTCCAAATCTTCTATGCACCGTTCGGGAGTCAGCATTCCTGGCGTGATCCTTTTTCGTGTAATCAATATAACCCCTAAACGTATGGGGCATTTCAATGAACGCCGGTGAACTATCCGGATATTCACAGAGAAATTTCAAGATTACTTCCCCTATCAGTTCTCCAAATAACGTTGGTACGGCGTTTCCTATTTGCTTGTACTTCTGAGCCTTCGTACCGCAAATCTCCCAGTCAGACGGAAATCCCTGAAGTAATTTCACCTCATTTAACGTGAGCCTTCTCAGCAATCCGTCCCATCTGATCCAATCCTGGCAAGCCGATCCTGTAATCGTTCTTGCAGGGAGGGAAAGGTCGGCAATAAAGGTTCCCTGACGATACCCCCAATATCGACCGGGACGTGTCTTCTCCGCCTTGCCTTTGCTCTTTAGTCCAGCGCCATTGGGTAAGCCGTGAAGTTGCAATGCGAGCGTCTCGGTTGGCAACGTAAACGCTTCTCTGTTCTGATCGGCATGGTTTTCAAGAAACGCTCCAAGGCTTTTCCACGTCGCGTAGAACAGACCACCCTGCTTTTGGTGCGTTGGCGCAGGAAATAAGGGGGATTTTCCATGCTTAGCGCCAATGATAAAACAACGCACTCTTCTTTGAAATGACCCGTAATCGGCTGAATTGAGCAGTTCCGCCCGGCAGCTATAGCCGGCTTCCCAAAAGCGTTTTAAAAGCTCCTTGATTACCCCTCCGGGGTCACCCCCGGAATCCCGCGCTGTAACCAACCCCCTAACATTCTCAAACAGAAACATTCGCGGCTGTATCTCATCAATAACACGAAAATATTCATTTACCAGGAGTCCCCTGGGGTCAAGAACACTAAGCTGCTTACCGGCGCTTGAAAATGCCTGGCAAGGCGGCCCCCCGACTACGAGATCAATCTGTTTGCCATTCGCAAGGTCGGCGCCGGATATATCCCGGATATCCGCATTGAATATCTTGGCCTCCTTGAAGTACTCATGCCCATCATCGTGAATGCCGCGCTGGTTTACCTTAAGGGTATCACAGAAAACGGATTCAATTTCACACAGGGAAACAGACCTGAATCCGGCTCTTTCCAAACCGATATCTAACCCGCCTGCGCCGGAAAAGAGGCTGACATAGTTGGCCGTATTCATTACAACACCTCCCTCAGATCAGTCAATCTATGTTCCCAAACAACTTGAATGCCGGATGCCTGCAAATTCTGGATGCCGGTGATGTTAAAAAACCCAGCGATGACAGCAATAATCATTGGATCGTCCAGATATGTAGATGAACGCCAGTCGTTGGACTTGTCGCAACACTCTTTTATACGCTTAGTGGAATCAATTTCCACGCCGACAGCTTTGGCTTCAATCAATACAAGCTTTTTGTTTCTCTTGCTTCGGACTACCAAATCAGCCTTTTGCCGCGTACGCCCCTGAACCTTAACCTCTTGTGTGTATTCACCAAGATTGATATCAGTTCTCTTGATCACCGTTCCGGTAAATCCTGATTTTGTATAGCCGAGTTCCACAATTGCAGATGCAATCGCATATTCCTGTTGGTCTTTCCGCCAGTTTCGATATCTTGTTTGCGCATTTTGGTCCGCCGCGATTGAACACGTCCACTTCTTAGCGTAATCAATTGCAAGGGTACGTTCGCTTGCGGAGATATCTTCTTTCGGCCAAATGAACCTTGTTCGGTCCAAGTTATCATTTATAAAACTCGCAATATCATCCGCAATTGCGCCGAGGTTGCCATGTTTAGTATTTCGCGGATGAAGCCTATCGTTTTCGTATTTGTCTATTGAGGTAAGGCCGAAGAACTGGCCAAATTTCATTTGGCTAATTGAAGGCGCTATCGCATAACGGAGAATTTTTATGATCCTGGAGTCTTCAAGTATCGCCTGGGATGTGATTCGAGTGAAATCGTCGGTCAGGTTCGCCTCAATATCGTATATCTCCCCGTATGTAAGGTGAATGAAGAGGTACGCATCTACCTGTAACAACAATACCGCATAAGTGCAAAGGAAACTACGAAAAAGGATGCTGTGAAGTGAAGGTGGATATGGCGATAAAAGACATTCACCTTAATCCATCCTGCCCGCTGAGCAGTAATAAAACAAAAACCAAAGGGGATTGCAAGTGTTTTATTTTATCCGTCCCGCTGAATACCCTTGCAGGTTCACGTTCACAACTTGAACCCTGTGTTTTTATATGGATGCCTAAGGGAGTTCTCACTTGACAGGGAAAAAGCGCCATGCTAGACTTCAGCACGGAAAGAGTGAAAAAAGCGGCGCTTCATTAGGAATTCCAAAGTGTCCTTACGTGTGAACACAAATAGGTCGCCGAAGGCCTAATTTAAAGGTGAGGGTCAAAAAACGGAGGCCGGTAGCGGCCTGTCAGGTTATCAATACTATGGGAAAAATAGTTGCTGTTTGTATAAGTGAGAAAAAGGGTGTCCAAAAACGGGATATCGGTGCGGGCAGGCTGATCGAACAACATGGACTTGAAGGGGACGCCCATGCCGGCAAGTGGCATCGCCAGATCAGTTTACTGGCCCGCGAGAGCGCAAATATCATGCGCGAAAAAGGGTTGACCATCGCCGATGGTGATTTTGGGGAAAACATCGTTACGGAAGGTATGGATTTGAAAATACTTCCTATCGGCACCACCCTAAAAATCGGCAATGGCGTTGTTATTCGGGTCACCCAAATCGGCAAGCTATGCCACGACCGCTGCGCTATTTATTACAAGGCCGGGGATTGCATTATGCCGCGCGAGGGCATTTTTGCCGAAATTATTACGGGCGGCACTATTGCCGTGGGAGATGAAATTACGATACTTGAGAGGGGCGTTGCGCAAAAAACATGATCAGAGCCGCTATCTTAACGTTAAGCGATAAAGGTTCCAGAGGAGAAAGAGAGGACCAGAGCGGGGAGGTGATTCGCACTATGCTTGCGGGTATTGATGCCTCCATCACCGCTTACGAAGTTATACCCGACGAACAAGACCTCATTACCAAAAAACTCTTTGAATTTGTTGAAAAGGCTGACCTCATCATTACCACGGGCGGCACCGGGGTGGGTCCGCGGGACGTTACCCCCGAGGCGACACGCGTCGTTATAGAAAAGGAATTGCCGGGTTTTGCCGAGGCTATGCGGCAGGAAGGTCTCAAGCATACCCCCAGGGCGATGGGGTCAAGGGCAATTGCGGGCATTTACCGTCAAACGCTCATCATCAACCTTCCCGGCAGCCCCAGGGGCGTTGCAGAAAACCTGGCTGTCGTCCTTCCCGTTATCCCCCACACAATAGCCCTCATTAAAGGCCAGGTAAGCGACTGCGCAAAAGATCGGGAAAAACATGGCTAACAACGGCTGAGAAACCTTTTGTTGGAGTTATGTTTTTCTTTAGTAGGACAAGCGTCCCCGCTTGTCACAACAAAATTCCTTATTCAGGGAAATAAGGAAAAATCATAATGTCAACCGGGGACGGTTGACCTACCGGCTCGTTCGGGTTATGAGGTACTATGGAAAAAAAACGTCGCCTTACCCCCTGGGGAAACCTTCTTATCAGCCTGAGCGCGGTCGTATTGCTCTTATTATCCGTGTTGTTTATTGGTATTTTCATTAATAACCAGAGAGCAATTAAGGCGGAGCTGGAAAGCAAGGCGCAAATCCTCATTGAGAGTATCATACTTACGTGGAAATGGAATGCCATGTACGGCGGCGTTTTTGTTGAAAAAACGCCGGGAATGTTGTCCAATCGTTATTTAGCAAATCCGGACATTGAAACCATAACAGAAAAAACATACACAAAGAAAAGCCCTGCGATCATGACACGTGAAATATCTGAAATCGCAGATGAGGAGGGAAGTTTCAAATTCCGTATTACCAGCCGGACTCCCATCAATCCAAACAACGCGCCGGGCGAGTTTGAGCAAAAAGCGCTTGAATCTTTTAACCGAGGCAATAAAGAAGCCATCATTAAAGAGACCGTCAACAATGCTACCTACTATCACTATATGGCGCCGCTATTAACAGAGCCCTCCTGCCTTGTCTGCCATGGAGAGCATGGATACCGTGTTGGCGAAGTGCGAGGTGGTATCAGTGTGGTGTTTAATATCGACAAGGCGGAACGCGCGATCCGTATAAATCAGTGGGTTATCACCGGTTTGTATATCCTGACGTCCGTTACGTTCGCAGTGGCCACCCACAGGCTAATCATCGTCCTCCATCGCAAGCTGGCAACTGCCGAGGCACAACTCAAGGAAATGGCGACCACCGACGAACTAACAAAATTAAAAAACCGCCGTTTTATTCTTGCTACGCTGTCCGAGGATATGGTGCATGCTGTGCGTTACCACCGCCCCCTCTCTTGTATTATATTTGACGTGGATCATTTGAAACGTGTCAACGACACATACGGACATGACGCCGGAGACGTCGTTCTCAAAGCCATAAGCGATACCGCCCAGGCCAATTGCCGCCAACACGACATCCTTGGACGGTATGACGGAGAAGAGTTTCTGATGGTACTGCCTGAAACAGATATCAAGACCGCTGAAAATATTGCTGAATGCATTAGACAGCAAATCGAGAAGCAGCAGATTGCCGCACCCGCTCAACCGCTGATTTCGGTAACGGCAAGCTTTGGCGTCGCTTGTTACTTCCCCGGTGGTGAGGAGGGAGATTCAGGTCTGCATCGGTTAATTAAGTACGCGGATAACGCGATGTACCGTGCCAAGGCGGGCGGCTGTAATCGCGTTGAAGCTGTTGCCTAAGGCAAAACAAGGGGGTTTTGTTTTGGTGGGTTTGTAGAGCGAAGAGGCTCTTCGCTCTACAGGGAAAAGCCTAATTTAATGAAACTACGAATAAAATACATAATAGCCTTTATCCTTACCGCCCTTATGCCTATTGCCGTGCTTGGCTACCTGAGCTATAGTTCGGCAAAAAAGGCGCTGAAGGAGCAGGCCATTGAGGATTTAGTCGTTACCGCAGAGGCAAAAGAAGGGCATCTCTATAGTTTCATGGAGGCCAACAAGGGACGGGCGCTGGACTTTTCATCCGACGGCCTCATACGCGATTACGCCGGCGTACTACAAAAATCTGCCACGGGAAGCAGCCGGCATCGAAGGATACAAAAGAGCTTAAACACCCATTTAAAACGCAATAAGAAATCCCTTGATAAAAGTATCCAATTAATCGATGTTATTGGTATAGACGGAAAGGTAATTGCCTCTACGGATACCGGCAGGATAGGCACGGACGAGAGTTTGCACGAGTGTTTCACACAAGGCCGAAACGATGTTTGCTGGCACGACGTTCACGTATCGGCCAATACAGCGGATTCGAAGAAACTCTTTCAGATTGTCGTTTCCGCTCCACTAACGGATAAACGGACGGGCGACCTTCTGGGTGTGATCGTCAATTATTACCATGCGAGTATATACTCTCCGGAGAATTCCAGGTTGAACTGGGAGCGCCGTCAGGTATGGCGGGGAGGCGGAAGACGGTACGATATTTATCTGGTAAACAGGGAAAAGATGCTTATTACCCCATCGAGATTCAGCAACGAGGTCTTGACGCGGAAGGTGGAAACCTTTCCGGTAATTGAGGGAACATCAGGTACGGAAGTAAGCGGTATTTACAGAAATTTTCTGGGCAATGAGGTGCTTGGGGCTTCCATGTGCATTCCGGCGCGCGGGTGGATACTGCTTGTGGAAATAAGTACCGGCGAGGCGTTTTCATCCGTAGAACCACGTCATCATCCTGAGCATCCCCATCGTAATACTTGCCATTTTCCTTGCGTACTTCCTCTCCAAAGAATCTCAGGAATTAATACAGGAAACCGCACATAAGCTTCAGGCAATAATTCAATCTTCGCCGCAAGCCATTATAAATATGGAGACGGATGGCGGGTAAAAAGCTGGAACACCGCTGCGGAGCGGATGTTTGGCTGGAGCGAAAAGGAGGTGGTTGGCAAGCCGCTTCCTATTGTCCCCGAGGAGAAACAGGGGGAGTTCCATACCTTGCAAAATACAACGCTGAAAGGAACCTCGTTTACCGATAAAGACGCGGTTCGCCAGAGAAAAGACGGTTCGCCAATAAACGTCAGTATATCAGCGGCGCCACTTTATAGCACGGCTGGCGACATCGAAAGTATATAACTGCGCATTATTAAACAGACATTATGGTTGGCAAACTGCGCCACTAAAGGGATAATCAAGTCTGGATTATTTTACATGGTATCGAAAGTGTGAGTTAGCGCGGCGCAGAGGTCGGTTTCAGTTTCATGATACCGATTATGGGTTGCTTGTTTGCGTGTATATTTCCAGAGCTT
>JACVXV010000154.1 GCA_015661205.1 Candidatus Brocadiaceae bacterium
AGCTTGTTATTAAGCAGGCCAACGTCCGCTGGTTTCATAATTTCGTAGGTCGAACGCTCTTTAATCATTCCGTCCTGATGCACCCCTGACTGATGCGCAAATGCGTTTTCGCCGACGATGGCCTTGTTTCTCTGCACACGCAGCCCGGTCAGGGTGCTTACTAACCTGCTGGTGGCGATAATCTCGTTGGTGACAATGCGTGTGGAACACTGATAAAAGTCATGACGTGTCCTGAGCGCCATAACGATTTCTTCCAGCGCTGCATTTCCCGCGCGCTCACCTATCCCGTTCACGGTGCACTCCACCTGCTGCGCGCCTGCCTTCACGGCCGCCAGCGAATTGGCAACGGCCAGACCGAGGTCGTTATGGCAATGGACGCTGATCACCGCCTTGTTAATATTTTTTACCTGCGTCTTCAATTCGCGAATAATGGAGGCGTAATGGTCGGGAACCGAGTAACCCACCGTATCGGGGATATTGACGGTCTTTACGCCGGCGTCGATAACGGTCTCCACCACCTGACAGAGGAAATCCAGTTCCGTCCGTGATGCGTCTTCCGGCGAGAACTCCACGTCATCCACGTACTTTAAGGCGGTTTTTACGCCTTTGTAGGCGAGTGCAAGGATTTCCTCCTTGGCCTTAAGTAACTTGAATTTTCTGTGGATTTCCGACGTGGCCAAAAAGACGTGTATCCGCGGCTTTTCAGCCTTTTCCAGCGCCCGTGCAGCACTCTCGATATCCTTTTCAACGGCGCGCGCAAGCGCCGCAATGGACACCCCCCGAATTTCCTTTGCAATCCGGCTGACCGACTCGAAGTCCCCTGCCGAAGTCACCGGGAACCCGGCCTCAATAATATCCACGTTTAGCAGCATCAGTTGCCTGGCAATCTGCACCTTTTCGTGGATATCCAGGCTGGCGCCGGGCGATTGCTCGCCGTCACGCAGTGTTGTATCAAAAATAAGGATGTTGTTAGACATAGGAGTATTGCTTTCTTAAAATGTTGAATAGTCTGATTTTACTACATGTTTTTGCTACATTCAATAATTAATTCAATTGTAAAGGAATTTCACCTGCTTGTCCTGGTTTTTTTGGAGTGCCGTAACCGTGTTGCCGCCTCACCAAACCCACTACTCAAACAAAAAAATGGTTTTATATTGAAACTAACTTGACATACTAATTTGTTTTCGACATAATGCCGCTGATTTTAGCAATTTAATTAACGGTTGCATTTTTCTTTTTTGTCTTGTTTTTCAACTAAAATATTTTACATTAAGACTTCCGCAATTCTTCTGCGTAATCACGACGGCTGCGTCATTGGTGTGTATACATCTACTTAAAGGTTTTATTTAGGAAAAACATGAACATCTATTCATCCCTGCTGTCTGTTTTCGGGTTGGCGTTATTCGAAATTATCATAAGCGTTGACAATGCAATCATCAATGCCGAAGTCCTCGGAACGATGTCGAAGAAAGCAAGGAGATGGTTCCTTATTTGGGGCATCCTTACAGCCGTTTTCGTAATAAGGGGGTTGCTGCCGTGGCTCATAATATGGATAAGCACGCCGGATTTAGGTCCGATTGCAGCTTGGACTGCCTCGTTCTCAGGGGATGAAAAGGTCAAAGATATCATTGACGAGTCGTCGCCGATACTTCTCATCGGCGGTGGGACTTTCCTTGTATTTCTTTTTTTCCACTGGCTCTTCCTTGAGGTAAAGCACTATGGGTTAATCGGTGAACGCTTTATCCATAAGCAGGGAGTCTGGTTTTATGCCGTTGTCTCCATTATCCTTGTTGCATTAGTTTGGGTATCGTTAAAATTTAATCCGATGATGTCGCTGGGCATTGTAATCGGTTCCTCGGCCTTTTTTATTACGCATGGATTTAAGGAAAACGCGGAGCAGATGGAAAAACAGATGCTTGACGGCAAGTCAGGTATGTCAGACTTAAGCAAGATACTTTATTTGGAGGTGATAGACGCGACCTTCTCAATTGACGGGATACTCGGCGCCTTTGCGTTTACCTTCTCCATACCGCTTATTTTGATCGGTAATGGGATAGGCGCCCTTGTCGTCAGGCAGCTTACCGTCAGCAATATAGAAAACGTTAAAAAGTACAAGTATCTCAAGAATGGCGCAATGTACTCCATTTTTACGCTGGGTTCGATAATGATATTGCACAGTTTTGGGCATTACATAGATGCAAATAAATACCCCTATTTGTCCATAATAACACACATTCCCGATTGGTTTACCCCGGTCGTTACTTTCACCATAGTAGGATATTTCTTCTGGAAATCCTATAGGGAATTGAAAAAAAGCAAGGGAATCCTTGCAAAATAATAGATGATTGGGACGTTGCAGGTGATAAATAGGTTTAAGTGGGTTTTTAAACAACTTATTTATAGAAGGGGGGGGACATTCACTGTGTTGTAGAAGTGGGAAGAATAATAATTTGCTCTTCTTGTGAAATTGGTTAAGAACGGGATAATAGTTACTAATGAAAGGAGTAATAGTATGAGAAAGTATTTTTTTATATTGTCAGCGTGTCTCTTTTTGTTTGTCGTTGCTATTGCAGGGAATCTAAGGGCTGAGCCTAATGAAACCAACGCACCGTTGGCTCCGGCCTTTTTGGATGGTGGCTGGGTTGTTGAAGAAAAAGTTGAGTGTTGCAATAGTGGTGAAACTTTTTCTTCGAGTTGGACATTTACTTATTTGAGTGATGCCACAATGGGCGATATTCATGTCAAAGTATACAGTTTGGCTGCTGTTAGGACGTCGGATAGCGCTACTCGATATGGAGTCGGCCTGGAGATAGACAAAAAGTTGGTTATTTTTCAGGACTGTTATGATTATCCCGGTGAGTGCCATCATGAGATATTCACGAAAAAGTCCAAACCTAATCTTACCGGGAAATTGAAATGCGCATGTGAAAATGGCGATGTATTTCCTGGAAATTTTACTGCACACAGATGAGAAGAGAATTTAACGCCCTTCGGGAGGACGCTATCTTATGTGTCCACATTACAAACCTGCCGGGCCTTGCACTTGTGTCATTCCACTCCCTCTATTCCCGTATGTCTGCCTGTGTGCGATGCGCAGGCAGGCGGGGGCATGCGTGCTAAGTTAAGCGATTCTTGGAATTGCACGGACAAACCCTGTTTGTCTGTGCCTGCACACACGTCTCTATTGTTTATCCGGCTTGTGCCGCCCCTACGGGGCTAAAACAATAGGTGTTTCTTTTTACCCACCGCTCACGCAGTGGGCTACGGTTGTTACACCCCGATGGGGCGTCTTTGTATTACCGCATAAACAGTATTCTGAAAGCATGGCAATCGTTCCCGCTTGTCATAACAAAATTCCTTACGAATAAGGTAAATAGGACGTCAACCGGGTGCTTTGCCATGCCCCGTTAGGGGCAACACAATAGTAGCCCACTGCGTAAGCGGTGGGAAAGCTTAACACCTATGTCGCTATTTTATCGCCTGTGACGGAATGCCGGTTTTGGCGTTGGACGTCCGCATTTCTGTGTCGGCCTGGATGTTTTTAATGTGATAATAATCCATAATGCCCAGATTCCCTTCACGAAACGCTTGCGCAATGGCCTTTGTTACTTCCACATCGGCTGCCAGTACCTTGGCCCTGTTTTCTTCAGAAACGGCCTTCATTTCCTGGAGGCGCGCATCGGCCATGTCTTGCCGCTTTTCTGCCTCCGCTACGGCCAATAGTTTGTCTGCTTCAGCCTGCTCGGCTTGTAGTTTCGCGCCGATATTATCTCCAATTGCCATATCCACAATGTTAACCGACACTAACTGAAAGGCCGCGTCGCCATCTAGCTTCTTCTCCATAACCGCTCTGGAGATCGCATCAGGGTTTTCCAGCACTTTTTTGTAGTTTTCCGCGGAATCGATGGTTGCAATGACTGCTTCACCGACCCTGCCAATAACCGTCTCCTCGCTTGCCCCGCCTATCAGGCGGTCAATCTTTGTACGCAAGGTGATGCGTATTTTTACCTTCAGTTGAATGCCGTCTTTTGTAACGGTACACAACGCGGGGCTGCCCCCGGCAGCGTCCGGGTAATCCACAACCTTGGGATTAATGCTCGTTCTTATGGCGTCGAATATGTCTCTCCCGGAAAGGTCGATGGCGCAAGCGCGGGCAAAGTCCAACTCGATCTTCGCGTGGGACGCGGCCACCAGGGAACGCACGACGTTTTTTATGTTTCCACCCGCCAGACAGTGCGATTCCAAAGATGACGATGCAATGTCAATTCCCGACTTCTTCGCCATCACACGGCACTCCACGATGGTATTGATGTCAATCCCGCGCAGGGTCATGCCAATCATTTGCAGAAAAGACACATGAATGTCCGATGCAAGAGACTTGATGTAAAATCTCCCGTACTTATACAAAACAAATGCAATGGCGAGCAATAGCAGCGCGACAAGCGCTGTTGTGGCGGTTTTTGAGCATGTTATGAGAAGTGGTAAGTGGTGCATACTTCCTCCTTGGTAAAAATATCCGGTTTGCCTGAAATTCCTTGTTGTTCTTGATTATGCTGTAAATAATTTTCACCCAGTACAATTAAATTAGGTCGCCTACGGCGACGGCTTTTGTGTAGCACCGGCCTTTATGGCCGGCAATGGCAGGGGATGAACCCCATACGTGTTAAGTTAAGCAACTGGTATCAGACCGATATTATTCGTCTTTTCGTTTCTTAACTTAACACCTATGGGATGAACCCCCGCGCTACGAATTACTCCACGTTCAGGTTTTTATACAAAAACTCCGTTTTTGATACGGTTATTTGAATGTCAAAATGTGTCTTCAGCCGCTGATATCCGCTCTCTGCCAACCGCGCCGAATGCTGAGGGTCTTTTATGAGCTTCAGGATGGCTTGGGCTAATTGCGCAGGGTCTTTTGGCGGCACGAGTATTCCCGTTATTCCATCCAGGATTACTTCAGGCACGCCGCCCACGCTGGTTGCGACAATCGGGCATTTCACGGCCATGGCCTCAAGCAGCACAACGCCAAACCCCTCATTGACGGAGGGCAGGGCAAACACGTCGCAGCATGAAACAATCTCCGGTACGTCGTTGCGCATCCCCGTGAACATCACGCGGTCTTCCAGTTTCAATGTGCGCGCCTGTTCCTCCAGGCTGCTCCTTAATTCACCGTCCCCTAGAACCACCAGCAGCACGTTCGGCGCTTCTTTGACAATCTCACTCATTGCAGAGATCAGAAAAGCCTGGCCTTTGACGGGAACAAGCCGTCCGGCGGTTACCACAACAAAGCTGCCGGCATCAATGCCCAGTTCCCGGCGTTTTTGTATCTTATCGCATTTTTTCTTTTCAAGCGATGCGACGTCAACCCCGTTATAGATATAGTCGAATTGAGATTCTTTGCCGATACCGGCCTTTATGTAAGGGCAAATACCATTTTTTGTCAGGGTGATAATTTTGTCGGTAAAACGCGCCGCAAATCTTTCAAGCGCAGTAAAGACAAAGGTTTTCGTCTTTCCGAAGTACCCCTCAAAAATATCTCCGTGTGGGGAGTAAATAATGAACCTGGCGTTTGCGAGGCGGGCGGCTATGCGACCGAGAAATCCACCCTTCGATGTATGGCAATGAACAACGTCGAATCCGCCCTTAACAATCAAAGCATAGAGGCTTATCAATGCGCGAATATCTGAAAACGGACTGATATCCCTTACGAGAGAAGGAACGACATACACCGGGAAACCCATATCCCGTGCACTTGGGATCATATCATTTTCCCGTTCCTGTGATAACCCCGTTGCTATGTGATGTTCAAATTGGCAACGGTCGCTCCGTTGTAATACCTCCAGCAAGACGGCAGGAGCGCCGCCTTTTTCGAGTCGTGTTATTATATGTAATACCTTAATTTTTCCCAAGTCTATTTATTAGTGAGGCTATGCCTCGGAACGTTAAAATGCTTGCACAGGCTGGAAGCCTGTGCCACCAGATTCCCTGTTTTCTCGTTCCCAAGCTCCAGCTTGGGAATGCGCCTGTATCAGAAGCTCCAGCTTCTGTTTCTGTTGGAAGAGTGCGTGCAGTCAGGAGTTTCTTTCTGCCTGTTCCTCCCCGTGGCTACGTGGCAGGAGGAAACTCCTGCCGCCACATCCTTATTGTCGGTTACTATCCCTAAGCGCAGCGTCGAATTTTACAAAGATCGGGTTGGAAATGATGCGGGAAGGCCCATCAATGTCCAACCGGTAATACACGCATTCTCCAGATTTGAAGTAATTATCATCGTATATCATTTCCGTGTTCCCGCTTGATTTGAACTGGTGTATTACCTCTCCGTTTCTAATGATATCTATTTTGTAACCGGCATTCTTCTCCGTTTCCGGACAGGATACGTGAATGTTTAGGTGAGGATTTTCGCCCGTTCGCAGTTCATCCCCCATGTATGCCGTCGTTTTCCCTGCTATATTTTCAATAGTAAAATTATCCAAAACCAACGTTGGTGCATTTTCTTTATAGAGGTGAAGGGCGTAGACACGGCCTGCTTTTAGCGCGTCAATAACGGCTTCTTCGCTCTTTTCTTTCAACAGAAATATGGTCTGTGAATCCTTGATGGAAAAGCTGTCGTCATCCCCAAAGTCCACCTCGCCAATAGCCCAAACCGGACGATTTCGCTCCCTCTTGCGGTACTGGTTGAGGATTTGATCCCATATACCGCCTGGTGGTATGATAAACTTTGTCCCTGCGGCAAATGCCGCAAACCCGGTGTAGTCGTGCGCCTTTAACAAGTCCTCATGATAAGGTTCCGTAATGCATTTTACACCGCTGATTTCTCTATTTCCTTCTTCCACCAGTTCCGGGTGCGCCCAAAAGGTTATGCCACCCCGTGCGTTTACGTAATTAATAACCTCCTGATAAGGCGCAATGCCGCGGCTGCCGTGGTATTGGTCATAGCAAGCCGCTGTGAAAGGGAAATTGTTTAACAAGACAATAATACCCGGGAAAATGCACATCACACCGGCAAATTTTAACGGTTTGCCGTTAGGCTTCGCCCTTGCCGATGTGAACAAAAACCAGGCGAACACAAAGAAGCAGATCGGCCAGAGCCTCATGCACGTTTCAGAGGTAATCTTCCAGGGGTAACCCTTTCCAATCGAGGGAAGATTTTTGTAATCCTCTGCGCCCTTCAGCCCCATCACCAGGAGGTGTTTATGGCCGTCCATCAGGGTCAGGTCTTTGGTAAAATAGCTGCCCTTCCACCAGTAGAAAGGAATGGCCTCAACGCCCGGCATGGTGAGCATCCCGGGGTATTTTTGATTAAGTCCGCGGATGGTCTTTAGGTAATTGGCTTCGCCGTAGCTGGAAATGGAATTTTTCTCAACAACCTTTCTCATAAGACCTCTCAACGGGAGAAGACCGTATTCCCACCGCATAGTGTCATGGTCGGTGAAGATGGCAATTTCTACACCCGCATCATGGGCAAACCCGGCTACTGCTCCAGGAGACAATGCGCCCCCGCTAATGGTAGAATCCAGGTGAATCACACCGCTAACCGGTTTATAACCTTCGCTATATGCCAAATCGCCGACAGAGAAGAAAGCCGTACAGAGGAGGTACAACACGCACAGCGTTAGTCCGATAGAGAGCAGGTATGCGTTTGCCTTGTATGCCGTTATGCGTAGTAGAATGAATCCTGGTGGTCTTTGAATAATGTCAGCGATGGATTTACCACCCATTCGCCCGGCGCTTTGAACTGCCCGCTTGCAATGGTGGTCTCTTATTGTTGGTACAAGAGTAATCTTGGTTTTGCTGGTCATAGACAAATGAATACTCTTTATTCTGATGAGTTTTAATAAAAATGAGGAATATCCATAACGTATCGACACAAATTTTAAAACAGGTAATTTCAGGATAAGTCTATCAGCATTCTATCATAAATTCTATAAAATTTAGCATGGATTTATTTGTGCTTTTCGTGTAAATTCCACAGAAGGTTAATTTCTCAATCTAAAATGGTGTATCCTTAAACTTCTTGACAACAAAAACCGTTTAAGCTATAACCTGAGAGCTATGTATCAGGCAAGGCATGCCCCAGACGGATTAAATACGTATGGAACTACAGATTTGTGCAATGCTATAGCGCGGGGGGTCATCCCATAGGCGTTAAGTTAAGAAATGAAAAGTCGGGCAAACACAGCCTAACCGTATTAGAAAAATAGCCCCAAAGGGGCGCAATACAACAGCCCAGGGCAACGCCCTGGGC
>JACVXV010000155.1 GCA_015661205.1 Candidatus Brocadiaceae bacterium
ATGGTTATAAATCACTGGGTTGCCTGCAAACAGCCATGTATCATACACTTGGTAATTTGCCGGAACCAATACTTACCCACAGATTCTGCGGATGAGGCACAACTTTAAGGAATTTGCAGTCAGTTTATAATTGCCAGCTCGTAATGCCATGTCCACCGCTCCGTTTTAAAAACTACATTTTGCAAGTAGGTTTCTTCAAACGATGATTGGTTCAATACTGCTTTCGGCAATTTGCACACGACATCTACAAAATTTTAAACATCTATTTAAACTACATGGCAAACCTTATATCATTAGGTAATGCAATTTATGCACAGTTGGAGAAATCATCCTTTAGTGGCATACGATGTAAGGAATTAAAGAAATTTTCTTTTCTTAGTTTCGACATCACTCTGTCCCATATAAGTAGCTCACCAAAATCAAAAATGCATTTCAATATGAAACACATTGTGCAACTTGAGATGGTCTTGGATGTTTCAAAGCATCTGTATGGCAACTCTTTAGGATTGCATCACGGGAATGTATTCAGACAGTTGCAGGGGCGAAGTATTTGCCAAATTTGGTGTAAATACATCACCGTGTAAGCAAGCAAATATTTCGCCCCTGCGTACGCCCGCAATGCAAAAACCGCCGAATGCCTAATTTAAAGTCCTCTTCACGGTTTCAACATCCTTCGGAGTTACCAGTTTGCCGGATTTTACTACAACATCGGGGTCCATTTTTAAACGCCGTATCCATCCGGTCTCTGACGGCGGCATCCAATACATCTTGTATTTCCCTGGTGGAACATTTGCAAAATAGTAGATACCGTGTTCGTCCGTGACTGATTCCATTTCCAATGCGCCTTCCATGATGCGATATTCATTCGTGAGATAGCCATACTTTTCCATCATGACCAATTTCACCTGACAATTCTGCAATGGTTTGCCGTTTTGAAATATCTTCCCTTCAACGCTTCCAAGCTTACCATCTTGATTCAACGGCTCTGGCTGTAATCTGGAATTTCTCTCTACGCCTGTCCTTTCCTGTAGAGGCGTCTTGACCTCTTCGACCACTTCCTTCGGCTTATCACTTATCCTACCGAATTGACTCAACGGCTCTGGCTGCCATCTGGAATTTCTCTCTACGCCCGTCTTTTCCTGTGGAGGCGTCTTGACATCACCAACCACGTCCCTCGGCTTATCACTTATCCTATCGACGGGAGTAATAGTCTCTGCTTTAACAGACGGCTGAGTGCCCGTTTTGAGAGATGAAATCCCGGATGCTGGAATAAGTATCCGTACGGTGTCTTCCGTAACTTCTTTAATTTTGCATACGATGGTAACACCGGGGGAAATCATGAACAAGACGTCAGGATAACTTTTTACGTCTGAAAACTGTTTGACTAACGTCTTTATTGTCTTGCCTGGAATAGCTGCGGAAATATGCTCATCAAAGACTCCCAGCACCTTAAGCTCAACATCGTGATTGGCATTTTTTAATGTTATTATATCTGCATGGGTAGAAACACAAAAACTCGTGAGAACAATGAAAACCACCAGGATAAAACTTGGATATCTTTCCATAAAATGAATACCTGCCAAAGAGTGTGTGCAAAAATCCAGCCCGATTGACATTGCTGGCGATAGCGAAGCAAATGGATGGGATGACAGGGAAATTGTCTTTCCCTTACGGATAACAGTAAAACAAAAACGAAGAAGATTGCAAGCTTTTTTTATTTTTTCGGCACAATTAACACCAAAAGAAGGACAAGCATCACCTGTTTAGTAATATGTCGCAGCCTCGCCGCAATATTTCTGAATTCGCTTGCGTCTTTACGTTCATTTTATTATATTAGCCGAATACGCGTATTTTGCTTGTATTTATGGGCGTCACCACAACCTTAAGGCGTTAGCCTTACCAGGTTCCTGACGGTAAACGTCGTGACGAAAGAACTCATTAACCTATTATAATGATAGGCTGTCAATGGAAAACAATGCGATACACCCTCTTTGCCCCGAACGGGAGTTCTTTGGCAGGCGAAGAGAAATCGATTATATTTGCAGTCGGGCAACGGAACCGCATAAGCTTTTGCCCGGCATGTTTCTTGCCGGAAAAAGGTGGGTTGGAAAGACAGAGGTGCTGAGAAGGGTCTACCAATGGCTCTTCTGGAATCAAGCCGGCATTGCGCCTATCTACTATCAATTCAAAAGCGGTACCCTTACGGAAGATTTTGCGGGTGAATATATCCTCGAAACCGTGAAACAGTGTCTGGCCTTCATAAAAAGAGACTCACAAGTCATCAATGCAAACCCCACCCTGAATGAACTCGAAAAGATGCTTATGGATGTTGACCTCTCCGTCGCTGCAGAACTTGTTTCAAACTATAAAGAGGCGAAAAGTGGCGGCGATTATGCCGCTGCGCTGAAAAACGCCGTAAGAGCGCCCCACATTTTATCACACCAGTGGAACATACCGGTATTTCTCATTCTTGACGATACCGACCGCATTGCGGGAAAGGGGTATTCCAGGGAATGGTCTGCCATAGTAGAGGAATGTGGCAATCTCTTGCGGCACGATTCCTTTTCTTTCCTCATGGCAGGCGCAACGAGAAGGATTCTCCCCGGTGAAGCGCTGAACGGCGCCGTTGAGATTATCGAACTTGCCGGTCTTGAAGAAGAACTCGCAACCTCCCTAATGGTTGAGCTGTGCCGCCATAATAGCACCCAGTACGATAGGGAGATACTTGCCATTGCCGCAAGAAAGCTGGAAGGAAATCCCATGTACCTGAAATCTGTCGTCTGGTCAGCCTCTAAGATGAGGAAGGGACTCTTAAGCCTGAAGGATTTTGCCGACGTTTACGCACATACCCTGATAGACGGGAACCTGGGGTTTTCATTAAATGCCGCCGTTTCCCTCGAAACGCTCCACGACCTAAAGGTGTTGAACCTATATGCATCCGCTGACCAGGAAAATTCCGTAGAAGAGGTCTCAACCAAACTCAAATGCGACCCCGACGTTGTAAAAAGGACGGTAGACCGCCTGATTTCATTCGGTTTGTTAGAAAAGAATCTTGGAGCAATTGCCTGGACCGGCGGCAATGTGGTTAAGGATTTTGTGGGGTACGTGTACGGGACAAGGGTCGCCGGAAAAACCCCTGAAGAGATAAAGACGCAGATCGTAAGCAAAGAACTTAAGGAGGGTTTTTCCGTAAAGGGTGAAAAGGTCGAAGGGAAGATAAAGGCGGAAATTATTGATGTGTTAACGGCCTTCAGCGGACAAATGGCGCATGCAGCGCTTTTCCGTAACCCAATCCAGGCATCCCAATCCAAAGACAGTCTTTACCAACCGGGTTTGGACGAAAAAGAAAACGACGCAATTCTGTTGCCGCAGGTGGTTGGATGCTTTGGCTCCACGCGGTGGGAGAAGAATGAATCAGGGATGCCGATTGTCATTGCCAACGGGTTCCAAAACGACAGGTACGATGCCGCTCATGAGGTCTTTTGGATGGTGGGAATAAAAGAATCAACCTCTCCGGTAACCGCGGATGAGGCCACGGACTTTATTCGGCGGAGCACCCTGCTGCAACGCCATTTCAAGCCCGCCACACCGGTGAGATGGGTTGTGGGAACGGAGGGATTTGCGAACGACGCGTTACACAAGCTTGCGGGCGAAGGCGTATATACGACTGATACCGAACAACTGGGGATGCTAAAGAACGTCCTTGAACACCGTGATACAATTGTCCCACCTGCCTGCATTAATGTAACATCTTCGAATCAGGAGTTTGACGTGGTGCTGCCCATGTCGCCACGGGCGGAACTGGTGGCTGCCCGGGCTGCAGAAGAAATCGGCGCCGGAATGGGTTTTGACGATGACGCCGTTTCCCGGATAAAAGCCGCGCTGGTAGAGGCGTGCATCAATGCCTTTGAACACTGCAAAATCAAGGGCAGCAAGGTATACCTGAGATTTGTCGTGAGTGATGACAAGCTTGTTGTCCAGGTACAGAACAAGGGGGCGCTTTTTGACAGGATGCCCGCACCGGGGTCTCTCGCGGAACCGGCATCCGGGCTACCCCACAAAAGGGGGTGGGGCATGGAATTAATGAAGGGGCTTATGGATGAAGTCAGACTTGAAACACTCAGTAGCGGCGCCAGGATAGTTCTGGTAAAATATCTTCCGGGAAAAGGGGAAAAACGGGAATGATCAACCAACACATAAATTATAAGGAAATAGACAATATCGTCGTGCTGCACGCCGAGAACTATATCAATAAAATGGAAGGTGAAAATCTGGAAAAGGTTTGTGATGCCTTTTTGGCAAAAAGGACATATAAGTTCGTCATAGATTTCTCCGGCACGGACATCATCAATTCGATTGGCATATCGATATTGATCGGTATTATCGAAAAAATCAAGGAGAAGAAAGGGCTGGTACTGTTTTCCGGGCTGAAAAAAGTTAATCACGACATATTTGATATGGTAGGCCTGTCAAAACACATCCCTCTGTTAAAGACAGAAGAAGAAGCCGTGAACCGAATGAAGAGCGGGCAATGAATTCACGCTCTAAGAGTCTAGAGCGGCAGAGCCGCAACTTCCCTTTTTCCCCGTGTTTACGGATAGATTCCAGGGGGGAGAAGCTATAAATGTCAATCAATGACGCCTGAGCATAATTAATACGTTGCAAAGTTCCGTTAGGAACGAAATGTTGGTAGAAAACAACCGGAGAAACAGTATTAGTTCCGTAGGAACGATATATTACGTAGAAGAGCAATTGGGTTTTAAATATATCATGCCTACGGCATTTTTGTGTCTGTATCGCTTGTTATTTCTACCGATATTTTGTCCCTACGGGACAGTTAAAAAAATTAGACTTTTTTCATTTTTTGTTATATGTTATTCATTAAAAATAGTTACCGCAAGCCATAATTTATACCATTATCATCACAACTACTTACGGAGAAAGAAGGGGGCGGAATCATGATGGAAAAAGACCCTACGGTGGAAAGATTCCTTTTTAACCTGAATACACTTGGGGAACTAGGGGAAGAAATATGTTCTCCAAAGGATTTCAACAGTGTCATAAAATCGGCGCTCTATATGGTAATGGGTTCTTTTTTTGCGTCGAAAGGCATCATATTTAAATATGACCCGCTGCAAAAAATCTTCTTTCCGGTTGTCTCAAAGGGAATAGACAACATGGCCGGCATCACCCTGCGGCTTTCCGATGAGGCAATAGGGGCATTTGTGGGGTACAATAAGCCGTTGGACCTCAAGGGTAGCAGCCCGATGTTATCGTATTTTTCGCCGGTGAGGACGGAGTTTGCAAAATTCGGCGCAAGGATAGTGGTCTTTCTTATCGTCGGCAACGAACTTATCGGCGCCCTGTCCATTAATGATAAATTTTCAGGAGAAGGATATACGGATTACGACTTCCAGCTTCTCTCGATCATGTCGCAACACCTGTCGTACAGCCTCCACAACCACTCCCTCTTGGTTAAGCTTATGCACAAATACACCGAAAATAAAGAGCTGTATGAAAATTTAAGGCAGGCCTACTACAACACCATCCACTCTTTTGCCGCCGCAATCGACGCAAAGGACTCTTATACCAAAGACCACTCTCACCGGGTTTCAGCATATTGTTCGGCGCTGGCGCGAGAGATGGGGTGGGCCGAAGAGGATATTGAAGGCATACGTGTCGCCGGACTGCTACACGACATCGGCAAGCTCGCCGTTGATAAAACGATCATCAACAAATCCAGTCCGCTTACCAAATTTGAATTGGGGGAGTTGTATTCCCATCCGGTTGTCGGCTACGAGATATTGTCAAAGATAAAGTTTCCCTGGGAAAGCATTCCCATGATGACCCGCAACCACCATGAGAAGGTGGACGGCAACGGGTATCCCGACAAATTAAAGAAATCCGAGATACCCATCGGCGCAAGGATGATGTCGTTGGTGGACGCCTTTGATGCAATGACAACGAACAGACCCTACCGTTCACGCCGCTCTTTTGCGGAGGCCATAAACGAGCTAAAGAACCATTGTAATGAGCAGTTCGACACGGACATTGCACACACCTTCATTACGGCAGTGCGGAAAGAGGTGCTGGAGTTAAACAGCCCTTCAATCATCCTTCACTTGCATGAACTCCTGGATATTACGGCAATAGACAAACTGCTTGAACACTTCCCGAAGACATAGTTCGCTTGGGTTCGGTATTTGTATAAAATCAAACCGGTATTATTTAAGCCCCACCATGGATTAATTGTTTATAGAAAATCGGAGTAAACAAACGACGGTACGGAGGATTTACCTTGAATTGCAGAATAGGTTGCGGGGCGTGTTGCATTGCGCTCTCTATTTCATCGTCTATTCCAGGAATGCTTGAAGGCAAGCCCACCGGCGTTCGATGTATTCAACTCGGCGCCGATAACGAATGTCTCATTTATGACAACCCGGAAAGACCTCTCGTTTGTGCAAATCTACGCCCGTTGGAAGAAATGTGCGGACAAACCTCCGGCGACGCCTTTGCCTATCTGGTGCTTCTCGAACAAATCACCGCACCCCTCAAACAGATTCGCTATACATCAAGCGGGTTGAATGGTTAGTCTTTTTGTAAATATTACAATTACTTAAGGTAAAATTTACAACAATTTCGGTGCTACAAAGGTATTTACAACCGACAAAAGTAAAATAAATCTGTTTTAACTGTCATACCCATAAATAGTTACCGCAATATACCTCCGCTTTGATAAACATTTGGCACTCTCCTTGCTCTCGCTTACCTACGTTATTTACCTATCTGTAGTATAGACCGGTTAGTAGGCCGTTACTTTCTGAAGAAGTGGTATATCTCTTACGATGTAATTCTTCTAAAATATTTTTGATAATACACTTATGAAACGAAAAACAATTCTTATAACCGGGGCAGCAGGATTTCTGGGGAGCTACATTACCAAGATACTTTTTGAAGAGGGTTATCAATTAATACTCCTTATTAGGGGAAAAAGCAATGTCGGCGCAATGGAGAGGTCTTTAGAGATACTTTCACAATTCGGCATGTCCGGATATGAGTATGGCACGTTACAGGATAGTATTGAAGTTATGGAAGGAGACGTGTCGGAGAGGTACTTTGGACTCAATGCCTGGGATTATTTACGGTTGGCTGAAACGGTCGATGAGGTGTTTCACTGCGCGGCCGTTATTAAATTTGACAGCGATTCCTGGGATATGCTTACCCGGACAAACGTGATTGGCACGCAACACGTCGCCAGGTTCTGCCTGACAAGGAAAACCAAGCGGCTTCATTATATCAGCACTGCTTATGTTGCCGGGAAAAGGCGTGGAACGGTTTTGGAGTCTGAATTAGAGCAAAACCAGGAATTTAACAATAATTATGAAAGGTCCAAATTTGAAGCGGAAAGGGGCCTTTTTGCGATGCATAAGCAATATCTATTGCCTTGCACCGTGTACCGTCCCGGTATTATTGTTGGAGATACGCTCACAGGATTTACAAAAAACTTTGATAATATTTATGTATTTGGGAAAAGCTTATGCCGTCTTAAGGCGCATATATCTCGAGATTTTCAGAAAAAAGACGGCGGCACCATTTCCAGAACACACCCCTCATGCCTGGAAATCCCAGGAGATAAATATAACACAGTCAACCTGGTACCCGTAGATTACGTTGCCGGCGCTATCGTCGCAATTTCTATGCGCAGGGAAAGCATCAACAAAACCTTTCACATCGTGAACCCATCTCCGCCGACGTTGGGAGAGCTTGCGGTATGGATGATGGCTGCAACGGGTTTTTACGGCATTAAAATAGAGCCAATATACAAGTTTCAAGACCGCAAACAAACCCTCCATGAAAAGACTTTTTTGCAGCGGATAGGTGCATTTCTGCCATACCTGCTCGGTGAACCCTGTTTCGATTCATCAAACACGCGGGATTTGCTGCGAGGGACGGGGGTCGAGTGCTCAATGATTACCGGTGATTTTATCAATAAGTGTATACAATATGCCGTTGAGGTGGACTGGGGAAAGAATGACCCAAATAAACCGTTGACCCTGTGCGAAAGGAGAAATTAGGCCTTTTTTTCTAACACCTAAATCCTGCAAACAAGGCGAAGCCTTGTTGCAAGAATAGGCGAAAAAGGGTAGAATCTTCAAGGGATTTGAGACTTGATAACCGGATAAAGGAG
>JACVXV010000025.1 GCA_015661205.1 Candidatus Brocadiaceae bacterium
CTCTTATGCCTAAAATAAACCCTGGGGTCTGGGGCAAAGCCCCATCCTTTAGTAGCTTATTTTAAATTTGAAAATTCCAATTCACGGTGAACCAACACAGAACAGTCCATGCCCGACGGCGGGATAATCAAATTGTCCGCTGAAAACGTTACCGTCGATGCCGAAAGTAACGTCCCCATAATGCAGGGGAAATACGTTAAAATAACGGTTGCCGATACGGGCGTGGGCATTCCGGAACAACACCTCACCAAGATATTCGACCCCTATTTTACCACGAAAGAAGGCGGAAGCGGGCTGGGGCTTGCCGTGGTGTATTCCGTTATTAAAAAACACGCCGGCTACCTTTCCGTGGAGTCGAAGGCGGGCGTTGGAACCATGTTCTATATCTATCTTCCGGCGTCAAACGAAGAAGCTATTCCCACAAAGTCCATTGACAACAAACCCATCTTCGGGAAGGGAAGAATCCTGATTATGGACGACGAAGAACTTATCAGAGACGTATGCGGAAGGATGTTGGCCAAATTGGGATATGAGGTAGGGTATGCCCTGGATGGGCAAGAGGCCATTGATTTATACAAGAAAGAAAAAGACGCCGGACATCCCTTCAACGCGATCATTATGGACCTGACAATTCCCGGAGGAATGGGAGGAAAAGAGGCCATTAAGAAACTCCACGAGATTGACCCGAAGGTGAAGGCCATCGTTTCCAGCGGCTACTCCGAAGACGCAGCAATGTCCGATTTCGGAAAATCGGGATTTAAGGCCGTCATTGCAAAACCCTACCGAATCACCGATCTCAGCGAAACCGTGCATCAGGTATTGAGTGAGGGGTAATGGTGGGGATTTAATTATGCAGTTTTTTATAAGGTAAGATTGGGAGGGCCATTCCAATGCCGGTAATCGCAAAACGGGTTAACAGACTTGAACATATCGTAGAAGATTTTGTTGCCAGCGTTGGCGTCGAATATAACAAGCTTTGCAATTCTCAGATGCGCAGGGAAAATGGGATTTCTGGTGCTTTCGGTCGGGGATGAAATAATGGAAGTGAAGAATCCCAAGGGATTCAAACCGAAGGAGTGGTAACTTTAGCAAAAAAAACAAGGTATCTTTTTTTGTAATAATTTAGTTTTTTGAAAAAACCCTGAAAAAGCTCCGGTAGGAGCGGTATATTAATAGAATAAAGAAGCTACACCAATGCTAAGCTCCAGAGGAGCGGCATAGAAGGCGCGTAAATCATATATCGCTCCTCTGGAGCTTTATTATCGTGTTTGGTGTTTTAGCTATTAATATTTCACCCCTCCGGGGTTATTTTTCAAAAAACGAAAATGTTACCTTTTTTTAATTCATTGTGTCTTTGTGTGATTACTTCTCTTATTGATAGAACCGATAAAACAACATGGATAACAACACAAAAAATCAAAATGAAGCCCTGTCCTGGTTTCAAGAAGGATTGAGGTTTGAATGCCGGCGGTGCGGCAGGTGTTGCAGGGGCGAACCTGGCGCCGTGTGGGTTAACAATAGTGAGATGGGCGATATCGCCTCTTTTCTCGGTATTACCCAGGCTGCATTTGCAAAAAACTATGTGAAGAGTATTAACGGCCGGTTAAGTCTCTTGGAACATGGAAACGGCGTGTGTGTGATGTACGACGGGGGCTGCAAGATATACGGCGTCAGGCCGGGACAGTGCAGGTCATTCCCCTTCTGGACGTCAAATCTGGAGAACCGTGAGGCTTGGGAAGAGTTGCAAAATACCTGTCCGGGATCCGGCAAAGGGAGGTTACATACAACGGCAGACATAACGCCGTTGCTGTAGCTCAAACCTTCAGGTTTGATGGACGTTGCACTCGGTATGAGTGCAAGCATTTTACGTGTGGCTTCCAGCGTGACATGCAATGCCGGAGTCCATCAGGGCTGAAGCCCTGAGCCACATAAATATTTTGGATTTGCGCAAATGAAATACGTTTCAGAACTAAACCTTGACGCCGGGTTGACGGCCATATACCGGCAACTGGAAAATGAACTGGCGCAATTAAATCCCGGTTGTAATGGCTGCGGGACGTGCTGCAATTTCGGCGACTTTGACCACGTCCTTTATGCGAGCGGCGTAGAAATTGATTTTATCGTCAAGCACGCACACGTCCCCGACTTTGCCGTTTCAGACAATATATGCCCCTTCCTGAAAGACAACAACTGCTCTATTCGTGAGTTTCGAGCGCTGGGATGCCGTGTCTTTTACTGCAATCCCCACTATCAGGAAGTTTCTCATGAAGTGTACGAAAAATATTACCGGATGATAAAGGAACTCTACAACAAACACGCCATACCCTGGAAATATCAACCATTCCTCAACCAATTGAAAGAAGCGCCACGTAAACGGTTACCGTGAACCCTGAAAGAACGAATTTCCAGCGAAACGATATTTGCCATATATCGTGTTGGCTTGAGCGCCATGGTAATGGTTAATTTTGCGTTAGGCTTTCTTACAATAACTGTGATAAAATACTGACCTTATTTCAAATAGCAGACCCGGCATAATGGTGTCCTATGAGTAAAATAGCCGCAATTGCAAATGGACTAAAGGTCTTCATAATTTTACGCTGCCAAAGTTTTATTTAAAATCTATTATGAACCCCCTGGAACGAGTAAAAGCTACGTTACGATGTGAGAGGACTGACCGCATCCCGGTTATTCCCGAGGTGGCTGCGGTTACCGCAAGGTTACGGGGTAAAAACGTCAGAGAGTACGTAAGCAACGGTGAAGTCCTTGCCGAATGCCAACTGGCCGCACAGGAGACATTCCAGTATGACGCGGTAATTGCCTTTGCAGACCTTTGCGTCGAGGCTGAGGCCATTGGCTGTGAACTGGTATTTCCTGCCGATAATTATCCACACGTTAAACGGCCTGCCATACAATCCATCAATGGACTGAGCGCCCTTTCTGTGCCAAACCCCCTCAAAGACGGCAGGATGCCGGAACTCATCAAGGCAGTGCATATCCTGAAGGATAAATCTCTCGGCAGGATACCGGTTGTAGCCCACGCGCTTGGCCCCCTTACGATTGCCTCCCGTATTATGGATCTAGAGAAAATGCTCTATATGATTGTTGATGAGCCGGATAATTTCAAGAAACTGCTGGCTTTTACCCTGGAGGTAGCCCTTGTTTTCATAAGGCATCTGTTAGCGGCAGGCGCTGATTGTATTATTATGTTTAATCCTTCGGCCTCTCCCGCCGTGCTCCCCGCAAAAATATTCAAGGAATTTGAACTTCCAAACCTGAAAAAGATATTTTCTTTTATCAAGGAATTCAATCCTGAGGCCATTACTTGGTATAGCGTGGCCGGGGCAGTTCAGGACATTATCAAAGAATTGGAAGACGTAAACATCGACATTATGACCATCGATTATCTCGTTCCGCTGGACGTCGCTTTCGGTATTTCCTCTTCCCTGTGTTTTAACGGCAACATAAAATCCATCTCCTTTGTCAATGAAAAGCCGAAGGAGATTTTTTCCCAATCAACGGCGCTTTTACAAACCTCGCTGGAACGTGGAAGATTTATCCTGGGTTCCGGGTGTGAGGTGCCACCGAACGCCAGGCTGGATACTATTCAGGCGCTTGTCAATGCATCCATCGACGTCTCAAGGAATTTTAAGGTGTACGGGAATGGGGTAGAAGCAACGAAGTGCGTTTCGATTTTTCCCTTTCAAAGGAAGGTTCACGTGCATGAAGGGATCGATGTTATTGAGGCTGCCGCCCAGGCCGGTGTTCAAATCCACAATTTGTGCAATAAGGCCGGGGTATGCGGTTCCTGTATTATTCAAGTGGGGAAGGGGGTTACCGGTGATTACTCAAGAAAGGAGTCGATAGTTTTAACTCCTGAGCAAAAAGAGAAAAATTACCGGTTTGCCTGTAAGGTTAAAGTGGCGTCCGATATGGAAATTTTCGTTCCGCGGGAATCGAGAATAAAAAATGAATATCGGGTTTACCAGAAAGACCATGCTCAGGAATCAATTGGCGAGCAGTACGGCTTAAATCCCTCTATCTGTGCAATCAAGATGCCGCATAGGCAAAAAACCGATGATAAGCACACGGATTTAGAAATAATTCAGAAGGCTATCGGCAATCACACCGAATTTTTCCACAGTGAGCTTAGAAAATTGCCCGATATGGTAAGACATGACAAGGAATTCTATTGTATCATTGACACAGAAAAGGGAAGGGCGCTTGACCTGTGCCATTCCCGGGAAATACTGGGCGTGGCTGTGGATATCGGAACAACCACCATCGCAATATACCTCCATGACCTGGAGACCGGAAAGATAATCACCTCCGGCTCTCTTCTGAACCCGCAGTTTCAATTTGGCGACAATATTATGACCAGGGCGGAACGGTATCTCTGTGGGACAGCAGAGCGGACGGAACTCCGGAACAGTCTTATCAAAGGAATTAACACCCTTCTCTTGAAAATTGCCCAGGACAAGGGTATCTCTTACAGCCATATCTATAAAATGGTTGTCGTTGGGAACTCGGTTATGCACCATATATTCCTGGACATGGATTTGCAGTATCTGGTCAGGGCGCCTTTTACCCCGGTCTTTTCAAGCGCATACACGTACGTCAACAAGGATAAGGGCGGGGGGCAGAAGCTTACTATGAACGAAAATGGGTTGGTTGTGTGTCCTCCTCTCCTGAATGGCTTTGTGGGGTCAGACGCGGTTGCCGGGATACTGGCACCCAGCCTTTACCGGTCGGAAGAACCCGTTCTCTTGGTGGACCTTGGCACAAATGGGGAGATCGTCCTGGGTAATAAAGAAAAAATCCTCGTCACTTCGGCTGCCGCGGGGCCGGCGTTTGAGCGATTTTCCGCTATGTCCGGGAAACTTGCGGCCTCCGGCGCTATTTACCGCGTTGACATAGACGAAGATTTTCACGTTATCTACAAGACCTTTGACAACAAAAAACCAACGGGTTTGTGCGGAAGCGCCATTGTTGATACCATTGCCGCGTTTTTGCGTTTGGGTATCATAGACAGGCGGGGACGTTTTGTCAGAAACCCACGCTGCAACAGCCTGAGAGACAGCGGGTATATCCTGGTTCCTCGGCAGGACACGGCAATCTTTCAACCCGTGGTGATAACTGCCCGTGACATAGAAGAGGTTCAAAAGGCCAAAGGGGGAATAATGGCGGGGATTGCTATTATCATGAGGGAATACGGAATTACCCCCAAAGGGCTTGGCAAGGTGGTTTTAACCGGCGGATTCGGCATGAATATCAACGTGGGCAATGCCATCCGCATTGGTTTGATCCCGGAAGTTCCCGTGGAAAAGGTCGGTTTTATTTCAAATGCCGCCGGGGTTGGCGCCCGATTGTATTTGCTTTATAAGGATGCGGTAAGGGACGTGGAAGAGATTGCCGGAAAGATCAGACATATCAACGTGGCAAACGACGCTGCATTTAACAACATTTTCATAGATGCCATGCTGTTTTGAATGTCATGATAAAACGGGAGGAATCCGATTAAAAACATACTGTTATTAATTCTTTTGGCTGATAGTAACCAACATTTGGATTACCGTGCCGATCCTTTGGTTTAGCGGCCCTATCTCTCCTTTTAACTGCCCAATTTCGTTCTTCATTTCGCTTCGCAATTGCCCAATCTCGCCTCTTACACTCCCGATATCCGCATCAATTTTTTGCACCAGATATCTGAAATCTTCCTCCTGACGTTTTTTCAGTTCACCTATTTGGGTTGTTATTTCTTCCGTGCGGTCATTGACTACCTGGTAGATTAAATCTAGTGTCACCTTTTTTATAGCTGACGTAAAAAATTCTTTTACCATGGGGAAATACCCTCCTGTAAACATGAAGTTTTTAGCAATACATTTAGCGTATTTTAGCAAGTCATTGGTAAATGTACAAGAATTATCTCTCCGGAATCAGGCCATTTTCCTTGACACCTATATAACCAATGGGTTATATTCGAATATGGTAATCAAATTACTAAGGCAGGTTAGTGCTTATATAGATACATTACCCAAAGAGCAGCGTGCCATAATATATGCTGTCTTGGAAGATATAAAACAATACGGACTGCAAGCCCCATTGGTATCCATGAGGCAGATTAAAGGTAAATTATGGGAGGTCAAGATTTCTCAGATTAGAATATTCTATGTCGTTATCGAGAAAAACACCATGGTTCTCCTCCATGTCTATAAAAAGCAGAGCCAAAGGGCGCCGCAACATGAAATTGAAACTGCGCTCCGTCGTATGAAGGATGTACTTGAAAATTAAAAAGAAGGGGATTGCTTCTATGAAAACGCATGCCAACAGGGACGATATTTATCACCTGAAAGATACTATTGACAAACATGAAAAAGACCCTGAATTTAAAATCCTGCTGGACAAAGCCAGATTAAGGGTTGCGATTGCAAGACAAATTAAGATAGCCAGAGAAGAAGCAGGACTCTCACAATCAGCGCTCGCAGACGCTCTCGGCATAAGCCAGCCCATGATAGGCCGTCTTGAGGGATTAAAAGACTATCGCCTGCCCAGTATTGAATTACTGACAAAAATTGCCTCTATAACAAAAAAGAAGCTGGTAGTAAATCAGCCGGGGTTTCACCTGGAATTGACATGTATGTAGGGCAAGGCTTCAGCCTTGCCTTTTAATTGGATGAGACGTTACTCGCGTCTGTGCGTATTAATACGCATTTGAAGTGATTTTAACTTTCGGTGTATGGCAAATTCCGATTCAGCCTCAATGTGCATACCCTTTTTTTGGTAAAGGAATCCCAAGTTTTTATGGATGTTGGCGTCATCGGCATCAATATCCAGCGCCTTTTTGAATGCGTTGATGGCGTCATCCACCTTGCCGATGCCCTGATAAACAACGGCAAGATTATAATAGGCGTCAACGTAAGCAGGGTTTATCTTTGTCGCTTTTTCCCAACAAGCAACAGCCGACAAATACATATTTTTTTTCGCGTAAGTGTTACCCAACTTATAAAATATATCGGAACGGTCAGGGTAGAGTTCGGTAGTTCGCTCCCATGTTTGTATTGCCTTATCCAACAAGCCCTTTGAATAATAAATATCCGCAAGACCGGTTAGCGCTCCATAATCATCAGGGTTAATTTTGACAGCCTTGTTCCAGCACGAAATGGCCTTACTCTCGTTCCCCAGATTAAAATATGCAACCCCCAGATTATAGTAGGCGTCCGCCTTTTGAGGGTTTAGCTCTATCGCCTTCTTCCAGGCTTCGATAGATTGCTCCCTCTCCCCCTTAACGGCGTAAAGCTCCCCACAGTTATAATACGCATCCGCATAATCCGGTTTAAAGCTGATAGCCCATCGGTAGTACGACAACGCCTCGGATTCCCTGTCATTTTCCGCATAAACCTCACCCAGGGCAAAATAGGCCTCGGCCATTTTAGGATTTATTTTAAGCGCTTGTTGCAAGGAAAAGACCACATCCTGGAATTTATCGCCTTCACGGTAAACCATCCCCAGATTATAGTAAGCCTCCACAAAGTTAGGCGACAACGTTACGGCCTTTTTGAGGGCATCTGCGGCATCCTTCAAATCACCCTTTGCATAATAGGCGATACCGAGGTTGTTAAATGCTTCCGCATAGTTTTTATTATACTGCACGGCCAGTTGATGTTCGGCGATTGAATTTTCAAAATCACCGCGCCCATAATACAACATACCGAGAAAATTATGCGCCTCCGCGTCATCTTTTTTTAAGTTGATTACCTGCCTGAATTCCCTTTCTGCGTTTTCAGGCAAATTCTTTTTAAAGTACACAACCCCCAGCATGAAGTGAACGTCTGCATCTTTCGGATCGAGGCTAACGGCCTTTTCCAAAAAGGCAGCGGATTCGTTCAACTTGTCTTTTTCATAAGAAAGGACGCCCAGATAGTAATTGGTATCCACCTTTAACGGATTTAGCGCAAGGCTTTCTTTGTAGGCAGAAAAAGACTCCGAAAGCGACTTTAGGTATTTGTAGGTCAGTCCAAGGTCGCTATAAGCTTCCGCCTTTTCCTCTACCCGGTCAGGGTTATAAAATGATATTGCCGCGAGAAATTCGGGGATGGCTTCCTGCAGTTTATCCAGCTCATAGTAAGCCTTCCCCAAGTAGTGGTGCAGTTCTGCGTCGCCTCTTGCCCTTTCAGAGGCAATAATTAACTCCTCAACGGCGTCTTCCAGCATACCCTTTTTATAATACGAAATCCCCTGCGCCTTATTGCTCATGGGCGACTGGGAGTCGTCAGCGCCGCTTTGAGTCCCTTTTTTCATTACCCATTTCGCCGCCAGCGCGGTTTGGCATATCAGCAGCGCTGGTATGAGGAATAAAACTATATACATTTGTTTTTTCATTATCATTGTCCTGTTCGTTCGATAACGGCTATTGAATTAAGCCTTTGGCAACTTTTAGCAGCGTAGTGGCAAGGCGCGCCTTGCCACTACACGTGTATTTGAAATTCCTGTACGTTTAATTAGGCATTCGGCAACTTTTGTGTAGAGCGAAGAGGCTCTTCGCTCTACAACAGGCCCGAAGGGCTGAAAGTATATAGCCAGGGTTGAAGCCCCTGGTAAAGGGAATAATATAACAAGCCCTGAAGGGGCGACAGAAAAGGATGCTGAATATGGCTGGGACACGTATCTTTCCTAAAATTTACCATTGTTTTGTTCCTGAAAACAAAATGAAGCAGGAGCTTCTTGCGCAGACACGTTCCCAAGCTTGAGCTTGGGAACGAGGCGAATGTCCCTTTCGACAATCATTATCCTGTGATTTTATCAGTAATTTCAAGGCATTCAAGAGAATTTACTTCTTGTATGGTTGCGGGGATAGCGCCGGGACTGGCGGATTCCGGCGTGCCGGGTTACGCTGGAGGCCATCAGGGCTGAAGCCCTGAGCTACGGGGCTAATCGCTCCACGCTGCACGCAAGGCATTGGCGGTCTTCAAGCGGTTGGCCGAAAAGAAAGGTCTCGTTGACGCTGTCGCCACAGCAAATGCACTTTTCATGTTTTTGCAGCAAGGGGTATCTGCCATAATATCCCAGGGCTTCCATGTAGGTACAAACAAACTCACGCCTTTTCCCAACGCCATAACAGATTTCCAGAAAAGCCTGGAGGTCAAAACGTGCCGCCACGGCCATTATAATGGAAAACCCCGCTTCCGGCACCTGCGATGCGCCGGTTTTACCGACCTTTGCATATACGACTACGGCGTTTTTTTTGCTTTTTGTATCGACTTTAAAAATCGTCTGGCCGTTTCTTTTTAATAACGTATACTTCACGTAACTGCCCCGCAGGTACTCTTCCAGTTTCTGCTCTACTAAAGGCCGGGTAAATTCCTTGCCGAACTGAAAACGGTACAACACGTATTTAACCTCTTGCCCATCGACCGGATTTAAGATAAATTCCTTTACCTTGAATCCCTGACATAGCGTCTGTATCGCGCTATGTTTTTGGGACAGCGACGCGCTGCTTAACAATTCCAGAGACCTGTCATTTGAAAAGAAGGTCAGATTATACACGTTGACGCCGTAAATAAAATCCGCCGGGGTTTTCTCGCCATTGAATTCACTAAGGTAACCGGACACGTTCTTATAATAGGGAACGATTTCCGGCATGGCCATCATAATCGCACGCGCCAGGACTACACCGACAAACTGCTTCGGAGCCAGCCGAAGGGATGCGTCAATCTCAACAACGACGCTGAGGGTAATCGTGTTTTGCTTGCTCCGGGCAATCTTATGAAGTTCTTCCATGAAAAAAGGCGGTTGCATCTTGTGCTGCGTGAGGTTTTTCCTATGGTCCGCGGTCGGGCACGCGCCGCAGCCCAGGCATTTTACGTCTACGTGCGGGCGCCCCAGGCAGTATTCACGTTCGGCAAAATCAAGAGAACGCTGATATTCTTCCCATAAATATCGCTTCGGAACGCCCGTATCGATATCATCCCAGGGGAAAGCACACTGTTCCCCTTTTTCGCTAAAATAGTCTTCTTCGGTTAACGCCAAATCGGCCAGGTAGCCACGCCAGTTCCTGAGCGCCTGCTTGGGAATGACGTTGTAATAAAGTATCCCATCCTCAATTGACGAACGGATAAGCGCCGGCGTGAGCCGTCTGTCGCCCTTAGCGAGCAACTGCGTCAACCACATTTCTTCAAATGAAGCGCTTTCCCTGAATTCCATACCACCAGACTTGCAGGCGCGCTCAATCGACTTTTTTATGTTTTTTATGTCCCCAAGTGACGTAAGGCAGGCATGAAACTGCAATGGGGTGTGTGGTGGATAATACAGAGGAGTCAGACTGAAAATAATGCGCACGTGGCTGTCTGACATACTCTTTAAACTTTCCAGGCTCTTGACAAACCTTTCAAATTCAACAAAATCCTCACCCTGCTCCAACCCCGTGGCGATTAAAAATATCTTCAGTTCCCTGATGCCCCTTTTAAACAGCGATTCACAGGCCTTGTAAATCTGCACTTCCGTCAGGTTTTTGTGGAGACGGCGGCGTAACCGGTCACTAATGCCTTCCATCCCGCAACTTACCGTAGTCTTTCCAATCGTTTGCTGCACTTCCGCAAGGAAACTGTCGCCGGCGAGCAGGTCGAATCGCTGGCTTTTCAGGCTTACGTTGTCCATTTCACGGTAAAGCGACAATATCATGGGATACAGTTCCGCGTGGGTATTAAAATTGAAGCTTAGGAGGTTCACCGTATCAAGCCCCTGGCACGCCTTTGCCGTTTTCAGGCTTTCAGAAATCCTTGACAGAGAACGCTCACGATAGGGTTTGCGCTCCCAGCTTTCCGCACAAAAGGCGCAAAAACAAGGGCATCCGGTACTGATCTGCACGCTTCCCAAACCCAGGCTTTCCGTATCGTACCACACGGGGCATGACTCCATGGCGCGAACCTTGTCTAGCTCGTGTACCACGGCGCTTTTTACCGGAAAGGACACGTATGTCTCTTTTGGTGTGATTTCCCGCAATTCGCTTTTTCCCTTCAAAGCAACTCCCACAACCCCTTCACTTTCAGCAAGAGGCAACCCTTCCACTGCTATTGGGAGGGGAGCGCCGATTGGTGTGGAAACTTCATATCGGTGTTCATATTTATCCGGCTCGTAAAATCCATCCACCTTCCCGTGGCAGGCATTTAGGATTTCTTTTTTGCTCCAGCCCTGTAACCTGCCTAGTTTAACCATCTCCAGAAATTGTTTGATGGAATATTCCCCTTCGCCAATAAATACGGCATCCACAAGCCCGTAATGCCCATCCGCCCCTTGTTCTTCCAGGGTACCATGCAGGACAGAGGTAACTCCGGAGCTGGCGCCCCCCAGGATGATAAAAGGAACGTCCTCGCGAAGCATACGCTCCGTTTTAAAAAGGGGAATTCCGGAGAGATGTAGAAGCTTTGGGAGGTTAAGCAATTCCAACACAAAGGAGTTGCTGATCCCCAGGACGTGAAATGCGGTGGGCGGCTCTTTAGTAGTCGTTCCCACCCAAGGCGGTATACGTGAAGCAGCCATGAGATCAATGTCCCTGGGCGGCGGCAAAAAGGCGAAGTCGGTAAAGACGCCTTCAACTTCCCTGGCAATCTGGGCTATGAGAGAATGAGAGATGGAGGTCGATACGTCACGATAGGTGGATAACCTGCATATAAGAAATCGCAGTTCTGCCTGAGAAAAAAGGGCAGGGTCCATGGTATTGGGTTCTCCCCCTTTTAACCATAGGCCGGACAAGGAAAGCAAGTAGTAATTTTGGTCGTACCATTGTCTGATTTCCTGTGAAGATTTTAAACAGTCGTAGGGGTTGATGTTGAGCATGGTTGTTGAAAAACTTTCTGAATAATTTCAAGCATTTCTGCGTGTACGCCGCCGGAACCGGCAATAACGTTGCCGGATTTTAAAAAAAGATTGCCGCCTGTAAAATCAGTGACCACCCCACCTGCCTCTTTGACGATAAGGGCGCCTGCTGCTACGTCCCATGGGGAAAGACCGATTTCAAAAAAACCACCAAAGACACCATCAGCCGTGTACGCAAGGTCGAGACAGGCCGACCCGCACCTTCTAATGCCGGTGGCGCGCATAAACAACCCCCGAAACGCCTTCAGGTAGGTATCAATGACGTCTTTTATCCTGAAGGGAAAACCGGTAGCGATAAGTGACGCACTCAAAACACCGGTGCTTGAAACTTGCATCCGGCATCCATTTTTGAATGCGCCCATATCTTTTACCGCCGAATAGACGATTTCCCTGAGCGGCTCATAAATAAGCCCCACCGCCAGCTCCCCTTCTATTTCCAAGGCAATGGAGATGGCGAAACTCGGCAGGCCGTGGATATAATTCAGGGTGCCGTCCAGCGGGTCGATGATCCATCGGAAAGGGGATGAATTCCTTTCCGGCGTAGATTCCTCGGCAAGGATGTCGTGATCCTTGAAATGAGAGCGAACGAGGTTTTTGATGATTGCCTCGGATTTTTTATCGACATCGGTAACGTAATCATTCTTTGCCTTTTCGTTAATCATGGAAGGACTCACCTTGCCAAAGTGTTCTTTAAGAACAACTCCGGCCTGAAGCGCGGCCTTTTGTGCAATTTCAAGAAACGGTTTTAAATTGTTTCGATTCATTGGCATTTTAGCGGTTTTTGTTGTTTTCTAAACAAACACATAAATAATCAGGTTGTATGTGTACTGGAATTATTACTTGTGCCACTCCATCCCCATACCCCCCGCCAGCGGGAGACAGTGGCCAGCAACGCCTTCGGTCACTTTTATACCGTTGTGAGCCACAAACAGGCACGGGCTAACCGTGAATACAAAGAAAACCTACAAATGGCTCATTTATTATTGAAACTTACAAAACGGTGAAACTACAACGTGAAAAAGGGATTGAGTTTGTGAAACAAACGAGGTCTTTGACGAAGGCGCTACACCTTGCCTAAGATGATCGCGGCGTTATGGCCGCCAAAGCCAAATGAATTGGAAAGCACGGTCGTGACTTTCTTTTCACGGGCGACGTTGGGGACAAAATCCAAACCTGTACATTCGGGGTCCGGTGTTTCATAATTAATCGTCGGCGGGATAATTCCTTCATTGATTACAAAAGCGCATATAATTGCCTCAACGCTTCCCGCCGCTCCGAGTTGATGACCAAGCATCGACTTTGTGGAACTAACGGGAATCTTTGACGCATATTGCCCAAAAACATTTTTTATCGCAATGACCTCAATAGAATCGCCAATAGGGGTCGAAGTTGCATGGGCATTAATGTATTGTATGTCTTCGGGGTTACACCCGGCATCCTTCATGGCGCTTTTCATACATCGTATAGCCCCGTCACCGCTGCCCTCCGGCGCGGCAATGTGGTACGCATCCGTATTAAGCCCATAGCCCAAAACCTCCGCATAAATATACGCCCCACGCTTCTTTGCAAATTCCATGTCTTCAATTACAAGAATGCCTGCCCCTTCTGATATAACAAACCCGTCACGGTCTTTGTCAAAAGGGCGGCTGGCTTTTTGCGGGGCGTCATTACGGGTGGAAAGCGCCTTCATGGCGCTGAACCCTCCAACGCCCAAGGGAGTAATTACCGCTTCCGAGCTCCCAACCACCATTGCATCCGCTTCACCTCGCTGAACCATACGCGTGGCCTCCCCGATGGCGTTGCCGCCCGTAGTACATGCAGATACCAGGGCGTAATTAGGCCCCTTTAATCCGAACCGGATCGCTACCTGTGCCGAAGCGGCGTTTACCATCAATTTTGGCACCATCAGGGGCGATATCCTTGATGGACCTTTGTTCATAAGATTACCGTGTTGGGTTTCGAGCTCCTGCAAACCACCCATGCCAGAACCAATTAAAACGCCTATCCTCGTTGGATCATAACCGCACGTACTTAGTTGAGCGTCCTCCACGGCACGGATAGCAGCGGCAAGGGCAAACTGCGCAAAACGATCCAGGCGGCGCGCCTCTTTAACGTCAAACCACTTGGCCGGATCAAAATCACTGGCCTCGCCTCCAAAATGAACGCCATGCAATGAGCTGTCGAAGGAGGCTATAGGCTTGATACCGCTCTTTCCCTCACACAATGAAGTCCAAATCTGCCGCTTTTCAATCCCTAAAGAGGTAATAGCGCCAACACCGGTAATAACAACCCTTCTCCGTTCCAGCATTTATTTATGTTCCTCAATATATTTAATCGCGTCTCCCACGGTACGTATCTTTTCCGCATCTTCGTCCGGAATGTTCATATCAAACGCATCCTCAAATTCCATAATTAACTCCACCGTATCAAGGGAATCCGCTCCGAGATCGTTAATAAATGAAGTTTCTTTTGCAATTTGCTCTGTTTTTACCCCAAGCTGCTTGGTAATAATCTCTTTTACTTTTTGTTCAATTGCTGACACGCTCTTTCCTCCTTTTTCATGTTTAAAATTAGTTTGAACTCATACTATTTTCAAAAGCCTCTACCGTATCAATATTTTTGATTTTTTGCGCAGGGTCGATTCTTTTCATAAGCCCTGACAATGTTTTTCCGGGTCCGATTTCATAGAATTGATTAAAACCGTCCCGAATAAGCGTGTGAATCGACTGGTGCCATCTCACGGGGCTATTGAGCTGCCTGGCCAAAGAGGTCTTTATTTCGTCCGGTTCACTCACGTATCCCGCATGGACGTTCGCTACTATCGGAATACTTGGTTTGGAAAAGGGCGTCAAATCCAGTTCCTTTGAAAGCTTGCTACCCGCCGGGGACATCAATTCGGAGTGGAACGCCCCATCCACCTTGAGAGGCACGACCATCCTTGCCCCGCGTTCTTTTGCCAGTAGAGACGTCTTTTCCAGCACCGTCTTTTCACCCGAAATAACCACCTGCCCCGGACTATTGTAATTAGCCGCGCAAACAACACCATGCACGGCCATTTCCTTGCAAATTTGTTCTACCTTTTCGTCGTCTAACCCTATAATGGATACCATCCCCCCCTGCGTGGAGTCACACGCCTCTTGCATAAACACCCCCCGCTTATAGACAAGCCTTACGGCATCGGCAAAGGACAGGGAACCGGCCGATACGTGCGCCGTGTATTCTCCCAAACTAAGCCCTGCCACGGCAAGGGACGCATCTTTCCACAACGAGGAGTTCTTCCTCAAGACTTCCAGAATTGCGATGCTGGTGACCAATATCGCGGGCTGGCACATTGAAGTTTTGTTCAACTCCTCCTGGCTTTTAGAAAAGCAGAGCGCGGGAACGTCAAAACCCAGAACTTCACTTGCCCGATCAAATACCTCCTGCGACTCTTTAAATTTTACGTAAAAATCCTTTCCCATCCCCACATATTGTGTTCCCTGTCCGGGGAAAAGGAGCGCAGCTTTTTTGTTTACCATCTAATAACCGAAACCCCCCAGGTAAGTCCACCGCCAATCGCTACCAGCAGGAGTATATCGCCTTTGTTAAGGCGTCCTGCTTTTCTAGCCTCATCCATTGCGATGGGAATAGAGGCAGAAGAGGTATTACCGTATTTATCGATATTAACAAATGTCTTATCCATCGGCAGGTCCAGCCGATCCATAACCGCCTCAATAATTCTTAAATTACTCTGATGGTATATAATCAGCCCGATGTCCGTCAGTTCGATGTTATTTTTTACCGCTGTTTCCCTGACCATGTTCGTTACGATATTTACGGCCGATTTAAATACTTCCCTGCCTTTAAACTGTATATAATGCATTCGCTGTTGAACTGACTCTAAAGATGCAGGGTTCTTTGCCCCCCCGGCCTGCATAAAAAGCGAGTCCCATTGAGAGCCGTCGGCATGCAGGGTCGTAGAGAGGATTTCGTGCTTCGTTTGGCTTTTTTGCACAACAACGGCGCCTGCGCCGTCACCGAACAAAATGCACGTGGTGCGGTCCGTATAATCAGTAACCTTGGACAAACATTCGGCGCCCACGACCAAAACGGTTCCCACCGTGCCCGAATTCACAAAACTTTGACCGACTGAAAGCGCGTAAACAAACCCGCTGCAAGCGGCAAGAATGTCAAATGCACTTGCCCTCGTCGCCCCGATCTTATGCTGAACCTGGCACGAGGTAGAAGGGAAAAAGTAGTCAGGTGTTATGGTCGAGGTAATAATCATATCAATATCTTTCGGTGTAACCCCGGCGTCTTCCATCGCCATATTCGAGGCTTGTACCGCAAGATCTGACGTTACCATGCCGTTTTCAACGATACGGCGTTCTCTAATGCCTGTTCGCTGGATAATCCAGTCATCGGTCGTATCAACCATCTTCTCTAAGTCATAATTTGTCAGAACTTTACCGGGAAGATACGACCCTATGCCGGTAATAGACGCTCTTTGATTTTGTTCCATTTATAAGCAATAAACCTTGATAACCGTGAGGAACTTAAACCCTCTATTGGAGACATATCTCCGCCATTGCGCCAAGTTCTGAAAAAATAAAGATTACATAGCGTTTTCTGAAAACCCGTCAGCCTTTTCCATCGCGGAAATTATGTGTTCGTTAACCTTGTTTTTCGCTATCTGCAACGCCATTCTTATAGCGTTGTAGATAGCCCTGGAATCGGATCTACCGTGGCAGATAATACAAACGCCGTTCACCCCCAATAAGGGAGCTCCGCCATATTCGGCAAAATCCATCTTGTTCTTTAAAACCATAAAAGGCGGCTTGCACAACCACAAACCCACCTTTGTCCAGAAGCCCTTCATTGCTTCATCCTTTATGGTGGATAAAAGGCTCACAGCCAGCCCCTCTGCAAATTTCAGTATTACATTCCCTACAAATCCCTCGCAAAGCACGATGTCTGCCTTATCATCGAATATTTCACGGCCTTCCACATTTCCCACAAAGTTCAAATTTGAGTTGGAAAGGAGCAGAAACGATTCCTTTGCAAATTCATTGCCCTTTGCATCCTCTTCTCCGATGTTCAGCAGCCCAACCCTTGGTTTTTTAATGCCATAGGCATACTCGCTGATAACCGTAGCCATTACCCCGTATTGTAAAAGATGCACGGGCTTGCAGGCAATGTTTGCCCCCACGTCCATAATGAGACACATGCCATGCCGGGTAGGAAGCCTGGTGGCAATGCCAGGGCGATGAATACCTTTGATCGTACGCATACAAAGAGTTGATGCCGCCACGGTAGCGCCGGTATGCCCCGCACTGACGACGGCGGACGCTTCTCCATTTGCAACAAGCTTGACGCTTCTCGTAATAGAAGAATCGGATTTCTGTCGTATAGAATAGGTTGCGGGGTCGTCCATACCAACAATTTGGGACGCATGGTGAATGGTGACATTCCTGGGAACATCTTTTAACGTACCCAGTTCTTGCTGAATCTTTTTTTCATCACCAACCAGAAGCATTTCGTCATCGGGAAACCGCTGTGCGGCAATAACAGCACCCTTGACGGTCTCGTGTGGAGCTTTATCTCCACCCATAGCGTCTACTGCAATTTTCATAGATTTATCTTTCGACGGAGACAACCTGCTCACCACGGTAATAACCGCAGTTATGACAAATCGTATGGGGTTGGTTAACCTGCTTGCAATGGGTGCAGATATAACGTTTAGAACGGACGCCGGTACCTCTTCCTAAATTCGCATCAAGGGGAATGATGGGCGGGGTTAATTTATCGTGGGTGCGTCTTTTACGGGTTCTCGCGTTGGAAAACCTTCTCTTTGGATTAGGCATGTATCACCTCTGTAAAATTTCTATAATATGTATATTCTAAAACTTTAATGTTATATAGATAAAACAACATTGTCAAGCAAAAACAGGACAAGTCCATACATTTTATTGTTTTTTGCCGAAAATCCACTCGTAGATTAGGCCTTCGGCAGCTTTTAACAGCGTAGTGGCAAGGCGCGCCTTGCCACTACACATACGAAACTATCGGAATATCCTCTTCCCCGCCTTGCGTCTCATCGACATAAAAAGCTCTCGTATCATAAGCCATTTGTCCTCAAGCGCCCACAGGTGAAAGGGCAGGACGCAACCGCATCGCAGGCAGTCCGCCTGGGGACCCATCATGCAGGGTTTTTTCACCTGTCCATGGGGGTCAAGGCAAAAGGCCACCTTTTTAAAGAGACAGTTTCTCGTAATTTCTTTACACTTATCCGACTTCATCAGCTTCAGCACCAGACTCGGCACACCGATAAAGTCCCCATACTTCTCCTCCTTCAGTGCAAGCAGTTTATCCAAAATCTCATCCCGTAACTGCCAGCCGGGCCAAAGGTCGTCATTTTTTAACCCTTTTATCGGGGTGTGTATCTGAAAGAGACATCCCTTTACCCCTACTTCCTTCCACTCTTCTAAAAAACGCTCAACCTCCTGATAATTCAGCTTGTTAATGACCATTGACACCATTATCTTAAGTTCAGGCCTGTTGGCGTGCTTCTTAATTTTATCATGACAACCCTTGCCCCGTATGGCGTCATGCGTGTCTTTCAGGCCATCAACAGAGATGTAGAAGTTGACGTCTGGCCAAGGGGGAAGTTCTATGGTGCCGTTTGTCGCAACGACGTTTGACTTAAAATATTTCATCCCGCGCTCTATCAAATCCTTCCGAAGCAACGGTTCACCGCCAATCCAGGAGCATTGATAAAACGGAAAGTCCGTATCCTTCAAACTCTCCAGCTTTTCTATCCACTCATGGTCGCTAAGTTCCGGTTTTTCCTCGTAATCATGCGCGTAAAAGTAGCAGTGCTTGCACCGTAGGTTACAACGGTTAGTGATGTCTATCGCCCCAATGGCCCCATAGGGTTTGCCAAAAAGGTCAAACCTGCCCAAGTCGTAGAGCTTGAAGAAAAACTTGGTGCGTTCCTTTCCGATCTTTTTACTGGAATAATCGAATAACTTGTCTCTAAACGTCCTTTTCGGACCAAAGGTTCTTTCGGTGGTAGTGGCAATCATTTTATATCTGAAAAGTCAATCTTGTACCGCTTTTCGTCCTTTCGTGTCTTGACTATGATGGTGGTGTTTGACCTGGGATTGATTTTATCTTGCAGAAAGGTAGCGTCAATGCTTTGCTTATAATCCTTGCGCTTCATCCCCAACTCAGTTTTTTGAGGCAGGGTATTATTCGTCCCCTGCGCCAAAACAATTTGCACGTCCTCCGGAGTCTTTGCCTCTTCCTCGGAAACGATCACAATCACTTTAAACGTTGTTAGTTCATCGATTTCCTTTAGTTTCTCTTCCGTAACGGTTTTGTCCTTTAAGTTCATCATGGCGGAAATGACTACCGCATGTATATACTTGCTCATGACGATCCCCCCTTCACCACCGGGATAACCGCCAAAGCAAGCCTGTTTTACCACCGTGCTTCCAAAGACGTCGGTTCCTTTGTACTTAGCGCCGTATTCAGCGGCCTCTTTCATTTGTTCCGGCGTCAATTTGGTATCAAACGCGCCTGACATCGCCGGCAATCCCGCTAATGCCACCACTATGCAGGCCGGGATGGTCCACCATTTTGCCCATTTCATAATTGATTTCCCCCCCCTAATGACTATGCTAAACTAAGTCTTCGGCGACTTCCACTTGTAGAACGAAGTGGTACTTCGTTCTTTAACCGTGTCTTTTCAAAAGAGAGCGTATAACCTCTTCGTTCTACAACAGGCCAGAAGGTCAGAAAGCACATAGCCAGGGGAATAAAATAATATACAAGCCCTGAAGGGGCGAAATAGCTTAGCCCAAGGCAACGCCCTGGGAATATTACAAAAACCACCAAGCCCTGAAAGGGTGAAATACGGAATGGGACATTTTTCACACCTTATGTCACCCCTTCAGGGCTTGTTTTGCTCATAATGCTAAACCCAGGGCGTTGCCCTGGGCTATCTTATTGCGCCCCTTTGGGGCTATTATTGCAAATACAATCAGACCGATTTTATGCGTTTTTCGTTTCTTAACTTAACACCTATGGGCTTCCCCCCCGCTATATCCTGTCGGCCTGCGAAGCGCCTCACCAAGTATTTAAAGCAGGCGGAACCTACTCACCGCACATCTTAAGCTCTTTACCGGTAATTGCGCTGATCTTTTTACCGAGATTTTTCATTTCCTTAAGACCACCGCGACTTGAGGACTCGCCAACCTCATCCACAACCACCTTTTTCCCATCGGTCAGGTGGAGCAATACTAAATATCTCATATAGTTACTTGGCGCTGAATCCAGTTCTTCCGTTGCAACCTCTACCTTTTTTATCCTGGAAAACGGGAAACTTTCCTCATCGTCAAAAAAGAGCGTCCTTCTCACACCGGTTGTTACCTGTTCAGCCTTTCCATCAATGGTAATTAGCTTGAAAAAGGAACTCAATACAAGTTTATTTGTATCTTTACTCTTCACCATTTTTTTCCTCCCTTTTCAATTTCAACAAAGACATAACCATGGACAAATTACGTTGATTTTAGTTATACAACTACCGGAACAAACCCTTATCGTAAAGGGTCACACAAAAGCCGCTTAACATACCACCTTCCAAACACACGTCGGTCTATTGCAAGTACTAAGGAATATACCACATACGGTTTAGATAGTCAAAGCTATTATTCCGACCATTACTTTACTTTCTCTCCTTGCTTTGAAGTACTTTTGGGCGCTCCCCTGATTAACAGATATCTCCAGATACCCCGTGCTGCCAATGATAGCCAGCGGCCTTCCCTTGCCTACGTCCATATATGAGGCGCATAAACCGATAATTTTTTCTTTCCCGATAACTGTTTCGAATTTCAAGTTTCGAGTCTCAAGTTTCGGATTTCGGATTCCGAGTTTCGAGTTTTGGATTTCGGATTTCGGGTTTCGGGTTTCGGGATTATTTTTTGTTGGACCATACAGGAATTGGAGGTGGTCTCTGGTGATATTGGTGATAAGGTTGCCAAACCGGTCGATGTGCATCACCTCGCCGACCAGTTGGCCGGACTTCCCCATCACGGGAGCGGAAATGTTCAACCGTTCCAGCCGGTCAATCTTGCCACCCAGACGCTGCAATTTTACGCCTAGCGACATATATGCCGCCAGGGGGGCAAAGACGTCCCTTCCATGAAAGGTGTTGCTGGTTGACGGCAGGAAATACCTGGTGTTTGTTGCCCTGACTATGCGACGCGGCGACTCTTGCTGAATAACAAAACTAAGGATGCCATTATCCGGAACAATAAAAACACAATCCCGGAATTCAACACATACAATATCTCTCTTACTCCCGACACCGGGATCGACAACCGCCACATGGATCGTCCCCTTGGGGAAATACTGATAGGCGGTAGAAAGGAGGTAGGCGCCGCCAAAAACGTCCTGGGGCTGGACGTCGTGGCAGATATCAATAACCGTTGCGGAAGGATTGATACTGGCGACAACACCCTTCATAATGCCGATATATGCGTCCTGATATCCAAAATCCGTCAGGAGGGTAATCACCGGTACGCGGTGTAACGCCTTCTGTTCTTTTGCACGCTGTATTTTCACTTAAAAATGTCCCTACTTCTGCGTCTTGATAGCAATAATATCATCCGTGATTTTGTCAAATACGTCAACCAATTCCGGGTCAAAATGTGAGCCTTTATTCGATTGGATATACTTTACGGCATCACTCATATTCCACTGTTCTTTATATGAGCGCACAGACGTTAATGCGTCAAAGCAGTCGGCCACGGCAGCGATTCTGGCCGGCAATGGGATTTCAGCGCCTTTTAAACGGTGCGGATACCCGGCGCCATCCCACCGCTCATGGTGCGACAGCGCGATTTCTCTTGCCATATACATAAGCTGTGACGACGGATTGTCCAGCAATTTAGCCCCAATCAGCGTATGGGTCTTTATAATTTCATACTCATCCGGTTCAAGTTTACCCGGTTTCAAGAGGATGTTGTCCGGTATCCCCAGCTTCCCGATATCATGCATGGGGCTTGCGTTGAGCAACAAGTCCGCTTCCTGATCTGACATGCCAAACGACCTGCCGATTAATTCACACATTTTACTCATACGGATAATGTGAAGTCCGGTCTGGCTGTCTTTATATTCAGCGGCAAGACTCAGGCGGCGAATGATCTCCAACCGCGAATAGTGCAACTCCTGGGTGCGTGCCTCAACCTTTTGCTCCAAAAGGGTATTTTGATAGGCAACCTGCTTATGAAGGAATTTTGTTTCTAACATATTCTGTATCCTGATCAGCGCCTCGGTCTGGTCAAAGGGCTTTGTCAGGAAATCCTTCGCCCCTTCATGAAGCGCGCGGTAGCAGGTTTCTTTATCTTGCTGTGCGGTAAGCACGAGTATGGGCAGGTACGCGTCCTTTTTGGCTTCATTTATTTTTTCCATAACCTGGTAGCCGTTCAGATGCGGCATGTTGATGTCGAGGAGGACAATGTCCGGTTGAAAGCTTTCGTAAATACCCATCACCTCACGGGAGTCCGTAATACCCAGCACCGAGGTATATCCGGCAATATCCAGCATTTTTTCAAGCATAGTGACATTGACCTGGGTATCATCAATGATCAAAATTCTTGCATCCAGAACCTCTTGATTGGGTATCATCTTGCCGTCTCCTTCAAAACATCGTCCACTACTTGTAGAAAATGACTCACATTGATGGGCTTGGTAATATAGTTCAAAAAGCCGGCAACCTTACCCTTTTCGACATCTTTTAACATCGCATTGGCGCTTATGGCAATAACGGGAATTTTCTTCGTTTCGTCGCCATCCCGTAATATCTCTAATGCCTCATATCCGCTTATCCCCGGCAGGTTTATATCCATTATAATAATGTCAGGCCGCTTTGCCCTGGCAATCGCTATCCCTGATTCAGCATTTGCAGCGCTCAACAATTCAATTTGGGGACGACGTTTAAGGATACTCTGAACAAGCATAAGATTGGCAGGATTATCTTCTACGTAGAGTATCGTTCTGTTCTTATAATTTTTTGTCTTCTGAGACTCTTGCATCGTGGTAATATCTACCATTTCCATAACAGGTTTCTGCACCCTCTTAAAATCAACATAAAACATGGTGCCCTTTTCAACAACACTTTCAACGCCAATATGACCATCCATCAGCTCCACAAGACGCCTTGTAATAGTCAGGCCGATGCCCGTGCCCTCTATGTTCGTTAACTCCTTTCCAAGCCGGTTGAAGGGTTGAAACAACAGGCCAAGTTTATCCTCCGCAATACCATAGCCGGTATCCTCAACTTTTATACGCAGCATGTCGTTGTCCCGAAGCTCGTACGACACAATTACAGAGCCATTTTTACGATTGTATTTTACCGCATTTGTCAGTAAATTCGTCATAACCTGCTTTAATCGTGTGCGGTCTGCCATGATATACACACCGCTTTGGACAAATTTGACCGTTACCGTTACACCATATTTTACTGCAATAGATTTAATAATGGCGACAACCTCTTCAATAACGGAATCAACCAAAATGATTTCGGGTGATATGGAAAGCTTGCCCGTTTCTATGCGAGAAAGATCAAGGATGTCGTTAATAAGCTCCAGCAGATGATCTCCAGAACTTAATATCAGTTCCACCGATTGACGTTGCGTAGCCGTTAGCGGGACGTGAGGATCGTTTTTGAGTACTTGCGCAAAGCCGAGTATTGAATTCATTGGCGTCCTTAATTCATGACTCATACTTGAAAGGAATAAGGATTTTGCCTCATTTGCGCGATTTGCCTCGTCAATGGCCTTGTGGAGTTTTTCCGTCATCGTATTGAAACTGGCTGCAAGTTCACCAATTTCATCTTGGTTTTTCACTTGCACCCGCCGCCACAGTTCACCTAATACAATTTTTTGCGCTGTGCGTTTTAATTTGTTAATTGGCCGTGAAATCGATAATGAATACAGGATTCCCGCTACAACAACCAGTACAACGCAGATAGCGCTTACCATAGATACAATCACGCCAAGCGAGGTTAACGGGGCAAACAATTCTGCCTTGTCCACTTCAGCAACCAAAAGCCATTCATATTCCGGCATATTAATAGATACACCGAAAACCGGCACACCCCGGTAATCCGGGTATATGCCTGCCATTCCCTGCCCGGACGTTATTGCCAATTGAACGGGTTTTGTATCAACGATCAGATTCAACGGCGCATGTTCAAGAAAACGGGAAGGGGTAATCATCCTTTTTTCCCTGTTTACCAGATAGACCTCCCCGGTCGCCCCCATTTGCACATCTGTTTTCATCACGTCATGTAAAATAGCCAAATCATAGCAGTTTATAATAATGCCAAGCTTCTCCGCACTTGCAGACCTCCGGGAGGTAAGGGGCGCCGTAATATAAATGCTGTTTTTCTTGCTAAACACGCAAAACAACGGTTGATGAACCGTGGCGTTTCCATACGAGGCCTTCATCCCATGAGTAAAAAGTGGGGTGTTGGCATAACCCTGTCCAATCCACCGTTGATTTGTCGAAGCAACAACAACGCCGATAGTATTCAGCACGGCAATATCGGAAATGTACGTGTCTAATGGTCTTTTGTATTTTGTTAAATGTTGATTTAAGGATTTAATCAACCTATCCCTGTTGCGATTATCTTCGTTTATTTTTTCCAGCGTGTCTCTTATAAAACCATCAGAACTAAAGTCAACGATTCGCCCCCTTTTCGCATTTAACGCGGTATGTAAATGAGTCTTTTTCGATTCAACAATCAATGACAACTTACCCACCTGATGTTCTCTCAGTGCGGTGTAACCCTTGACGCAATAAACAACCGTGATAACCGCAACAGGTATCAGCGAAAGGCTGAGGCAGAAGAAGAGCAATTTGCTTCTGATTGATTTGAACAGTACCAAGGACTTAACCTCTCTGGAAAATAGTATGGCATTTTCTTCGACTAGTTCTTGTAGAACGAAGTGGTACTTCGTTCTTTAACCGTGCCTTTTTAATAAGAGAGCGAAGAACCTCTTCGCTCTACAAGAGGCCCGAAGGGCTGAAAGTATATAGCCAGGGGTGAAGCCCCTGGTAAATAACATACTATAACAAGCCCTGAAGGGGCGACAGAAAAGGACGCATAGCATGGCTGGGATGCCTATTTTTACTAAAATTTATTATTGCTTTGATCACGAAAACAAAACATCCTGCCTCCCCTTCGGGGCTTGTATTATTTTATTATCTTTACAGGGGG
>JACVXV010000026.1 GCA_015661205.1 Candidatus Brocadiaceae bacterium
CGACACATTAATTATGAAATATAGCACATGGACAGTTAATGCGGTAGTACTGCACTTACCAACACACCATGTTTCGCAATTAAATTGTCAATGTACTAGTCAGTTTTGCTTTAAGGTTAAGCCACTCAACCGTGCCGGAAGAAAGCCGGCCATCGGCCTTGAACCAGTAGAGAATGAGATGCTTGTGTTTGCGCAACATCTTCGCCACCTTTTTCATAGGCTCCAGGTTGATCTTAACTATGGGGCTGTACAATAATAACATTTACAAGTTTGTTTTTTTTCAGAAAAAACGAACACAAACAAACGCCAATACGGCAAAGACAATTCATCGCTGAGGACGCGGAGAACGCGGAGAAACAACGACAACTTTTAACCGCTAATACACGCTAATACACGCGAATGGGTTCTTTATTAGCGTTCATTAGTGTTCATTGGCGGTTTGATCTGTAGTTCTTTCTGACGAGCCTTTTTTCTCCGCGCCCTCTGCGTCCTCTGTGGTGAATTTGTTTTTCCATGTAATTGGAACTATAAAATTCTAAAATCGTTAGACTGAAGTTGTAAGAGCTATTTATTTACAGTCCGTATGTCTTACTTGTTACCCACAGATTCTGCGGACGAGCCACATTCCGCACATATTGAGTAATATCAGGAAATTGGTAAAACGAAGAAAATCGCATGTTTGTCTGTCCTATATGGCACACACAAGAAAAGAGGTTTGCGTCTTAACCCGTCCTGTCTAGGTTAAAAATGGTAAATATCTTGTTTGACTTTCTTTTTTACTTCTGTTATTTTCACTGCTTATTGTTTGAGGATTGATTGAGAGGAAATGGGCAATTCTGTTGGCGGGCAAAGGGGACTATGTGTTAAGCTAAGTGATTCTTGGGGTGGCGTGGACAAACCCTGGTTGTCCGTGCCTGCACACCGCCAATATTACTTATCCGAATTGTGTCGCCCCTACGGGGCTAAAACAATCGGTATTTCTTATTACCCACCGCTTACGCAGTGGGCTACGGTTGTTACACCCCGATGGGGTGTCTCTGTGTAATCGTATAAACGATATAGCCAAAAGCCTCGTATTTTCTAAAAGCGGAGGCTTTTGGCTATAATATCAACCGGGAACGGTTAGCCTGTCCTTGCTATGCCCCGTTAGGGGCAAAACAATAGTAGCCCACTGCGTAAGCGGTGGATGTGCCAGGTAAGGCATTGCCAAGCCCCGTAGGGGCGGCACAAATATCAAAAACATTCAACATCATTTTGTACAACGCCAAAACAGTTTCCAAATGCCTTATTAACAACTGATTTATGACGCTTTATAGATTCCTTGGTTTCTCCGCTCTTTGCGGTGAACTGTTACATAATTCTGTCACACTTATTATAAGGAGATTATCCATGGCGGAATCGCACTCATTTGATATTGTATGTAAGGTAGAAATGCATGAGGTTAATAATGCCATCGACCAAGCACAGAAGCAGCTTGCAACGCGTTATGATTTTAAGGGGAGCAAGTCGTCTATCACCCTCAATAAGGACAATACGATAACGTTGCTTGCTGATGACGATTTCAAGATGAAGAGTCTGACGGAGATTGTGAAAGAGAAGCTTGAAAAGCGCGGCATACCGTTAAAATCGCTGGATTTTGGAAAGATTGAAACTTCTGTGGGAAGCACCGTCCGGCAGGTTATTACCTTTCAGTCCGGTATTCCAATGGATAAGGCCAAGGCGCTGGTGAAGTTTATCAAGGGATTGAAGCTCAAGGTGCAGTCGCAGATACAGGAGGACAAGGTGCGTGTATCCGGGACAAAGATTGACGACCTCCAGGCCATTATAAAAACCATTAAAGATGAAGACTTCGATTACGCAATGCAGTTTATCAATTTTAAATAAGTGACGGGATGCAGAGCGTCCTAATGCCGTATTCCCACGCAGACAGACTGGATCAAATGGACAAATTTACGCTATTTTTTATATTTCTTCCCCACTTTAAAGGTAGAAATGTCACAAAATGCAACGAAATCAGGCTAAAATGGGAACTATTTAAGGGTTCTCCCCCACTTTTAGAATAAAAAAGTTCATTTGGCACAGTCTGTGAGCGTGGGAACGAGTCGGTGTAGGGACATGGTGCCCGTGTCCCTTCGTGTGGATGCATGACTATGTTTGCAAGCAAATGCTTCTCCCCTACGTGCGTCCGTAATACCTTTAGGGTTGCAATCCCTCGTGCGTGTTCAAGTAGCAAGGCTGAAGCCTTGCCCTACGTGTAATACACAAGCCGCTTTTAGAATAATTTCCGGAATAGAATATTCCAGCAGGTACCGAAACAATTATGAACGTTGAGCTCAATGCCGTAGTTATGCCCAATGGTGCGTTGCAGTTGGAGTGGAATGAGGTTGCTGAACAGATAAACAAAAGCCAACAATTACTGCAAAAAGAGATTTTTAGCCGTTTTAAAACCGATTTTAAGTCCTTTCTCCTGTACTTAGGATTTTCAGACCAAACGATACCCCTCTCACCGTCACTCGATTATTGGCGGTTGTTTGCCGGCGAATTTGCCAGGCGGCTTCGCCAGACGCCGGAACTGGAAACCGTTAGAGGCCGGGTTGCCATTTCCTTTGAAAAAGAGGATATTGACGAAATGCTGTCCCGTGCGCCCTTGATGACGGGACAGGAGTACCTGAACGCAGAATTTCTCAAGCTCCTTTGGTCTACGCTCAACGCGCAATTTCAGTACGAAGTGAGTATTTACCAGGGGACGGTGGAAGACTTTATCCACACCTACAGCCCCGACGTACACCTTGTAGGGCGCATCTATTTCCACCTCGTTGAAAACAAAAACCAGGACTACCCCTTTGCCTTTCTCGCCACCTATTCAACGCAAGTTGACAAGCAGGGCAAGTCAAAACACCTTCCGCTAAAACACGCGTTAACCGAGTACAGCAAGGACAGCGGAAAGCTGCTGGAGCTTCTTTCCACCGTGCATCTTGCCGCAAAAGAAAGCGCGCATATCGCCGGTATCCTTGAATCTGGCGAGTTGTTTCATCCGTTGGCATGGGATGAGAAGGAGGCATACCGTTTTCTGAAGGAAATACCTATTTATGAGAAATACGGTATCTTGTGCCGTATTCCCAACTGGTGGAAGCAAGCGGTCTCCCCGTTTAAGGTAAATATTCAGATGGGCGGCAAGGGCGCGGCCTTTGTTGGGATGGATTCCGTGCTTGATTTCAACGTTGGCCTGCTCTTGGGGGATATGCCTATTACCGAAGACGAAGCAAGGCGGTTATTGGCTGAAACGGACGGCCTTGCGTTCATAAAGGGCAAATGGATTGCCGTGGACGCCAAGAAGCTGAAGCAGACACTTGACGCTTACGACAAAGCCCGTAAACTGATGGCAGATCAAAACCTCAGCCTGCGCGACGCCCTGCGGCTTCAATTGTACTCAAACAATATGCTGGGCTTGCCGGATGATAATGACGTCATCAAGGTGTCAAATGATAAATGGCTGGAGCAGATTATGGAGAAGTTGGTGAATCTGGATTTGGTACCGCAGGTAAGTCTGGACTCCAACTTTAAAGCGCATCTCAGGCCTTATCAGGAAAAAGGGGTGAATTGGCTCTGCTTTTTGGATTCCTTGCGTTTCGGGGCGTGCCTGGCGGACGACATGGGGCTGGGCAAGACGATACAGATATTGGCTTTCTTGCATATCCTGAAAAAAAGAAGGCAGAAAAATGCCAGCCTGCTGATAATTCCCGCCTCGCTTATTTCAAACTGGGACAGCGAGCTAACCCGTTTTACCCCCGATATGAACTACTATGTCGCCCATCCCGAGGCACACCGCGACAAAAAGGTTGAGGAGAAAGATGAGGCGTCGCTGAACGAATTAGACCTGGTAATCACCACATACGCGCTTGTTCAAAGGTATGAATGGCTGAAGACCTATTCCTGGAATTACGTGATACTGGACGAGGCGCAGGCAATAAAAAATCCCGGCACACAGCAGACGAAGATTGTAAAAACACTGAAGTCAAAAAACCGGATTATTATGACGGGGACTCCCATTGAAAACAGGTTGACAGACCTGTGGTCGCTCTTTGATTTTCTCAACACGGGACTGCTTGGGACGGCGAGCGAATTCAACGAATTTGCCGGCAAGGTGAAGAGGTCACAAACAGGATATGCCCGGCTGAAGAAGATCATCAGCCCATATATTCTGCGGAGATTGAAGACCGACAAATCCGTCATCTCCGATTTGCCGGAGAAGATCGAAATGCACACGTATGCCGGTTTAAGCAAGAAGCAGATAGTCTTGTACCAAAATGCCGTCAGTGAGTTGTCCAAACGGATTGAAAGTCTGGATGGGGTGCCGCGAAGAGGGATTATTCTTGCGTCGTTAATAAAATTCAAGCAGCTTTGCAACCATCCGGACCAGTTTCTCGGAACGGACGCGTATGAAGAGGCGGACAGCGGGAAGTTTATGCGGTTGCGTGAGATTTGTGAAACGATCCACGAGAAACGGGAGAAGGTTTTAATATTTACCCAGTTCAAGGAGATAACCGCACCTTTACACGCATTTCTGAAAACGATATTTGAACGGGACGGGCTGGTACTGCACGGCAGCACCGCCGTCGGGATGCGGAAGAAACTGGTGGAGCAATTTCAGGGTGGCGAGTATATTCCTTACATGGTATTATCGTTAAAAGCAGGGGGGGTAGGCCTGAATTTGACTGAGGCGAATCATGTGATCCACTTTGACCGGTGGTGGAACCCTGCAGTTGAAAACCAGGCTACCGACCGGGCATTTCGTATCGGCCAAAAGAAAAATGTTATCGTGCATAAATTTATAACGAAGGGTACCATAGAGGAGAATATCAACGATATGCTGTCTGAGAAGACAAAGTTGACGGCAGACGTAATACAGGTTAGCGGCGAGTCGTTGATTACGGAAATGGGCAATAGCGAGCTTATGGAGCTTTTTAAGCTGGCTTTGTAGGCCGTAGCCGGCGCTTACGAACGCATGTGCGAGGATATCTTCGCAGAAACAAAGGGTGAGACTATGTCTGAAAAAGAACCCCTCATTCCCAAACATGGCGGCTACCGGAAGCTGAAAAGCTTTCAGGTGTCGCAATTGGTTTATGACGTCACCGTGCGCTTCTGCGACCGGTACATTGACAAACGCAGCCGTACCCACGACCAGATGGTACAGGCTGCGCGGTCTGGCGTGCAGAACATTGCCGAAGGGAGTCAAGCTTCGGGAACCTCGAAAAAGTTCGAACTCAAACTCACAAACGTAGCGCGCGCCAGCTTGGAAGAGTTACAACTCGACTACGAGGATTTCCTGCGTCACCGCGGCATGCAGATGTGGGGGCGCGATGATCCCCGCAGGCAAAGCCTGATTGACCGCAGGTGCGCTACTGTTGACGACGTGGCGCAGTGGGTGAGGGAGGAGCATGAGCGTGGACTGGGTGGACGTGGCGGACTGCGTGGACAGAAAAAACCGAAGCCCGTCTACTCCGAGATCACGGCCAACGCCGCATTGGTGCTGCTGGCGGTTGCTTGTAGTTTGCTCAATCGTCAGATCGCTGCACTGGCAAAGTTGTTTGAGACCGAGGGAGGTTTCACCGAGCGCCTCTACCGTCTGCGTTCCGAAAGACGGTCGTCACGCCCATCGTCCACCCGGTACACAAAGTCCACTCAGTCCACTGACGATTGAGAGGGAATTTTTTGTAAATCTTAAATAATAAGGGAGGCAATTATGAGTTTCTGGAGTTTTCCACGATACGTTTCCGTAGGCGAGAAACAGCAACGGGCGAAGAAGAAATTAGACCAGTTAGTGAAACAAAACAAGGACGTCAAACCCGTGAGAATAGAGGGCAATGCCATTGCAAAAACATGGTGGGGAAAGGCATGGAATAAAAATCTTGAGGCTTATGCCGATTACAGCAACCGCATCGGGCGTGGGCGTACCTACGTGCGCAGCGGGGCAGTAATTGACCTCCAGATACAGGAAGGCCACGTCAAGGCGCTGGTGCAGGGGTCTGTGTCAGAACCTTATTCCATTGTAATAAAAATAAAGTCACTCAAAAAAGATATTTGGGAAGAGATAAAAGGTTTTTGCGCCGGCAAACTCGATTCGCTGCAGGAACTGTTGATGGGAAAATTTCCGGAGGATTTGTGTGAAATGTTTACCGCGCGCGGAGAGGGATTATTCCCGTCGCCGAAAGAGATTGATTTTGACTGTAGCTGCCCCGATATGGCGAGTATGTGCAAGCATATTGCGGCAGCCCTTTACGGCGTTGGGGCGCGGCTGGACCATGAACCGAATTTGTTCTTCCTTCTAAGACAGATTGAGATCGGCGATTTGATCTCGGAAACAATCAAAGACAAAACGGAAGAGTTGCTTACTCGTGCGCAGAAGAAGAGTCAGCGCATCCTTGAAGACCAGGATTTGTCTTCTGTTTTTGGTATAGAGATGGATATTTCTTCTGGTTTTGAAAAGAAAGATGAAGTTGGCGTCGGAAACAAAGCTGCGTCTCAGGATAAGGGAAAGCCTGTTGCAAAAACGCGAAAGGCTTCTGTCAAAAAACCGGCGGCAAAAAAATCTGTACAGAAGACAAAGAATGTTGTCAAAGTAAAGGCGGTAAAGAAGACAACAAAGATAAAGAAGAAGGGCGCTACAAAGAAAACTACACGTTGAAAAGAATTAAAAAAGCTTGCAATTCCCTTTAATTTTGGTTCAATGCTATCTCTCGTAAAAAAACGATTTCCTGTTATCTTCTCGACAATAAGGCCATGAACAATTCTGTACTTGATTATGTCACTATAAAAGGGTTTAAGAGCATTGCATCAATTGAAAAGCTCCCCTTGCGGCCTATTAATGTCATTATTGGGCCAAATGGATCGGGGAAATCCAACTTCATTGGCGTCTTTTCTTTTCTTCATGCGATTCGGGAAGGCCGCCTGAACGAATATGTTAGAAAAGCCGGTGGGGCAGAGCAGTTACTACATTTCGGCTCAAAACTGACGAACGAAATCCGAATACACATCTCTTTTCGGCAAGAGGTAAACCAGTACGAATTGTGGCTGAGGCCAACGGTGGATGATGGTTTATACCCCGCCTTCGAATGTGTATGCTTCTGGAATAAAAATACTTATACAACACCACTTCGTGAAACTCTTGTCGCAAGTGAAAACGGTCGGGAGGCCGGAATCAGTGATCCCAATGTTATAAGGATAGCAAAGTGGGTACGCGCCAGGCTGGGAATGTGGCGTCTGTATCATGTCCATGATACGAGCGAAGGTTCTCCCATGAGAAAAACCGCCAAGTTGAACGACAATGCCTTTCTGCGTCCCGACGGATCGAACTTGCCTGCTTTTCTGTATCTGTTGCAAGAAAAGTATCAAATAGAATACAGTTTGATTCGTCGCACAATACAGAGAGTGACGCCTTTCTTTGATGACTTTCAGTTGGCCCCTGATCCGTTGAATGAAGAATCAATACGTTTGGCATGGAAGCACAAAAATTCTGATCAATACTTTAGTGTATCAAGCCTGTCGGATGGCACGTTGCGATTTATCGTGCTGGTGTCGCTCTTTCTTCAACCGGAGAAGTTCATGCCGTCGGTCATTTTGGTGGATGAACCGGAGCTTGGACTTCATCCTGTTGCGATTACAATGCTGGCTTCGCTGGTCAAGCAAATATCGGTAAAGACACAGGTCATTCTCTCGACACAATCTCCACTGTTGCTTGATCATTTCCAGCCGGAGGACGTGCTTGTTGCCGACCGAGTGGAGGGCAGTACCAGGCTCACCAGGCTTGACTCTGCCAAATTAACCGACTGGCTCGAAGAGTACAGCCTCGGTCAACTTTGGGAGAAAAACGAACTGGGCGGGCGTCCCGGAGGTGAATGATCTCGTGTCAAGACTGCTGGTTCATGTCGAGGGGGAAACTGAAGAGACATTTGTAAACGAAATCCTTGCCCCACACCTTTACCGTAACGGATTCACTAATGTTAGCGCTCGCATAGCGGGTAATGCTCGTCTGCGGGATCGTCGCGGTGGAATAATGGCCTGGAGCGCGGTTCGCAAGGACGTCCTCAATCACCTCAAGGAATATCAGACCTGCTTGACGACCACTATGGTTGATTTTTATGCCCTGCCGTTGTCGGGCAACAAAGCTTGGCCTGGGCGAGAGGCGGCGTCACAGCTTCCTTTCAGTCGTAAAGCGGATACCGTCGAGACTGCCCTATTGGATGATATCCGCGGGGCATTGGGTGATACAACCGATTACCGCCGCTTCATTCCTTATGTGATGATATATGAGTTTGAGGGTTTGCTTTTCAGCGACTGTAAGGGTTTCAGCCGTGGTATTGGACGTTCTGACCTTGCAGATAGATTTCAAGCCATACGCGATCAATTCAACTCTCCGGAAGAAATCAATGATTCTCCGATAACTGCCCCATCAAAGCGCGTGGAAAACCTGGTGAATGGCTACCAAAAACCCCTCTTGGGCACGTTGGCTATTCTTGAAATCGGTCTTGATACAATCCGTTCTGAATGCCCACATTTTGGTGAATGGTTGACGCGGTTGGAACATTGGCCGGAGAAAGCCGCCGCAGTGCGTAGTATTTATCGGTAGGTGCGTTTCCGCCACCGATATGTCCTCAGCGCCGATAATGCCCTTTTTCCCAGGGTGTGCAGCAGTATTTGTTTCCCCCCATAAAGCAGTAAGTATTGGATGAGATAAAATAATTCGTTAATTATCGGTGAAATCTGGTGAGACCGGCGTATTTCCCAGTCGTCCAGGTGGAATTGTGTCCCGCCTTTTCCGCCCGCCTTCATGCGGGTAAAGACCTCTTCGGTGATTATCCATGGAATGTTGGCCTTAAGACATCGCAGTACAAAGTCGTAATCCGCGCCGATGCGGTAGTGCGTGTCAAAGGTTCCGACACGGTCATACACGTCGCGTCTCACGAAGGTGGCCGGGTGTTGAATAGTCATGCCCGTATGGAGGTGAAGCAGGCTTGATTTTAAAACCACCTTCGCGCCTCCGTCAATATCCTCCCAAACCTCAATGGCTCCCGATACTACGCCAACGCCGGGATTCCGTAAAAATATTGCTGCTACCCGCTCCAGCGTATTGGGCGTCCACACGTCGTCGCTATGAAGTATCGCTACAATGTCGCCGGTAGCACGGTTGATGCCCTTGTTTATGGCGTCGTATATGCCGTTATCCAGTTCGGACTGCCATCCGGCCGCTGCCGCAGGGTATTTTTTGACAATTTCATGAGTATTGTCCATGGATTTACCATCTTGTATAATAATTTGAATATCCGGCCAATTTTGACCCAAGACACTTTTCAAGGTGTTTTCGATCGTGCCGGCGCGATTCAACGTGGAAATAATTACACTAATTTTCATGTGTTTAATTAAAAGAAACTGTTGACTGATAAAGATTTATGACTATAATAATTATCAATCATAAATGGAACGGAAGTGGACAAGAATGAAATCGATAGCGTCTTTGTGAAAGCTGGAATGATAAAAAATAATTCCTGACCCTTCGAGACGTTTTTCGATGGCACGATTGCCCTAACTTAAGTGAGCCGGAAGCGTGCCAAAGATTACACTGCGTAATAAATCTACTCAAAAGCCTTGTAGAATGTGGAACACATGGCTTTATACCAATGTTATTACTGGAAAAATGTAAAAACTTATCTCTTATGATAATAATAAAGTCTATACCGCTATTCCACTTGAAAATAACAATATTTCAATATGGTCTGAAAGGTTAGGATATGGTAAATATGCAAAAAATGGAGATTTTTACTGATTATCAATTGTTTTTTGGTTGTGGTAAAGCAAACCCTGTAGAACATTTAAGAAACATTTCACTATCGGAACTGAAAGCGGCTTATCGGAAAAAAGTCATGGAAACTCATCCTGATAGGGCTATTGCCCTCGGGAAGGCTGCAACCGAAATGGCGAAACGGTTTAAAGACGTGGCTATTGCCTATCAGCGGTTAATTACGTTTGTTCAAGGGAACTACGGTGACGTTTCCGACGAGGAAGTGGTTGATAAAAAAAAACATGAGACAATCGTCTTTCAGCCGAAAGACGAAGACGTGTGCGATAGTAGAAATCATGGAAAAATTGTCGTTCCGCCGAAACCCGAAAGAACCAGTCCGGAAATTTTTTACGATGGGTCCATTCCCAAGCGTAAATTATTAATAGGCCAGTACCTTTATTATTGCAGGCACATCTCGTGGAAAACGCTTATTGAGGCAATTATATGGCAAAAAAAGCAAAGGCCTCGCGTAGGGCAAATTGCCCTTGAGTGGGGGATATTGAGCATGGATGATATTAAGATGATCTTGTCCGAGCGGACGTATAAGGAGAAGTTTGGAGAATTTGCTTATCGCAACGGGTATTTAACGTACTTTGAATTTTTGGCTATTTTGGGTAGACAATACCGGCTTCAGCCGCCGATAGGAAAGTATTTCAAGATACAGAATATCATTGGTAATGAGGCGTTGGAAGAGATCGTGGAAAGACTCAAGATTTGGAATAATGAGGTTGAAGTCTAGTAATGTTTTACAAATTTCCAGAGGAACCTAATATCGAATATCGAACAAGGAATAACGAATGCTGAAGGATAGGGAAGATATTTGATCTTGAAAACCCCGGTAACCGCTAATGAACGCCAATAAACGCGAATAAAATATTGTATAGCCAAACAAATCAGGTTTTCGAAACTTAGACCAGTAAATAGCGGCGATTCGCCCTGTATTTTTCGAAAACCAGAAGCTTTTGGCTATAGAGACGACCCGGCGTGTTGTCTGTGCTATTAGCGTCAATTAGCGTTCATTCGCGGTTGATGAAAACTGATAAGAAAACTTCATAATTCGAAATTCCTTGTTCGATATTCGTAATTCAATATACCGTTAAATAGACCTGATATGCAGGTAGGATAAGCGTCCCCGCTTGTCATAACAAAATTCCTTATTCAGGGGAATATGGAAAAATCATAATGTCTAAATATTTTTCTTACTATACACTTCCAACGCGTTAGGGTTATAGTTTATGCGAACCATCCGGGTTAATCTGTCTGCCAACGGTTACAATATCTATATCGACAAGGGTATTGTTGAAAAAATCGGTGAGCTTCTGGTTGAAGAAAAAAAAGAACCGTGCAAGACGCTCCTGATAACAGATAAGAACGTTGAAAAGATTTATGGCAACGCGGTATCGGAAAGTCTCAGGCGGAAAAAATTTGACGTCAGCCTCGTATCAATTGACCCTGGTGAAGAGCAAAAGTCGTTAGAAACTGCCGGTATGTTGTACCATGCGTGCTTTGACCGCAAACTGGACCGAAATTCCCTCATCGTTGCCCTCGGCGGCGGTGTGGTGGGAGATATTGGCGGTTTTGTGGCCTCTACCTTTATGAGGGGTATACCGTTCATTCAGGCGCCAACATCGCTGCTTGCTCAGGTAGACAGCAGCATCGGCGGCAAGGTAGCGGTGAACCACCCGAAAGGGAAAAACATGATTGGCAGCTTTTATCAGCCAATGGCCGTTTTTATTGACACCGGAACGCTCTCCACGTTGCCTGCAATAGAGCTTGTGGCGGGTCTTGTTGAGGTTATTAAATACGGTGTTATTAAAGACGAGAAATTATTTGAATATATCGAAAAATCGTTGCATGAAATAGTGCAGTTGAATTACGGCGCCCTCCTAAATATTATTGACACATCCTGCCAAATCAAGGCAAACGTCGTTGCTGAGGATGAAAAAGAAAAACATATAAGGGCAATATTAAATTATGGACATACCATAGGCCATGCCATTGAGACACTTACCGATTACAAGAAATACCGGCACGGGGAAGCCGTTGCCATGGGAATGCTCTATGCGACTAAAATTGCCATTGAAATGGGTTTAACCAACAATGCCGTCTATGAGCGTCAGCGCACTTTGTTTACGAAGATGGGGTTATCTCTCAATCCTGGATTAGATACAGGGGACATTATAAAGATTTTATATACTGACAAGAAAACCGTTGCGGGTAGGCTACGTTTTATTCTTCCGCTAAGGATTGGCGAGGTGATTATCTCGGATAAAGTTACCGAAGATGTTTTATATAAGGTATTACGCCATGGAAAGTAATGATATATTTTATTTGACAAATGTTAAAAAATACTGTCGAATAGATGTGATTTTTTTCCTATTTTCCTGTAATTATGCTGGATTTTACACAGAAAATATACCATTTCGTCTCGTTACGCAAAAGCAAAATATCGTTTCATTAAGACATGTTTTTTCAGGATTTATTTACCAGTAAAGGGATACTTGCTGCTTGTATTTGGGGTATCCGGTAGCGATCGCAAAAAGCCTCTGATTTTCGAAAAATCCGGTCTGGATTTTCATGCACATGTAGGCTTGTGTAGAAAATCCGATTTGTTTGGCTATAATATCAAGAAAGCAGTTGTTACTTTTAAACCTAAATAAATTTGCAGGAAAACCCCTTTATATATGCTAAAAACAATACTGCTTACAACCGGGAGAATGAGTTAGATGCGGAGGGTTGCTTTTTGGTTCTTGTTTGTCATTTTGCTGGGCTGTGCATCATGGTGTGAAGGGGGAGAGTATCCTTACCGGCTCGTTTACGTTTCCAGCAAGTTAGACAACGATGGTGAGGTCGGGAATGTCTGCAGTGTCGTAAGATCGGCTGCGGGCGCCGGTTTTAACGGCATGGTTTTTTCCAGCCCCGGCTTGGAAAGATTAGGTGTTGAATTTTCAGGTTACGCTAAAAGGTTAAAAGAGGTTGCCAGTGTTTGCAAGGAAAACAACATAGAGATTATTCCCATGGTTTTTTCGTTAAACAGTGACGATAGCACGGTGTTTCACGATAAAAATCTTGTCGAGGGGTTGCCGGTAAAAGATGCGCCATTCATTGTGTGGAATGGTGATGCGGTATTAATTCCCGACCAGTCTGTTCGTTTTCCCAACGGTGATTTCGAGGACTATGTGGGTGACCAAATCAAGCTGTACCAACTACAGGATGTTGCCGTGCAGGTGATTTTTGCCGACAAGTCCGTACACAAAGAAGGAAAGGCGTCGCTGAGGTTTGAAAAACAAGAGCAGGATGCAGGCACAAAGGGATATGTTGCCCAGGAGGTGCGTGTAAAACCTTACAGGAGTTATAAAGTAACCTTTTGGGTAAAAACAGAAGGTCTTAATCCTCCCACAAGCTTTCTGCCTCAGGTGCATGGAAAGGATAGTAGGATTTTAATGGAGTTGAATCCCGTCATGCAAACTATCAGTGACTGGCGAAGAATGACCTTTGGTTTCAACAGTTGTGATAATTCGACGGTAAAAATCTATCTGGGTCTGTCTAATTGGGTGAGCGGCAAACTGTGGGTTGACGACCTGAGCATTGAAGAAGTCGCCCCCCTCAACGTATTGTCGCGCCCTGGTACTCCCGTCGCCATACGCAACAAAAAAACCGGAGCTACTTATGAGGAGTCATGCGACTTTGCGCCAATTGTAGATGGTAAAATGAACTTCCGTTTTAACCATGACGAGCCATTGGTTAAAATCGTACCCAATAGCAGTATTAAAGATGATGACCGGTTGCTGATAAGTTTTTATCAGGGGATTGCCCTGCATGAGTCACAAGTTTCCTTCTGTATGTCTGAACCGAAATTGTTTGAACTTTGGCATGATCAGGCGCTCGCCATCCATGAGGCAATTGCGCCTAATAAATACTTTCTTAATGTAACTCAAGTTCGCGCCGGTGGTACCTGTGAGACGTGTAAACAGCGAGGGCTTTCTATGGCGCAAATCCTGGGGGATTGTGTTACCCGCCAAATGGGCGTCGTGCGAGAAATAAATCCGAATGCCGAGGTATTTATCTGGTCCGATATGCTGGACGATAATCATAACGCACGTAATAATTATTACCTTGTTGACGGCGATCTTACCGGGTCTTGGAATTACATTCCCAAAGACCTCATTATCGTTTGCTGGTATCATAAATTAAGAAATGAGAGCATGCACCACTTTTCCAACCGGGGTTTTAAAACGCTTGCATGTGTCAACTCGGACAAAGGGGTTGGTGAAATCAAGGATTGGTTACAGACGCTGAAAAATACACCGGATGCAAACGGCGCGATGTACACCTCGTTTGAAAATGACTATACCAAACTTGCCTCATTTGGGAGGGTTGTTTATTCCGATATGGGTGAGGAAGGTTGGTTGGATATGTCTGTGCCGGAGACGGAGGCGCCTATTGAGACTTCAACGGCTGTGGTCCGGAAAAAAGACGCAGAGAAAGAACAGCCCCGGATAGCGGTGAATACACGAGATAGCGCCGGCAAAGAAAACATTATTTCCGTGTCTTCATTAGCGTCATCTGGCGGGGAAGACACACAAGCTGTTGTTCTGGAAACGGAAGATGAGGCTGCCGATGAACCTTCTGAGGAATTTGCCGTCGCTGCTTCCGCAACCACGATAACTGCACAGAACCTGCAGACGGTAACTACGCCAACGGTAAAAGGCACAAACGAAGCAAAGCCTAAGACGCCTGCTCCCGTACCATCGCAAAAAACCGCCGGTGATGAACAGCCGCAGATTATAGTATCTTCCAGTGCGGTTTCCGGTGAAGGACGAATTATCACCGTTTCTTCGTCTACGGCCCCTGACGAGGCGCAAAAGCAGACTGTTGAGCCGTCCGTGCAAAATAAGGCCGTTGATAAGTCCCGTGTTGAATCCGCCGCTACGGTACCTGCGCCTGAGCAGGAAAGCGGCGGTAAAAAACAACCGCCGGTGGCTTCTGTAACCACGATAACGGCAAGCAGTGAACAGGGACGGCAGGTTGCGTCTTCACCAACGGCAAAAGGCACAAACGAAGCAAAATCCAGGACGACTGCTTCCGTATCTCAACAAAAAAATGCAGCGAGCGAACAGCCGCCGATTGGGGTATCTTCACCGTCGGCAAAGACCACCGGTGTTCCCCAATCAAAAGCGCCCGCAGAAAACAAAGGTAACAAGGCCGCCGAACCGGAAGCATCTCCACTCCAGGTTAAAACGGCGACGGAACCTCCCCCCTCCCTTGGCAAATCAGGTGGAATGGGTGTTGTTTTTGGGCTTGTCGGTGGAAATGACGACGAGGTTACGAAGGGTGTAAAAATCAAGATAGAGGGAACGGCATTTTCCGATTACGCCGTGACAGATGAAGATGGGTTTTTTGAATTTAGCAATCTCGCTGCGGGGGATTACGCCATTACGCAGGAGAAGATTGATTATCAAACACAAAGAATCATCATCAATCTTGAAGAGGGAGAGGTCGTTGATTTGGGAACCATTACCATGGGAACAACCAGAAGCTACATTTACGGTTACGTGAGAGACTCCATAAGAGGAAATCCTATTGGTACGGTCACCGTCAAGCTAAAGGGGTTAAAAACAAAGTCGAAAAATACCTCTTTTTCCGATACGGACGGGTTCTTTAAGTTCGCGGATTTGGGCGAAGACACCTACTTGCTTATTGCAAGGAAAAGAGGTTTTAAAAGGTCGAACCGTACCATAAAGCTAAGTAAAGGGGAAGAGCGGGAGCTTGAGTTGGAAATGAGGGTGAGGATGCAGAAAGAAAAGGAACATTCTAAAGTAACGATAGAAAGCAGCAAGGGTAAGGTTTTGGAAGAGGAATAAAGGTTTGTAGTAGGGACACGGCGCGCCGTGTCCCCGCGCGTGAATGGTGAAAAGTTGCTACGGAAGGTTTGTTTCAAAGATCCTGATTTTGTTTTGTGGCCGAAAATTATTACGGATAGAGGAGAAGGTAACTTCTTATGGGCATAGTAGGAAAGTTGTCACAAGACATGATATCCCTTATGTTACAGAATGCACGGGAACTTGCTTCCATTGAGGGCAATATATTAAGCAGTGCAAGGGACAAGGAAATCAGGACAATGTACGTCACCAGTTGTAAGGCTAAGGAAGGAAAAACCGTTTCTGCTATAAGCATGGCGTATACGCTGTCCAACAAGACTAATTTTAAGGTCTTGTTGATTGAAGGGAACCTGTATTACCCAAAACTAAGCGAGTCGTTTAACGTTAACAACTCGTATGGTTTCTCTGATTTAATAGCTTCTGACATGGATTTGAACGATGTCTTGATAAAGACGGAACATGATAATTTGAACCTGATTACCCATGGGAGCCAAAAAAGCCATACCCTTGACGTGGTGAGACTGAATGCATTTTTTTGTAATAAATTTAACGCCGTTAAGCAAAAATTTAATTACGTAATATTCGATGGTTGCTCCGTCTTTGGTTTTTCCGACGTACCTATCATTGCAAGGCATTTTGACGGGATATTGTTTGTTGTAGAATGCGAACAAACCAAATGGGAGATGTTTCAGCAGGCCAAGGAAAAGGTTGAATTGGCCGGGGGGCACATTTTAGGGGCGGTTATGAATAAAAGGAAACTTTATATACCGAAGATGCTCTATGGAAAGATATAGAAACCGTTTTTTATTAAAGGCGTTGGTTTGCCTCTTTGCATTTTGGGCCGGTATCTTTAACTTATCCGGCTGTGCAACTCAGCGTGAGCATGTGTATCCGGGCGGGGAGATCATTGATTCATCGTCTGCATTGTTTGATTTCACCGATGATCAGTATGACCCTTTTAAGGAATATCGTATATATCCGGGCGACTTGCTGGACGTCATGTACCAGGTTACTTCCTGGAGCGAGACGGATAGGTTTACTATAGCAGTTGACCATTTGGTTAGTGTTAGATTTATTCATACCCCGGAATTAAACGTGGAGCAAATGGTCCGGCCTAACGGTAAGATAACGCTTCCATACCTCGGTGAGGTTTATGTTGTTGAAAAGACCGTTGATGAGTTAGAAAAGTATTTAAAGAAGCGGTACTCAAAGATATTTAAAAATCCCTCACTTTTTGTTGTTGTGCCGGACTTTAAAAAGCACATCACTGAATTTAAACAAGACCTCCACACCGCCCCGCGTGGATTGAGCAGGCTGGTAACCGTTGGACCCGATGGATGGGTTACGTTTCCCATGGTAGGCAATATCAATGTCGCAGGCTTAACGATTAACGAGATTGACGTCAAGCTGACGGAACTGTATCAATCGATCATGCCAGGAATGAACGTTGATATTTTCTTGGAAAAACACAGACCTCTTAACGTCTATGTGGTAGGAGAAGTTGCAAAACCGGGGGCCTACGACATTACAAAGGCCACCCCTCTCGTGCATATTTTAACCCTTGCCGGAACACCGTTTTATTGGGCAAATTTAACCGATGTTGTCGTCATGAGAAAACGAGACGACAAGATACTTGCCACAATAGTTAACGTAAAAAGTATGCTCACCCCGGCGGACACTTGCCTAGATTTTTCAGGGTCTGACTTTAAAGAACCGTTATCGGTTGAAGATTTGTGTGCCGCTATTAACGCGGACAATTATCCATTGAGTTTGGATTCCGAACGTGATACAATCTCAAAGTTAAACACAATCTTAACAGTTCCGAACTTCTATGAGATGGTGTGCAGTAGAACGGGACGAGCCGCCAACGTTTTTTCCAAAGACACGCAGGCATTAATTGCAAAAACAAACGGTTATCGTAATGGAAAAGATTTTTCCCGTTTAACCGATGATGAGCAAAGCAGCATAAGGATGCTCAACCGCCTTCTCTTGGAAGACGTGTACACGAACCTGACGCCAAAGTACCTGGCAAGGGCAGGCAAAATGATTTATTTGCGGCCTGACGACATGGTATATGTGCCAAAGCGTAACTTAAAGAAGATGGCTGAGTTTATGACTGATCTGAAAAGTATTGCAATGTTTAACGGCTGGGGCGCAAATATTGGTTTTGGTTATCAATTACACATGGAACGGGTACACTCGACGACACACCAGGATGGAGATCAAACGATAATACAAACCGGACAGTAGTCAAGGCCGTTCATTGGCGTGGCCTGTTGTTCGTCTTGCTAAGGGAGAAGAATTTCATGTATCCGCGCCTTGTCTAAACTAATGATCTGCATGTTCAGGAACTGTCACGTAGGGCAAGGCTTTCGCCTTGCCTGCCAGTGCGTAATGAAATGCGCCAACCTAGTGTTTATCCGACGTAAAAAAATGGTTTTTGCAAAAATATCAAAATAATTCTGCAAAGTGATTAATCCGTGCTATTTAACCCATAATGGGAATGTTCACCATGATTCGTTCTGAAGACTATAAACGAGAGCTTGTTATTATCTTTTTTACTCACTTAAGGATGATTATAGCGATAACGTTAATGGTGCTTGTTGGCGCGGCTCTTATCGGCTTTTTCTGGCCTAAAACCTATTCTGCAACCGGGTCTGTTTTAGTTAAAACAAAAAAGCCGGATAGCATTCCCGAGGCAATGGAATTAACGTTTCCTAAGTTTACTGACGTAACCAAGGAAGATTTACATTCGGAGATACAATTACTGCTTTCTGCCGACGTCATAGGAAAGACGATAACGTATTTAGAGGACAATAAACTGGTGTTTATAGGAAAGGACAAAAGTGATTCCGCTTCTTTGACGCCAGAGCAAAGAAATGAGATATTTACTAAAAAAATTTACACGGTAAAGAATCATTTGGAAGCAACCCCTTTACCCGCATCAAATGTTATTGGGGTGACCTATGTCGGTAAAAATCCGGATAAGTCCGTTATTTTGTTGGATACATTGTTGGAGCAATATATGACCTATCGGTCAGAGATATTTAGCCCGGGTGAAGAGGAGGGCTTTTTTACTGATCAGGCAAAGGGTTTTAAAGATAGCCTTGACGCAAAAGAAGAGGAGTTGCTCAATCTGATTCGTGAGAAAAGGGCGACGGATCCGCAAAAAGAAATAACCAATAATCTCCTGTTGAAGGGAGATTTGGAACGCACCCTGAATCAATTAAAAAGCAGTACGATTGACAAAAAGGCGTCCATTGAATATCTTGAAAAAACCCTTGCTTCCCCGGACATTGAATATTTTTCATTTATAGAGAATAATCTGTCTTTGAATAATTTTGGGGTTGCCTTGCAAAAGGTTTACGGTGACTGGCGAGATACCTTAAGGGTCTACAGACCAAACAGCGAAAACGCGAGGGAGTTAAGGGGGGAAGTGAACGACTTATCCAGGGCGCTTAAATCGGAAGTCGAGGCATACAAAGATAACCAGGTCAGCCAATACAAGGCAATGTTGAGAAATATTGCAGATATTGAGGGAAGGCTTGAAACGGTAGATGAAAAAAATGTCAACCTGCAGGAGCTGGATTTTTACGTCCAGAGGCTGACCCGTGAGGTAAACTTTTTAAAAGTTTCCTACGAAACCTTCGAGAAGAGAAAAGAACAGGCCCGGATGAATCGTGATATGGGATCTATGACGAAGTATCGGTACGTGAGTATTGTAAATCGGGCGTTTCCGTCGAATGGTCCGATATTTCCACAGTCGGGAAAAATTATACCCTTCGGTCTCTTGGTTGGTTTTATCCTGGGTTGTGGCATTGCCTTCACCCTTGAGCACTTTGACCATACCTTTAAAAAGCCTCGTGACGTTGAGGTCTACGGTGGAGTTCCGGTAATATTTTGCATTTCACAATTGAAATAGGGGTTGTCTTTCGCTAGTATAGGCAACGTTCTTTTTTTTGTACCATGCTATTTATGGAGCGGCATTATAAAATGAAGTACGATTTTAGAGGTGGTTATTCTCCCTTACCTGCCATTATCAGCCGGTTGTTCAATTCATCACTTGCGTTTATATTGATGATCATTGGTGTTCCCGCATTTGTGATAATCGCCATAATGATTAAAATGCAGGATCGCGGCCCTCTTTTTTACAAAGGGATACGGTTGGGACAAAATAAAAAACCGTTTGTGATGTACAAATTTCGCACACTTATACCGAATGCCGAGTCCCTGATAGGCGCGGAGCTTCTTTCTCACAAGCACCGGATGATTACTAAATCAGGAGTGTTTCTGAGAGACTCCCGATTGGATGAACTGCCTCAGTTGTATAATATTTTAAAAGGTGACATGGATTTTTTGGGGCCGCGTCCTGAACGTGAAATTATTTATGAGCAACTATGTAAAAACATTGAGGGATATGATAAGCGATTTTTAGTAAAACCTGGTCTTGTGGGATATTCGCAGCTCTTTACCCCTCACGGGACACCTAAAAAAATCCGAGCGTTAATAGATAATCATTTCCTTCTTAAAAAGCGAAAACTAAGTTGGGAAATCTACATCGTTTTAAAAACGGTTGTTTCAATTAACATCGTGATTGCAGCCAAAGCTATTGCCTATATTTGGAATGGTTTTATTTCTCGAAGAATATTGAGAAGATACAAAAAAGAGAAGAGGGAGCTTAAAAGAATTACGATTACTGAAGGAAAAGTTTCTGTTGGAAAGAAAGCGAGCGATGAAAATTTCGTGTTTTCAAATAACGCGGAACTGGTAGATATTAATGAAGCGGCGTTTTTAATATATACCAACGATAAAATCACCATTGAAGACAGTGTTTTTAAGCTAGAAATCGATCATATCAGCGCGAAGGCTAATGACCGCATAAAAAGGAAAACCGCGCTGTGTCATGGAGAAATTTTTAGGGAATCGCAACTCAATGGTAATGAATATAAGTATTCATACATAATAAATTATACCCCATTTTCTCCGTTCAATACGTATATACTGGATCAGTATTTTTTAAGAAAGAGCATCATGTTGCATAAGATTGTTTGAGCAATCTCATTAAGGTACCGGTATGAAAATGAATTCAACAACAAGCACAGCTCGGTACAGTTCATCATGGCTGATTCTTGCAGTCATTGCTTCTATTGCCTCTGTTAGCTTACTGGCAACCCCCCACTATATCTATTCCATCCTCCCGGCTATAGGGCTTTTTTTTCTCCTTTTCATGGGTAAATTCCCACAGATCGGGTATTATGCCATTGCTTTTATGATACCTTTTGGCGCATTTCGTGGTAGTTTGCCATGGGCCATTGCGGCCGTCCTTATAGTAATGACTTTGCTCAAATTTGTTTTAGAAAAAAGTATTACCTCCCGGTTGAAATCCCCGCTTTGGCCGTTGCTTTTGTGCTTCATCCTTGTTAACCTGATCTCCTCTGTAAAGTCTGAGTTCTCAGAATACGCGCTTAAAAATGTGCTCTTGTTGGTGATTGGGTATACCTTTACGGCTTTGGGTATGATATTTTTATCGAAAAATGATTTTGTCAATTATTTTCCGAAAACCCTTGTTATCAGTATTGCGATAAGTTCTTCTATGGCGGTAGTTGGTTACTTTTTTAAGGTAGGCGCATTTAGCTATATCAGTACTGAAGAGACCGAGGTCCGCGCGACCGGTGGCTCGATAGACCCCAATCTTATGTCATTGATGGTTATTTTTTGCATACCGATTGCAGTCAACTGGTTACTAAATGCGCAGCGGTTTTTGGAAAGAGTATTTATTTTCGGGGTGCTTGGTATTTATGGCCTTGCCATTATGTCTACGTTCTCCCGCACCGGTGCATTGGTTTTTTTAATTACCATAGCACTTCTCCTTAAAACGCACGCAAAGAAGCTGAAGCCGACACACTGGGGATTCGCTGTATTTGTTGCCGTAGCAACCATTTGTGCCGTGATATACACTACTCCTGCTGACTATTGGGATAGGTTGAAGAGCGTAACAAGTAAAGAAGACAAAGCAATTAAGAGGAGACAATCATATCTTACCGTAGCGAAAGTCGCCGTAAAAGAACATCCCGTTGTCGGTTCAGGTACAGGTACCTTTCGAGACATTTTCAAAACAACGGATTATGCGCGCATGTTTCAAAGTAAAGACGTTGAAGATGAGATTACCATGAGGCGCTATGCCCACAATACGTACGTTGAACACGTTGTCGGTAGTGGAATAGTGGGTCTGGGTTTCTTTTTAGCCATTATAGGAATGGCCTATAAAAGTTATCAAACTGCTTATAATAAATTTATGTTATCTGCAAACGTAAAAATGGCTGAAATGATAAGGACTTACCAAATATCTTTGATTTCCTTGTTGTGCAACTTATTTTTTTTGAGTGATATCCAGCATAAGTATTTCTTGTTGTCCCTTACCCTTTCCCAGGTGGCATTGCGGCTTTCCGGGGAGGTGAAGGAAGGGGAGAAGGGGTAATTTCATGGAGATTTCAGAAAACATTTCACCGATCCTCGTCTTCACCCTGGCAAAACAGCATGGCGGCGCTGAAGTGCGTGTTGTTAATTTCGCCTCCGCGCTGCATAATAAGCACGCATACTCAGTCGGAGTTATTGCAAACTCGCCCTTGCATAAAAAACTTACCGAAAACCATTTGTATGTCGTGCCTTTCGCGTACAATCGTTTCGACCCAAGGCTTCTTTTGGCGCTTGTTCGTACGATTCGCCGTAATGGCTATAAAACCATCGACATGCAGACCATCCAATCCATGTTTTGGGGAATGGCTGCGGCGTTGTTGACTCGTATTCCTAACGTGGTGGTTACCGTTCATAGTTCTTATGGTCGGTATAAAAATAGTTTTAAAGGGTGGCTGTACGAAACGATGCTGCGCTTTGCTGCCAATAAGATGGGTGGAAGGATGATTGCCGTTTCAGAATCGGTGAAGGAATATTTGCTGGATATCGGCATTAAGGCGGACCGCATTGCCCTCGTACATAACAGCGTTCGGTGGGACGAACAGCCCATTCAAAATAGTGATCCCTCATTTCGCCAATCACTGGGTTGGGGAAAAGATTGCTTTGTGGTGCTGGTTGTGGGGCGGCTTGAGGTGGTAAAAGGGTATGATTACTTACTGGACGCATTGGCTTCTGCCGTACAGGAACGCCCGCAGATTCGTTGCCTTTTTGTTGGAGAGGGGCAAGAGCGCAATAAACTCGAAACACAGGTAAGGCGATTACAGCTTGAAAAGTACGTTCACTTTGCCGGTTTCCAAAAAGAGGTTAAAAAATATTTGGCGATTGGCGACATTTTTTGTATGTCTTCCCTATCGGAGGGTCTGCCTTACGCCTTGTTGGAGGCGTGCGTGTACCGCCTTCCGTTCCTGGTGACAAAGGTTGGAGACCTGGCAAAGCTGTTGTATGATGGAAAAACAGCCGTAATCGTGCCGCCTGCAGACGCTAAGGCCTTGACGAAAGGACTTGTTTGGCTCTACGACCACCCTGAAGAGCGGGTCTGTTTAGGGAAAGCGGCGTATGGATACCTGAGCAAAGAATTGTCTCTTGAACAAATGATAATCAAGACACTGGAGGCTTATCACGATTAAACATCACGGTGATACGCAGTTTTTTTCCCTGGAGAGATTTTAGTTTTTGATTCTAAACAATGGTTGGAACATTGATAAGTTCCTGGTAGTTTCTGTCCTTTCTTTCTCTGCGTTCTCTGCGGTAAACTATTACGCTTTTTTAAACGTCCCGTAGGGACAAAATATCGGTAGAAATAGCAAGTGTATACAAACATAAATGCCGTAGGCGTGATATATTTGAAATCCAAATTATTCTAACAATATTTCGTTCTACCTTTACCGGTAAATTAGAATCCGCTAAGTGCCTAAAAGCAAAGAAGCCACCTGCTTTACGGGTGGCTTCTTTGCTTATGCTTAATTGTAGTCTGCACGGTAAAAACCGCATTCGACTGATTTGCTCATTAATGGAGGATACGAAAACAGAACAACAAGTTTAACGCTTCGTCCACTGGAAGCTCTTTCGGGCGCCCTTTTGGCCGTATTTCTTTCGTTCCTTCATCCTGCTGTCTCTCGTTAAGAAACCACCTTCACGCAGGCATTCGACATGGGCGATGTTCGACTTCGTCAAAGCGCGTGCAATGCCCAGTGATATCGCGCCAGCCTGACCCGTTAACCCGCCGCCTCTGACGTTTGCCAGCACGTCAAAATCACCCTGTGTTTTCGTGGATTTCAACGGCGACCGCACAATGCCCCTCTCGCGATCGATGGCAAAGTACGCATCCAAATCCTTGTCATTTACCGTTATCTTTCCCACGCCTTTTTTGATTCTTACCCGTGCGACCGATGTCTTACGCCTTCCTGTACCCCAAATAACCTGTTCTTCTGTCACTTTTAACTCCTTTTATTAGTTGCGAATAGTTAATTCTTTAGGTTGTTGCGCCTGATGCGGATGCTCTGCGCCTGCATATATTTTTAATTTTGATATCATGGCCTTTCCTAACTTTGATCTGGGTAACATACGCTTTACCGAACGGTTAAACACCTTTTCAGGCGCAGTTTCAAGGGTTTTACCGACCATGCGTTTCCTGAGACCACCCTGGAATCCGGTTACGTAATAATGTACCTTTTCAGCCATCTTCTTTCCGGTGAGCTTTACCTTACTGGCGTTTTCCCGATACCACGCCTGGACCGCTGGGTGGTACTCAAAGTTCTGGCTCACGCCCAGGCCCCAGTGGATGACGCCGGAGCGGCCCCGTTCCCACACGTAGCGGTTGCGAATCTCTGCCGCCAGGTCGCGCGTTCTCCAGGGGTCGGTGCCGATGGCTGCTTCTTCGAACCAGCCGCAGCCGATGTCCGGAAATCCGGGGTAATGAATCTTCTGCGCTTTGCAGTCGTCCAAGACCTCCTGCCAGCGTTTGCCGAATTCTCCGCCCCCTTCGACCTTAACGATCTCATTCTTTGCAATCGTCAGAGACAGGTGAGGAAAGGTCCCGGCATGATTAATTCCGCCCGCGATCTTGCCGTTGGCATTGGCCTCCGCGGGGCTCATAAACAGCGGCATCGGACTGATGTGCCCCTGTTTGAGTATCTCGTAGCCAGGCCAGTTCTCGTGCAGCATCCCCTCAAACTTGGGGTCCCAGTTCCACGTGATGTCGGTTCCTTCCGGATCGGTGACATGGATCTTGCGGGCGCTCTTGATGGTGTTCCACATCTTTACGTCCACCATTTCCTGGAGTTCGTAGGGAAACGCCGCCATGCTGTTCAGGAACTTGTCCGGTGTGTCCCAGGGGATGTATTCCCAGCGGTACTCGGCTTTGGGATTCGGGCCGCCGGTGCCTTGGACCACCAACTCGTAACCCTTTCCACCCACCCTCATATTCGCCTCTAC
>JACVXV010000280.1 GCA_015661205.1 Candidatus Brocadiaceae bacterium
ACCCATCCTGCAAACACTTACGAATTCTGAATACAAAGATGAACCATGCGCTTTCTATAAACAACTGCCCTTGTTCAACTTATGATTGGACACTAGTGAATTACCCTCCTTCTTCCGCCCATCGTGGGTGTCTCAAATGTGATTGGGGATATCTGTTTATCAAGGCATTTCGGTATGGATTTTCCCGGAGTATCGTTAAGAAAATGGGAAATTGCGTGTTGATTATAATATTTTATAGTAACAACTAATGAAGAATACTACAACTTGTTTCGCTGCTTTCGCTGCGTTCTTTGCGGTTTCTTTGAGTTCTGTGCGCTGAACTACTCCTTTTTTATGGAAAGACCCTATGTGAAATGCATCTCCCGGACAAAGGTGCTTTCAAAATCCGAATTTTGGGACAACTCTACGACCTGGGCGCTTCTGGCTATGTGAACCGATTCATCTATTAACGCCTTGTCCAAAAGCATCCTCACGGCGCCTTCGAGGCTTGAATTTCCCACGTATAGCAGCTTTGCATTTTTTGTTGCCGGTAAAAATCCTGTCCGGAAGAGACTTTGCTCCTTCAGGTGATAGCCAAACGCGCCGGCAATAATGACCGTCTTCAGTTCGTCCGGGCTAATACCGCAAGTGGTCAGTAATGTCTCCACGCCTGCCCTGATGGCTGCCTTTGCCAGTTGCACCTGGCGTATGTCTTCCTGGGAAATAGATACGTTGTCCGCCAGCCGGAAATACCGCTTCTTGTCTTTCTCAAACAAATAGGTAAAATATTTCCCAGAAACGCCGTTGCCTTCCTTGCCGGTAAGCCGTCCCCTTGCATTAATCAGGCCAACCCGCAGGAGTTCTGCAATAATATCCAGCAGTCCGCTTCCGCAGATACCCCGTGGCTGGGTGTCTCCTATTACTTCCAGGGTCAATTCGTCCTCAAAAACGGCGTGTTCAATTGCGCCTTCGCCTGCCCTCATGCCGGAGCTTATCGTCATTCCTTCAAAACACGGCCCTGCCGCGGTGGAGGTGGCTACCATCTTGTCTTCCATAAAAAGAACCACCTCGCCATTCGTGCCTATATCGAGAAAGATAGCCGGTGATTTGCAGGACCCAGGGCGAATTGCCAGCAGGCCGGAAACGATGTCGCCGCCGATATATGCCGAGATGGAGGGAAATGCCGTAGCTATCGCGCGTTGTGAAGCGTTGAGGGCAAGGTCTTTCGCCGGTATCGTAACCACATCAAGTGTTTCCGCCCTATACGGATATTCCCCTATGCCTTTGATTTCTTTGTTTAGAAATATATGCTGCATCGTGGTGTTGCCTGCGCAGACAACGTGATAAACATGTTCGGGGCTCACACCTCTATCGGAGCATAAGAGTCCGATCAGGAGATTCACGGCAGAGATGAGTTCCCTGTGCATCCTGAAAAGTCCGTCCTTTTGAACAACCGAGTATTTTATCCGCGACATGACGTCGTGTCCATAATGGACAAGCGGATTAAGGATTGACGAACTGCCCAGCGCCTCGCCGGTATTAAGGCTAACCAGTGACGCCACCAGGGTTGTCGTGCCGATATCCAGGGCTACGCCGTAGGATGAACCGCTGGTGTCGCCCTCCTCGGCAAATGAGAACGTATCAAGTAAATACACGTTTGTGGAGCAAAGCCCTCGCCCGTCACGCACCACCTCTTTCCCCACCGAAGGATTAAGCTTACGCGTGCCTTCGTTTTCGCCATAAAAACTTTCGACGATCTTCAAGCCGACCTGTTTTTCATGAGCGGGGACAATGATCTCAAGATCGGTTTCTACGGTCGTTTTGCAGGCAAGCACCGTGTTGAGCGTATTATTCACCCTTATCTGTACCATATCCTTGCCGCACTTCCCGTTGCCGCCGCAGGGACTTTCCAGGTTAACACTCAGCCTGCGTGCTGCATCCAGAACCGTAATGCCTGTAGGCACGGTACTGGTAATTTTTGATGGATAAAAGGTTATCTTCGCAGAATCCATAATTATGTTTGTAACGTTTTAGTAAAAAAACACCCCGGAGGGGTGAAATATTAATAGCTCGTGTCTGAACGAAAACGCACTTTTTACAAAAGTGCGGGGATGATTTTTTTCTTACCAAGAGGCCATTTTGAAATTCGAGGTTGGGTTTTTGCTTAAAATACAGGGTTTTTACACGTTTCCCTTATTTTCCCTTTTATTTTAGCCTTGTCTGGGCGTACCATCTCCCCGGGGGGCTGTTTTTCTTGGTGTTTTCTGTTTACTTAGGCAGCTTTTCGTAGCTTTTCACTCTGTTTCCGTGCCTTCTCCAGAAGCACGTTTCCCAGCTTGTGCAAATTTGCTGCTAACACGCCCAAGGAACAATATCTTTTAAAGCCATGCAACCCTTTATCCAGACACCTATCCAAGCCGTGATGCTCCAAACGATTGATATCCGATTCTACCGCCGAGTGCTTGTGCCTTAGCTTCTTAAACGTCTTACTCGACTCCTCTTCCTGTTCCGCCTTGTTCTTCTTGCCCTTCTTGGACATAATCACCGCTGGTATATACAAGCTCAGCGATTCTTTATTCTCTTTCTTGTAAAAACCCTTTCGTAGATGGCTAGCAGGCTCGCGTCTATCTTTTCACTCAAATTCCTCGACCATTCCACGTAACGCCTCACCAGATATTCCTTGTTTTTTCCCGCACCACTTGATGCCTTTACGCTTACCCTCGTCAGTGTTTTCA
>JACVXV010000027.1 GCA_015661205.1 Candidatus Brocadiaceae bacterium
CTCCTTTATCCGGTTATCAAGTCTCAAATCCCTTGAAGATTCTACCCTTTTTCGCCTATTCTTGCAACAAGGCTTCGCCTTGTTTGCAGGATTTAGGTATAATCCTGCAGCATCCGTAACAATTTAGTCTTTTGGAAAATTCCGGAAAAAAATCACACCTTAATCGTTTACCCACTCAAAACTTAGAAGACACCGTTATAAATTGCTTGTATTTTTACACGGTTACGATTAAAATTAATAATCTTTTTAGAGGGCGTACTATACAAATAGTATCATTTAAGAACGGCATTTGTCGCGGTTTAAGGACAACTTAAAGAAAGGCGAATACATGACCACAGAGCACACGGACTTGTCAATTATCAATCGGGCAAAGGAGGATGACGTACAGTTTGTCCAATTGCAGTTTACCGATATTAACGGAAATATTAAGGCCGTTACCATACCGGCGGAGCGGTTCCCGGAGTCTATCGAAAAGGGGATTTGGTTTGACGGCTCTTCGATTGAGGGGTTTACAAGGATTTGCGAAAGCGACATGTACCTAAAGCCCGACATAAGCACCTACGCTTTGCTTCCCTGGGAAACGGAAGTCCATACGGCCAGGCTTTTTTGCGACGTCCACATGCCTGACGGGTCTCCCTTTGAGGGCGACCCCCGCTACATCCTGAAAAGGGCGCTTAAAAATGCGCAGGCGTTGAACTACGAATACAACGTAGGGCCGGAATTGGAATTCTTCCTGTTCAAGCCAAAGAGTGACGGGCAGATAGTGCCTACGCCGCACGACGTAGGAAGTTATTTCGACTTTTCACCAAGAGACCTGGCGGGAAACGTCAGAAGGGACATTATTTTTACTTTGGAAAAGATGGGGCTGAGCGTGGAAATGAGCCACCACGAGGTAGCTCCCGGCCAGCACGAGATTGACTTCAAATATGCCGAGGCATTAAGAACAGCCGAAAATGCCCTGACGTTTAAGCAGGTGGTAAAATCTATTGCGCATAAGCACGATTTATACGCCACCTTTATGCCGAAGCCTATCTTTGGGATATGCGGAAGCGGAATGCACTGCCACCAGAGCTTCTTTGATATTAATACACGGAAAAATATCTTCTTTGACCCAAGTGACGAGTACAAACTTAGTAAGGTAGCAAGGCAGTTTATTGCAGGACAACTGCATCACATCCGCGCAATGAGTGCCGTATTATCTCCTACGGTTAATTCCTACAAAAGACTGGTGCCGGGTTATGAGGCGCCGGTGTATATATGCTGGGGGCAAAAGAACCGGTCTGCCCTTATCCGTATCCCCCGATTTTCTCCCGGCAGGGAGCAAGGGACGCGCGCTGAATTGCGATGCCCCGACCCAAGCAACAACCCATACCTTGCGCTAGCCGTTATGCTGGAAGCAGGGCTTGATGGCATTAAAAATAACATGGCGACCCCAAATCCCGTCGAAGAAAACGTGTACGAGTTCAATAAAGACGAATTGGCATACCGCAACATCGCCACACTTCCCGGTTCCTTAGGGGAGGCCATCGCTGAGATGGAAAAGAGCAAGCTGGTGGAACGGGCTTTGGGTTCTCATACCTACCAGATTTACCTCCACTCCAAAATAGCGGAGTGGGATGAATACAGGATACAGGTAACGGATTGGGAGCATAAAAAATACTTTGAAACCACATAACGGAAAGAAGTGTGGTAATCACTGAAGCCGGTATCCCAGAATGACGACAAAACGTTTGTAAACAAGGATGGTTGGTGTGTTGGTTTTTGCAAATAAGCTTCATCGCTCACAAATCAGGCACGAAAGTTTGGCGTTTTATCAATGAATTTAATCTGGTTTAATCAATAAATGGGAGGAAATATGGAACTTGGAAATATTTTTCGCCACCTGTTAGTCCATAACGAGGCCTTTGTGAAAAGTAGGGATGCCACGAAGTTTTTTGCTTATGCAAAACATCAAACTCCTTACATTACCCTGGTAACCTGCTCCGATTCCCGCGTACAGGGAGAAATCCTGGGAATGGATATTTTTAATAAGGTGTTCATTATTAGAAATGCAGGTAATCAGGTGGCCATCAACAGGGGTTCCATCGAATATTCCATTCTTGTACTTGGCACGCCCCTAATGCTCGTCCTGGGACACACCAACTGCGGTGCGGTGAAGTTTGCCACCCATGCCTGTGTCACGAGGTCAAAAGAGATTGTTGCAATGACCAAATCCTTCTACAGCGACCTTTTGAGGGCAGATCATTCCGTAATTACCCCGGAGATAAAGGCCGAAATGCTTCCGCTCATGATCCCCATCGAAAGAGGGATACCGCACTTAAGCAAGCTTGGAGATGAATCAAGAGAACTTGCCTATCTTGGCCAGGTTAACGTGGATTATCAAATTGAAAAGGCATTAAAATATTACGGCGATAGGGTAAAAGCGAATAAATTGACGATTATCGGCGGTGTTTATGATTTTGTAGGCGCTTATTCTAAGGAGCTGGGCAGGATATTGATTACCAATATTAACGGTGTAACCGACGTGAAAGGCCTTCAGGAAAGCGCCAGGTCTATTATTAAACGAATTCCCAACACTGACGAATCAAGCGAGGGATTTAAGCTCGTTGCTCGATTGATAGAAGAGAAGGTTATCAGGATTTGATACATGATGCACGTAAGTATCGTGTATCATGCATCGTGAATAATGGCTATTGATTGTGATATAAATAAAAGTGGCGGCGCTATTGCCTTTGCAGAAAGTATGTGTTCTGACGGCATGTGTTGCTTTACCTGTGTCGTACCAGCAGATAACGGTCACGTCGGCTTTCTCCGGTATTTTTGGAAAAGGGGAACGGGTTCACTATACGTCAAATTGCTGGTAACCAGTAAAGGGCGTAAAGACGAGATATATAATTCGTGTAAGTTTTTGAATTTTCTCGGCTCGACAAACACCGCAAATACAAGTCTGACCATGGATCTGCGTTGCGGTATTTATAAGAGGCGTCCTTACCAATGCATGGGGTATCCTGACATTGCGGGAGAATCGCCGGACTACAAGATTAGCGGGCCATGTTTATTCAATGAATATACCGCAGGCAGCACTTACCAGAAGCTGGTATACAAAAGGGAGTGGCAGGCTTTTTATGCAATCCAAGACCAGGCGAAGGCGTTCCTGAGCGTTTTTCCGGGCGAAACAGCTCTTTCTGCCCGTGAGACGTTACTGAGGATAACAGGCGTTCGCAAAGCCACTATAGCTGTGGGTAAAAAGGAATTGGACTATATCCTGATTCCCATCCCTAAAAAGACAAAAAACGTCCTGTATCTGTCAGAAGACCATGAACCAATTACAACCATACGGCAGGCGTACTGTTGTTGGGAAGAAAAGATACAAAAGAACCTTCAGAACCACTACGGTGAAGAATGGGAAACGCAGTTGAAAAATGCTATAGAAATGGAGGAGAACGATGCTAGTAAAAGAAGTGATGAAGACACAGCTTGTAACGCTGAATGCTGACGTAAAACTCGGGTTTGCCAATGATATCATGTATTTGGGAAGGATCAGACACCTGCCGGTTGTTAAGGGGGACGCCCTTGTGGGCATCTTGACACAAAGAGACCTCTATCGCGCATCGCTGACATCCATCCTAACAAATTGGAAAGAAAATAAAGAGTTTCTTGATTCCATTCGGGTTTCCGAGGTAATGACGAAAAATGTAGTCACCATCTCGCCGGATGCAACAATGGAAGACGCCGCCCAGATTATGATCGACAAAAAGGTTGGCGGACTGCCGGTTGTACAAGAAAAAACCAAATTGATCGGCCTGATTACCGAGACGGATGTGCTGCAATATTTTGTGAATGAAAGCAGAAAAAAAAGATAAGGCTTAAGAAAAAGGAGCAGGGTGATGTGTGATGTGGGCGGCCATATAAGCAGCGATATGATTACGTGGCAGTGCGCCTGTTGTGGCGCGGCAATAAAGGATTCCAACGATATCGTTGGCGGGCTTTGCGACCTGGGGATATGCCTATCCTGCCGCAATTCTCCGGACGACTGGCTACCATTTGTACGTGATGAGTGGGAAGAGGGTATCTGTGTCGATTGCATTACGCCTTGCGGTCTGAAGCGGTAATGTATAACCCGAACGAGTCGGAATGGTGACGCAAGAAAATCTCCGGTAGGTCAACCGTCCCCGGTTGATATTATGATTTTTCCTTTTATTTAAGCGGGTTTTGGATTGGCGCGGATAAATCCGTGTAGAGGTAAAGCAATAGTATGATTTCCAGGCGTACGTTTCTCCTTGGCGCTCTTGGTTGCGGAGTTGGACCAACAGCGATTGGCGGCTATAGCCGGTTAATTGAGCCGCGGTGGGTTGATGTAAATCATATCCATATAAAAATAAACACCCTGCCGAAGCGATTTGAAGGATTTACCATTGTCCAATTATCCGACATCCACCACTGCAAATACGTCCCCGCCGAATTTATCAGGAAGTGTGTACGCCAGGTAAATGCCCTCTCGCCCGATATCATTGCATTAACGGGAGACTTTATTTACGAATCCGACACCTATCTCCCGGCCCTTGCAGAAGAACTGTCACACCTGAAAGCAAATGAAGGCGTTTTTGCCGTGCCGGGAAATCACGACAACAAGGAACTAACCCTTTATGCCTTATCCAAAAGTGGCATCCGGTTGTTAATCAATGAACTGGTACCGCTCTATCGGAAAAATGATTATATCCTCATTGCAGGGGTTGATGATTTATGGTTGGGAGCGGCAGACGTTGATAAAACCCTTCGCGGCGTTAATGGCGAATCGACAATCATGCTGTCCCATAATCCAGATATAGTTACCGGGATTAAGCACGGAAATGTTGATTTTGTCATGGCGGGCCACACTCACGGAGGACAGATATACATTCCGTTTGTCAAACCAACTGTTATGTTTCCACAATTTGATACCCCTTATATAGCAGGGCTGTTCCATGTGGAGAAGACAACATTGTATGTAAACAAGGGCATAGGAACTTCCACCTACCCCATGAGGTTTCTGGCGCGCCCCGAAATTTCCGTCTTTACCTTAACCGGATAGGAAATGTTATTTATGCTGGTTTTACGGGTTGGAAAGGTACAAGTGAGATGTCTGTCAAGCGCGTAGATATCCACCTTAATTCCTTGCCACACCCTTTGCATTTGTTGTTTTATACAAAAACCGTAAGGTAAGAATAGCGACAACTAGTAGGAGGGTAAGGCCGTTTGCCAGGGCAATGATAAGGTCTTGTAAATGAATTCCGTAAGCCAGCCACAAGCTGCATCCTACTAACATGAGGGTAAGCATTGCCGGAGAAACGTCATTTAATTCCTTTGTTTTTATGCCTCGAATAAGCTGCGGTAAAAAACCCACCGTTGTACAGATTGCAGCAATTGTTCCCAAAACAGACCACATCATGCTCATTTCCTCATTATCGGGTAATTTGTTGTAACTACTTAGGTAGATAGACTGTAACAATTTAGTTTTTTGAAAAAACCCTGAAAAGCTCCGCGGTATATTAATAGAAAAAGAATCTACATCAATGTTAAGCTCCAGAGGAGCGGCATAGAAGGCGCGTAAACAATATATCGCTCCTCTGGAGCTTTATTATCGTGTTTGGTGTTTTAGCTATTAATATTTCACCCCTCCGGGGTTATTTTTCAAAAAACTAAAGTATTACGATAGACTGAAGGTCTTGAATGGCTTGATTCATGCCTTTCTGGATAATTTACAGCCTTCAGCCTACCTAACCTGAGTAGTTACTGATTTTGTTATATACAACAACGATACAAACACATTATATCAGGAATTTCATTTTAATTCATGCATAATCGTCTCAAACCGGACGGCGGCGCTGTTACCGGGGCGTTTTGGCGAAGGAGACGCACACTATGGGAATGTGGGAAATTATGGTATTTATTATTTCACTCATCATAATGATGACAGGCCTGGCCGGTATCATTGTCCCCATCATACCGAGCATTCCACTCATCTGGCTGGGAGCGTTTTTCTATGGTCTCTTTACCCACTTTGAGAAGATTACCTGGCTAACGCTTGCCATACTAGCCGTAGTAACCATCGCCTCTATCGCCCTCGAAAATCTGGCAAACATCTATGGCGCAAAGAAGTTTGGCGCTACGCGGTGGGGTATCTTCGGGTCAATCATAGGCACGGGAGTTGGGCTGTACCTGGGCGGTCCCGTTGGTTTGATACTTGGACCCGCTATCGGTACCATTGTCTTTGAGGTTGTCGGCGGCCAAAGCTATAAAGGCGCATTAAAGTCCGGGTTGGGAAATTTTATAGGGTTCCTTGGCGGTTCGCTGTTAAAGATTGTCATCGGCCTGTCTATCATTGCCTTCTTTGTTTGGAAGGTGTTCGGATAGGAAAAGAGATGGGGAACCGTTTCATTTTTTTATGCGGAGTCCGATGGATTAAGGCGATTATTTTGTATCGCCGTACCCACCATTTACTTTTCCATTTCCTTTTTCTGTGCACCCTTTGCGGTGCTATTGTCTTTGGTGGATGCTTTTAGCAGTATCACTTGCTTTCCATCAGTCACGGTGGTATAACATTACTGTAGTATAGTGCTATAATAACTTTTTTTGCTAGTTTTCCACGGCCCCCTTTGGGGCTTGTTATATTATTTCTTTAACTTCACCCCTGGCTATATACTTTCTGCCCTTCGGGCCTGTTGTAGAGCGAAGAGGCTCTTCGCTCTACATGGAAAAAGTCACTGAAGGCCTAACTTAATCGCTATCCCCTGGAACCACTTACGGCCATGTCCTACACAATTTTCTTAAACGACAAGATTATTAAGGAAACGGAAGGACTCATCAGCGCTATGGATCGGGGTTTTCTTTACGGAGACGGGCTTTTTGAAACGTTGCGTACCTACCGTAAAAACCCCTTTTGCCTCGAAGATCACGTTGACCGGCTCTCCGGTTCCTCAAAATATTTTGATATCCCTTTCCATCATACCTTACAACAGATCAGGCACATTATCGATCAACTTATTACACAAAATGGACTGAATGACGCCTACATAAGAATGACACTGTCCCGCGGATCAACCTCTCACGGCTTAATTCCCCATCACCCATACAATCCCACTTTTGTGGTCTGTGCAAAACCGCTTACCGCTTATCCACCCGCATGGCACACCACGGGGTTGTCGCTCAAGACGTCATCGTTCCGGAGAAGCGATACCTGCCCTATCTCCGGCCACAAAACGCTGAATTTCATGACCAACTACCTTGTCAAAAAAGAGGCTATCGACCACGGATACCATGACGCGATTATCCTGAACACGAATAATCAGGTGGTTGAATGCGCAGTCAGCAACGTCTTTATCGTTGAGAAAAACGCCGTAATTACCCCGTCCCTGAAAACCAATATACTTCCCGGCATCACCCGAAAAATCATCCTTCGGCTGTGCAAAGAAAGTGGTATCCGCGTCTCGGAAGAGGCGTTTGGAATGGAAAGGGTTTTGGCTGCGGAAGAGATATTTATAACCAACTCGCTCATGGAAGTTATGCCGGTGTCAAAAATTGACGGTAAACCCATAGGCAAGGCTATTCCAGGCGCTATTACAAAAATATTGCAAGACAAATACTCATTATTAACCGATACATTTTAAATTTCTGGTAAACCATTTCAAGCCATCGGATATCTATGCGAACCGTTCTGATTATTGACAAAGAAACCGAAATGCACGAATCATTTCGGGTAATATTTGGCGCTAGTTACCGCGTCCTTGCTGCCGTAAGCGGAGACGTGGCGATGGAAATCCTTCAGCATGAAAGTATTGACGTGGTAATGCTTGACATGGCCACAACGGGGTTAGAGGTACTCAAAGACATAAGAAATGCCTATACCAACGTTAATACCATCATAATTACCACCATAAAGAACATTAACGATGCCTTTGAGGCCATAAAGATGGGGGCGGATGATTACATTATCAAGCCGCTGGTTGTTGAGGATATTCAACCAACGGTTGATAGATTATTTAGCTCAAAAGAGATGCGCCGTGAAATGGTAAGCGTCTGCTCGGAATCAGAGCTGGAATTGAATATCGAGTTTAATAACATTATCGGCCAGTGCCCGGCCATGCAGGACGTATTCAGCACCATCATCAGGGCCGCAAGGGGAAATCTGCCCATACTGATTACCGGCGAAAGCGGCACGGGGAAGGAGCTTGTTGCCAGGGCAATACATGCGAAAAGCCAAAGGAATACCCATCCCTTTATTGTGGTAAGTTGCCCAAACCTTTCGGATACCTTGCTTGAGAGTGAATTGTTTGGACACGAAAAGGGATCGTTTACCAATGCAACCGATAAAAAAATAGGCCGTTTCGAGCAAGCGCACAGCGGCACGATCTTTTTAGATGAAATCAGCGAGATGGGACTACCCAATCAGGCTAAACTTTTACGGGTATTGCAGGAATATGAATTTTTGCGGGTAGGCGGCGTAAAGACCGTAAACGTCGATGTCCGGATAATAGCCGCAACAAATATAAACCTGAAAACGGCCATTGCCAAAGGCACGTTTCGCGCCGACCTCTTTTACCGAATACACGTGGTGCCGATACACCTCCCCCCTTTACGAAACAGGCGGGAAGACCTTCTACATCTGGTGAATTACTTCATTTTGAAATACCAGAAAGAATGCCACTCTAAGATGAAAAAAATACACCCCGACGCCATGGAATCACTGGGAAAATACCACTGGCCGGGAAATATCAGAGAGTTGAAAAACGTGATCGAAAGAATCCTCACCCTGTACGGCGACCAAAAGACCATGCTTTATGAGCATCTTCCCGAAGAAATCAGGAGGTCTAATAACCACGTCACCCCACTCCAATCGCTTAATGTCATGAAATTATTGGAAACCTCGTCTATGGACGAAACGGTTTCTTCCATAGAAAAAGAAATCATAGAAAATGCACTGCAAAAAGCGGGTGGTGTGTACGCCAAGGCTGCACAATTTCTAAAAACAACAAAACGGAGGTTAAAGTATAAGATAGATAAATTGGGGATACGGTGAGACGTTACAAGGATTTGAGGGTGGCGCACCTTGATACACGGATAACCGTTGACGCACAAAGGCGTGGAGAACACGGTCGAAACGGAGAAAGATACCGGGAAATGAATATTTCTCAATTCAGGAAGGGTACGGTATAGAGTCACTAAGCATACTCATGGGAAATATTTGAGACGCCTCGTCCATAAATGATACGGTTGGCTGCCCCCCCCAACGCTCGTTTCCAAAGAATTTTCGATGTCGTAACCGATTGAAAAACGACACGTAACGGTAAATTGATTTTATTGGTAAAAGTAGTTTCCATTACCAATTTCTGGTAGAATAGTTTGAACCTAATTATCGATGGGTGGTAAAAAGCGTTCCCGGCTTGATTTTATGTAAGTGGTTTTTGGTAGAAGCCAATTTCCGCCGGCATCCGGGCGCATACACACCGTTGTCAATTGCCGGTTGCCGTCAGCATCCGGCACACACCGGAGATATTTTGGGAATGTGAAGCCGTTTAATTACCCTACGTAACCAATTAGAGGAGTATACATGTTCGAAAATTTCAAAAAGATGCAGTTCAAAATGCCAAAAAAATTCTCGGCCTGGCATATCATCATTGTCTTTACCTTCTTCATCTTCCTGCAGATGTATTTGATGAATCCCGGCATAAGAGACATTTCGTACAGTGAGTTTAAAAAATTAGTGCGGGATGGAGACGTCCTGGAATGCCATATTACCAACACCATGATCCGCGGCAGACTGCGCGAGATGGAAAAGGGGACGACGAAGCCAGTCGTTTTTATCACCGCCCGCGTGGAAGACCCCGATCTCGTTAAAGAGCTGGAGTTTGTCGGCGTGAAATACGAGGGGAACTATGAAAGCCCATGGTTTAAAACGTTTTTTTTCTCATGGGTATTGCCGTTGCTGATCCTTTTTGTGGTTTGGCGGTTCGTGTTCAAGCGCTTTGGCCCCGCCGGCAGTATTATGACCTTCGGCAAAAGCAAGGGGCGGCTCTATGCCCAGGAGGACTTGAACGTAACCTTTGACGACGTGGCCGGGATCGATGAGGCCAAGGGGGAACTCCAGGAGATTATTGAGTTTTTAAAGACACCCGAAAAATTCCGCGCATTAGGTGGAAAGATACCCAAGGGCGTTTTACTGGTCGGCGCTCCGGGGACGGGAAAGACGCTCCTGGCAAAGGCCGTGGCGGGCGAGGCAGGGGTGCCGTTCTTCAACATGAGCGGGTCCGAGTTTGTGGAGATGTTTGTCGGCGTGGGCGCTGCGCGCGTGAGGGATTTGTTTGCGCAGGCAGACCTGAAGGCGCCGTGCATCATCTTCATTGATGAGCTTGACGCGCTCGGCAAATCCAGAGGCGCCAACCCTATGGGCGGACATGACGAACGGGAACAAACGCTTAATCAGTTGTTGGTCGAGATGGATGGGTTTGACTCAAACAAGGGTGTGATTATCATGGGCGCAACCAACCGTCCTGAGATGCTCGACTCTGCCCTCTTGCGTCCGGGCAGATTTGACCGGCAAGTGGTTGTGGACAGGCCGGACCTCCACGGACGGGAGGCCATCCTCAAGGTACACGCCAAGGAAGTAACGCTGGAAGAGGGCATAGATATGCACTCGGTAGCGGCCATGACGCCGGGATTTGTCGGCGCAGACCTCGCCAACCTTGTCAACGAGGCGGCCTTGCTCGCGGCGCGCAGGAACAAAAAGTCCGTAAGTATGAAGGAATTTGAGGAGGCGATAGACCGCATTCTGACCGGCCTTGAAAAGAAGAAACGATTGATGAATAAAAAGGAAAAGGAGATTGTCGCCCATCACGAGTCGGGTCACGCGCTCATAGCCTGCTCTGTGCCGCACGCCGACCCCGTGCGCAAGATATCAATGATCCCCCGCGGCATTGGGGCGCTGGGGTATACCTTACAAAAGCCTACGGAAGACCGCTACCTGATGACCAGGGCGGAACTGCTCGACCGGATCGCCATCCTGCTGGGTGGACGTATCGCGGAAGACATTGTTTTCAACGAGGTGTCCACCGGCGCACAGAACGACCTGGAGAAGGCCACCGAGATCGCCAAAATGATGGTCAAGGAATATGGCATGAGTGAAAAGATGGGGCTGGTGACCTTTGAACAAGGCAACAGGCCTCTTTTCCTGACCGGCGGATATGCCGCCAGCAAAGAATACAGCGAGGAAACGGCGCGGGAAATAGACCTGGAAATCAAGAAAATCATGGACGATTCGGTTGTAAGGGTAAAGGCGCTGTTGATGGAAAAAAAGGAAATCCTCATCGGTATGGCGAAGACGCTGATGGAAAAAGAGGTTATTGATGGGGACGAGTTAAAAAAGCTTCTTGAAGAACTTCACAAGGCCAACGGCAAAAAAGAGGCGTGATAAAGCAGGGCTTTGGCAATAGTTTCTATTATAAAGGCTATCTATTAATTGAATCTACATCTTTTGGTTTTCGTATGCTTTCAACAAAAGCCCAAAGGGCTTCTATACCGTAGCCCAGGGCAACGCCCTGGGTTTAGCATTATTAGTAAAACAAGCCCTGAAGGGGCGATATTGAGGGCAAAACAACCGTTCATTCCGTATTACGCCCCTTCAGGGCTTGTCGGTGTTTCCGTGTCCCCAGGGCGTTGCCCTGGGCTAAGCTATTTCGCCCCTTCAGGGCTAGTATGACGGTAATTACAGGTTTCTTAACTTAGCGCCTATGGGGATAACCTACCGACAGACACATTGAATTTCCTATACGTTACATTAATACAAAAACACTTTAAGGATGAATACAAGGGTGGAAAAGTCCAAGTTCTCTGTTCATAAGCGGGCATATGACGCGCTTCCCGAAACGATGATGGTCGTTCCGTTGAGGGGAGACGTAATGTTTCCACACGTAGTCCGGCAATTACACCTTGTTGGAGAAGGAATAACAAAGGCAGTGACCGACGCTGTTTCTCATAATGAATTCATCTGCATAGTGACGCTACGGTATGACGTTGAATCTCCCAAGGCAAATGATCTGTACGACGTCGGGACGGCGGTTAAGATTGCGGAGGTGTCTGAGGCAAACCAGGAAGGCGTAAAAATCATCGTGGAAGGCGTAGCGCGGGTTAAGGTACTGGAATTTATGAAAACAGGGACTTGTTACAAGGCGCGAGTAGAAGAGTTGCGGGAGTTTACCGAAAAATCAGAAACGATTGACGTCCTTCTTCAAAGCGTAAAAACACTCTTTAAATTAAGCGCCATGCTGGGAAAGACCTTGCCGAAGGACATTATTCCCCTCGTCGATACGATCAATAACCCATCAATACTGGCCGACCTGTCTGCCGTCTTTGCAGAGATGCCTGCCGATGAGAAACAAAAACTCTTAGAGATGGTTGACCCGAAAAAACGGTTGCGGGTGGTGTTCCAACACCTGAACAAAGAGGTGCAACTCCGCGAGGTGCGGGGAAAGATAGACGAAGACGTAGCCAAAGAAATGACGAAGGCACAGCGGGAATACTTCCTGAGAGAGCAGATGAAGGCCATCCAGAAGGAATTGGGAAAAGAAGACCCGCATACGGACGAACTCAATAAGCTGGAAGAAAAGATTAAGGAAGCAAAGATGCCGAAGGAGGTGGAAGACGTTGCCGTTAAGGAACTGGGGCGTCTACGGGACATTAACCCCGCCTCGGCTGAATATCCGGTCTCCCGCACCTATCTGGACTATCTGATCAACATCCCGTGGAATAAAAAGACGGTGGACAACCTGGACGTCCGTCAGGCGGCGGAAATCCTCGACGAAGACCACTACGGCCTTGAAAAGGTGAAGGAGCGCATCCTGGAGTTTCTGGCAGTCCACAAGCTCAAGGAAAAACTAAAAGGCCCCATACTCTGCTTTTGCGGCCCTCCCGGAACGGGTAAGACCTCGCTGGGCAAGTCGATTGCGCGCTCCCTTGGTAGAAAATTCGTTCGCTTCTCACTGGGCGGCATTCGGGATGAGGCCGAGATTCGCGGACACAGGCGGACGTACGTCGGCGCCCTGCCGGGGCGCATCATGCAGGAGATATGCCGTGCTGGCGTCGCCAATCCCATCTTCATGCTGGATGAGATTGACAAGATTGAGGTGGATTTTAGAGGCGACCCAGCCTCAGCCCTCCTGGAAGTCCTGGACCCTGAGCAAAATTTTAGCTTTGTAGACCACTATATGGACGTCGCCTTCGATCTGTCGCATGTGCTGTTTATCACAACGGCGAACATCCTTGATACGGTGCATACCGCGCTCAAGGACCGGATGGAGGTCATCTATCTTGCCGGTTACAGCGAGGAAGAGAAACTAAAGATTTCGCAAAAATTCCTGCTCCCAAAGCAATTAAGGGAAAACGGCCTGGAAAACCAAAACATCGCATTTCAGGAAGAGGCTATTTGTAAGATTATTCGCGAGTATACGAGAGAGGCCGGGCTACGAAACCTTGAACGGGAAATCGCATCGATCTGTAGAAAGATTGCGAGAGAAGTGGTTGCCGGTGATCAAATTACTACCGACGTAGGCACTAAAAATGTGGAAAAGTTTCTTGGGGCGAGAAAGTATTTTTATCAGGTCACCGATGAAAAAGACCGCATTGGTGTGGTTACCGGTTTGGCCTGGACGGAAACAGGGGGCGACATAGTCTTTGTAGAAGCGACCAGGATGAAGGGTGAAAAGGAGCTTACCCTTACCGGCCAACTGGGCGACGTTATGCAGGAATCGGCAATCGCTGCGCTTAGCTACGTGCGCGGCAACGCCAAACGGCTCGGCATTGACGAGGATTTTTATAGCACCTCTGAGATACACATCCACGTGCCTTCGGGCGCAATACCGAAAGACGGTCCCTCTGCGGGCATTACCATGTGCATGGCGTTGCTCTCACTCCTGACGGGCAGGTGCGCCAAAAGGGAAGTGGCGCTCACCGGTGAAATCACCCTGACGGGAAACGTATTGCCCATCGGCGGGATAAAGGAAAAGGTACTTGCCGCCATACGCGGCGGGGTAAAAACCCTGGTGATTCCCCATAAGAACAAAGAAGATTACGAAGAAATCGACAAGGATATCCGCGATAAGATACACTGTTTTTATATAGAAAAAATAGACGATGCCATCGATATCGTGCTGATGAAATAAGTATGGTAGGCATTGCCTACCATGTATTTGCATGTATAAGGAGATAAGCATATGATCAACATAAAAACCATTCTCTGTCCCATTGATTACTCGGTTTACTCGGAAAAGGCGCTCGAATACGCAATAGAGTTTGCCACAAAATACCAGGCAAAACTCTACCTGATCCACGTGCTGGACATTCGCATCTATGACATGAACGATCCTGACTTGTACAACGTCAGTGTCGTAGAGAAGGATACCATTGACAAGCTGAAAGAAAGGCTTCTCCGGTGTATCCGCGAGGACATAAAAGAGAAAATATCGGTAGAGGCCATCGTTGTTCAAGGTGTGCCGTTTTCTGAAATCATTCGTGCGGCTAAGGAATACATGGCCGACCTGATCGTGCTTGGCACACATGGCAGAACCGGCCTGTCTCAAGCAATCATGGGCAGCGTGGCCGAAAGGGTTGTGCGTAAATCCCCTTGCCCGGTGCTAACCATCAGACATCCTGAGCATGAATTTATCATGCCATAGGTTCGCAGGGGGGAGGATGAAAATCGTTGATTGCAGGTTTAAATTAGTCATTCAGCGACTTTCACTTGTAGAACGAAGTGGTACTTCGTTCTATAACCGCGGCTTTTTATGAAGAGCGAAGAACCTCCTCGCTCTACAAACCGCTTAAATAATCAGGTGAAAAATGCCTAAATACGTATTCATTGACCACACAGCAGACGTCGGAATCGAGGCATTCGGCGCCACGCTACCGGAACTGTTTTCAAATGCGGCATTTGCCCTGTTCGATATTATTGCAGACCTGGAAATGGTTGAAAATAAGGTTACATGCAACCTGGAAATCATCGGGATAGACCGGGAGCAGCTCCTGGTCAACTGGCTGAGTGAACTGCTATACCTCCACGACGTCAAAAACTACCTCTTCAAAAATTTCCTTATAACAAACCTTACGGACACCCATTTGAGCGCATCCGCGCAGGGAGAACCGTTCGTAGAAAACAAGCACATCATCAAAACGGAGATAAAGGCCGTTACCTATCACGGACTGTCAATCGTGCAGGAAGGGACGCAGTGGAAGGCGCGTGTGATATTTGATTTGTAACGTTGGATGTTAAAATCTCAAAAACGACGTAAAACAATTTGATAATTGGTCAATCTAATTACATAATTAGCCTTATGGGATAATTGAGCATAAATGTATGATTTTCTGTTTCAAATACTGATAGGTGCGAGCGGCAATCTTGCTGCAGATGCTGTCAAGAAAGTCCTAGAGAAAGCAAGCGACTCAAAAGCAAATCAAGGTGCGAAGGGTTCTCGCAAAGTAGATAGCACCCCAGTAACTGGTTTGCCTGAATCAGGCGAAACCTGCCTTGATATTGGTGAGCCTCCACGTTTCTTGTGTCGTCAGCGCGTTCTTCACCGAATTAATCTTGCAACCACAAAATGGCATTGGCTACTTGTAGCCTACTATTACCATCCAGTGCGTGGACGACCACTAGCTATCCCTGATGGTTTGAAGCCAGATGCATTGGCTGGTCAGTTCACTGTCGCAGATTTCTGCGGAAAACAACTCCCGCAAGAAGAGGTGTTTCTAAATCAGGTGCCATCATCAATAAGGAGGTTACTACTTGTAAACCGCATGCGCCAGATAGGTATACTGTTAGAATCCATTGGCTGTATTGATAAAGAAATTAAGAAGGTTGAGACAAATTTGTCACTACCCTTAATACCTTTTTCTGACAGTGAGACATGTATTCCATGGATAACCTTCTTCTTAGAAATTCGCAACTGCTCTTTTCCGGGATTACCACAATTCAATTCATATTGTGGCTTCAAGAATCTGTGGTCAATTCGAGACACTCCAGCACATGGTATTCGCCCATATGACGATACTAGGGCAAACCTGTATGCATATGCCGCCATTCTTGAATTAGCCTCCATACTTGCTAAAAAGAACCCATTGTCTGAAGTCTATGCGAGGGCGTTTGAAGCAGACCATCCCAATCCACACCAATTTGCACTTCGAAAAGTTGCAGTTGCAGTAATAAAAGAGCTATGGCCTTCCGTGCGGGATTGGACAAAGAACATGTAAGAATCTTAGCCAACAATTGGGGCAACTTGACCTCAAGAAGATTTTCTACACCGTCATTAGCACGGCAAGTTACCCAAACAGCTAGACCACAAAAAATCAAATTGACAAGTGTATCATAAATGGTACAATAGTAAAAATGTTCGATATCCCATATATCCTGAAAGTGGCTTTCTATCGTTCTGAGACCGGCAATGAGCCGGTGCGTGAATGGTTAAAGGGCTTGCCGCGGGAAGACAAGCGGAAGATAGGTGAAGATATTAAGACTACCCAAATAGGATGGCCATTGGGAATGCCGCTCGTCAGGAAAATCGACAAGGATTTATGGGAAGTTCGCACAAGGTTAGCAAATGGCATTGCGCGTGTCTTTTTCACGGTTGACTGCGAGTACATGATTTTGCTGCATGGATTTATCAAGAAATCACAGAAGACGCCGCAAAACGAACTCAAAACGGCGCTGACCCGTCTTGAAAATTACAAAAGAGGTTAACTATGATAAACAAACATATCGGTTCCAACTTCGACGACTTTCTCAACGAAGAAACCTTGCGGGCGGAAACTGAGGCTGCGGCTATTAAGCGGGTTATTGCCTATCAGATCGAAATGGAGATGAAGAAGGCAAAACTGACAAAATCAGCCATGGCAGAAAAAATGCACACCAGCCGTTCCGCCCTGGATAGGCTACTGGATCCCACCAATGTCTCCATAACGCTGCAAACCCTTGAAAGCGCGGCACTCGCTCTGGGAAAAACCCTTAAAATTGAGTTGGCCTGACAAGGCACTCAACCGGCCACGCAAACCTCTTCACACTTTGAATTTGATTTTCATCCGGTAAAAATGGTAAAGTATTTGTTTATTCGCGTTACGGAAATTCAAATAGGTTTCCTGTTCCCGGCACTTCACAAAGACCGTGGTCTTTGCGCCACCCTTTTGGAAAAGGCGGCGGGAACGGAGGGAGAACCCGATTGTTGGATTCCCAACGGAAAATGTTTAATAGCGCTTGTTTTCGAGAAAGGATACTATGCAGGTTATAATAGCAGACGAACTTCCGGATATATGTATTGACCTACTTGAAAAAGCAGGTCTCCAGGTATTAAAGAAACCCGGCATCAAAGCCGATGAGTTAAAAACCATCATTGGCGCTTGTGATGGGATTATCTTGCGCAGCGGCACAAAGATCACCGCGGCGCTGTTGGAAAAGGCAGACAAATTAAAGGCTATATGCCGCGCAGGGGTTGGCGTGGATAACGTGGACGTGTCGGCGGCCACGAAAAAAGGCATCGTGGTGATGAACACCCCCGAAGGCAACATCGTATCAACCGCAGAACACACGGTAGCCATGCTTTTTTCCCTTTCACGCTACATCCCGCAGTCCCATTCATCCACAAAGGCAGGCAAGTGGGAGCGGAAGCAGTTTACCGGCGTTCAAATTGCCGGTAAGACGATTGGCATCATCGGACTGGGCAGGGTGGGCAGACAGGTGGCAAAGAGGGCGAATGCCATGGAGATGAAGGTTATCGGATATGACCCTTTCATCTCTCCGGAAATAACCTCTCAATTTTGCCCCAACGTGGTAAACAATTTGAAAGACCTGCTTACGCAGTCAGACTATATAACGGTTCACGTTCCCTCTAACAGTGAAACAAAAAACCTTATTACGCAGACTGAAATCGCTCAAATGAAGAAGGGCGTTCGAATTATCAATTGCGCAAGAGGTGGCATTGTTTCAGAAGACGCGCTCTACCATGCGATCAAAAGCGGCCACGTTGCGGGGGCAGCCCTGGACGTATTCGAGACGGAACCTCCCGTAGGCAACAAGCTCCTCGAACTTGACCAAGTAGTCACAACGCCCCATCTGGGGGCGTCTACCGAGGAGGCGCAATACGCGGTTGCCCTCGAAGCCGCCAACCAAATGGCTGACGCGCTTACCGGAAGAGGGTTTAGGAACGCCGTAAACCTTCCGCCTTACAACCCTGAAGAGTATGCCAAGTTAAAGCCGTATATTACCCTGGCAGAGAAAATGGGGGCGCTCCTCATCCAGATTGTCAATGGTGGCATACAATCGGTCGAAATTGTTTATACCGGGGATATCTGCAAGAAAAACGTGCAGCTTACAACGGATAGCCTTCTCGTCGGACTCCTCAGGCCGACCCTTGATGAGGGCGTCAATCTCGTAAGTGCGCCGCACCTCATGAGTGAACGCGGAATAAAGGTCAACGTCACCGTAAGCAGCGGGGCATGTGATTTCACCAGCCTTATTACCGCCAAAATAGTGACCCCTCAGGGCGAAAAAACCATAGCGGGTACGGTCTTTGGGAAAGGCGATCCGAGGATTGTTGACATCAACGGTTATGGCATAGAAGTGGCGCTTAGCCCCCACATGCTTATCCTCCTCGGCAAGGACAAACCAGGCTTGATAGGAAACATCGGAAGCGTACTTGGCAATAGAAAAATCAATATTTCCCACATGACGTTTGGCAGGAAGGAAAGCGGCGGCAACGCAATTATGGTCGTGAGCGTAGATGCGCCCGTACCGCAGGAATGCCTTCGTGAGATAGAGCTGCAAAAGAACATTGACGCCGTCTACCTCGCGCGCCTCTAACGGAACACAAAACGGAATTGCCTTAATGCAATACCGTGAGAAATGGTAAACAATACGGAACGGATAGCCATGCTATCCGTTCCGGCATTGGAACACACCTAAACCAGCCCCCCCCACTTTATTTGCCCAGAGAGACTTCGTTTTATCAATTCAATGCAAATATGGGAACACAGGCGCCGTGTCCCTACACCACACCCCAACGGGAACCAACAAAATCCGCGCACATCCGCGTAAATCCGCGGCTCAATTCCTTGCCGAACAAGGCTCCATCGTCGCCAAACGCTACGCCCTCTCCGTGAAACAAAAAAAACTCGAAGCCTTTTACCGGCAGAAGCTCGCCGGTCTCGACGAACGAAAAAAATGATGCTGCAAAAGGCATTTAATGGGGAATTGTAGGCCAAAAACGTGAAAATAATTATTTATTTTACTATTTTCACGATTATGTCGACATAAGAGTGAAAATGTTTTATACTGTAGCTATGGCAAAAATCTTACATGTTTTTAATGCAATCAATCGCTTGAGAGTGAGGTATTATGCTGCGTCTGTCGGTAAGCAATCGCTTCTGGAATTATTGAGTGAAGCGGAGGTTGCCGAGCAGGTGTATAACTCAAACGCCATTGAGAACAGCACGCTCACCCTTGAAGAAACAGAGAAAATCCTTTTACAGATACATTTAGACAGATACATCACGGAAAGGGAAATCTTTGAAGCAAAAAATCTCGCGCGGGTAGTTTCCTACATCAATACCAAGGCCAAAGAACAAGAGCTTACCCTGGAGGTTATGCTATCGCTACACAAGATGCTTATAGCGAATATCCGGGATGATATCGCCGGCAGATTCCGTAATAAGGGGGAGTGGGTCAGGGTTGCAAACCACATAGCGCCTGACCCAAAAGAAGTGACGGGGAGATTGGAAAAAATGCTTGCCGAATACAACGCAACCAGCCATGAAAATATTATAAAGCGTATTTCGCGGCTGCATCTTACTTTTGAATACACCCACCCATTTGTTGATGGTAATGGCCGTATCGGAAGGGTAATAAATAATTATTTGCTTATACGGGAAGGTTTTGTGCCGGTGAATATTAAATTTATTGATAGGGAGATGTATTACGAGGCATTTAAGGAATTTGACAAAAAAGGCACTACAAATATCATGGAGGAAATAGTCGGCAAAGCGCTTACGAATAGTTATCACAAGAGACTCGCGTATCTGGAAGGCGTGCATATTATGACGCTTTCCGACTATGCAAAAAAGAACAAAGTTTCACACTCAAATCTGATAAACAAAGCACATCGCCAAACCATAGAGGCCTTTCTTGAAAAAGGTATTTGGAAGATTGGCGTAATCCCAAATAAACCATGAGCGAAGCCGAAGAAAATGGGAGAGGCAGGCATTTTAAGATGTTTTTCGCCGGACGTTCAGCCAATCTGACATTTGTTTTGAACCGGCTAAGTGAAATTACGCATGATGCTAATGCGCAGATTTCCGGCAGGCAGTGCCTGCCCTACGTGGAAATTACACAGACGGTATGATTTGAATGGATTTCATGGTAATATACCAATTACCATGCTAAACAAAACGGTTCCATTCAAAATAGCGCTGTGTATTGCCGCCATTGGCTGTTATTCAACCATAGCGCAGGTAATGATGATGCGTGAGTTCCTGAACGTATTTTACGGCAGCGAATTATGTCTGGGCGCCATCTTTGGCGCATGGTTTTTGGGCATTGCAATAGGTGCGTACGCCGGCGCCCGGATGAAACGCGCTACGCGACATGCCGGCGCTGTTTTTGTAATCGTGCTGTTGGTTATGTGCCTTGTTTTGCCCGCGCAGGTCTTCCTTGCGCGCTGTGCGCGTGGCTTTTTTGGCGTTGGCATCGGGGAATATGTATCCATCCTGCCCCTCCTCTTTACGTCGGCCGGAATGCTCTTCCCTTTTAGCTTCCTGATTGGCTTCATCTTTCCCTTTTCATCAAAAATCATTTCCAGCGACGGCGATGCAGCCGTGGACGTGGGGCTGGTCTACATCATAGAATCACTGGGGAGCCTTGCCGGTGGGCTGGTGTTTTCATTCTTCCTGGTTTCCCGATTTCATCCGTTTGAAATCATTACCCTATTGAATATAAACATATTTATCCTCCTGGCCTTTTTACTCCTCCCTTCTTTCAACGGAAAATATGGTTACTTTTCAGGAGAAGGCAGGCATGTACCGAATATCCTGGGATGGATTTCACTGGGATTGGCGTCCACACTGGCGGCAACGTGGCTGTTTGCCATCCCTGACAAGATTGAGGGGTGGTCAACAAAAATACGCTGGAATACCTTAAGCCCCCACGTTGAGTTGGCCGCGTCGGCTGATTCCAAATATCAGCATATCGACGTCGGCAAACAGGCCGGGCAATACAACGTCTACCTCAACGGCCAATACTCCATCGCCTTTCCCAACGAGTACGAATATGCGCAGATTGCCCATCTTGTTATGACGCAACACCCGTCGCCGAAGCAGGTGCTGTTGATTGGAAACGGATTGGGCGGCATCCTCTCCGAGATGCTCCTGTACCCGATTGATGCGCTTGATTACGTGGAACTTGACCACGCCCTTTTGCAATTGTGCGGCAATTATCTGTCCACCCAGGACAAGCAATCTCTGGCCGACAAACGGGTAAAAATCTTTTACCAGGATGGACGTTACTACGTAAAAAACGTTGCGAAAGACAGGCAATACGATATCGTCCTGGTAAACGCCCCCGACCCATCTACGGCGTTTTTGAACCGCTTTTATACGAAGGAATTTTTCCGGGAGATACAAGGCGTTTTGCGGCCGGGCGGTATTGTGGCGACTTCCGTGAGTTCCGCCGTGACCTACATCGGAAAAGACGTGGGAAGCTACACGGGTTCGCTCTACCGCACCCTGCACGAAACGTTCCCGCACGTCCTGGTAACGCCGGGACAGACCAACTTCTATTTTGCAAGCAATAAGGATGGCGTCATTACCCTTAACGTAGAAACGCTCATGGAGCGCTACCGGAAATCCCGTGTAGCATCGGCATACTTTACCGAACACCTCTTTTATACGCTGCTTCAGCCGGAACAAGCGGCCTTTATCGAAAAACAACTCAGCCAACGCAAAGACCTGATTGTCAATACGGACACGATGCCCGTCACCTATTTCCTGAACCTCATCATATACGACGCCCTCACCGGCGGACGCTTCAACAACCTCTTTCACAGGCTCCAGGATGCGGGCTTCACATGGTTCCTTCTCACGGTGGCGTTTGCATTGGCCGGCAGGATATTATATTTGTTCATCCGGCAACGGATTCATCGGTATTGTATCGCATCAAACAAGAATGACAGCGCCTATTCAACAAATCAGATCAAGACAAACTGTCTCATTGCCCTTGCAATAACGGGATTTACCGGCATTGCGCTGGAAATACTCTTGCTCTTCGCCTTTCAAAACATCTATGGCTACCTCTATGAGCGGATGGGCGTTATCGTGGCCGTTTTTATGGTGGGGCTTGCGCTTGGCGGCTACGTTGCCAATCGCAAGATTCAGAAGGGGAGGGCTTCGTGGATACCCATTCTGGCCATCATGGAAGGGGTTATCGGATGCTATGCACTCGCCTTGCCGTGGGTAATCCACGCGCTTTCATCGCATTCAATCACCGCCGGGGCAGGCTTAATCTGCCTTACGGGAATTACGGGAACGCTAACCGGCATTGAGTTTCCACTGGTGAACAAAATCTTCATGCACCACCGCAAGGATATCGCCCTATCAGCCGGGGTTACTAATGGCGCCGACCACGCCGGGGCCTTTTTAGGGGCGATATTGACCGGGGTGATTCTTTTACCGCTCCTGGGGATGGCAAAGACCTGTATAATTCTGGCTGTGCTCAATTTTGCATGCATGGCGCTGATTATCTTTTCGCGCCGTTTGGCAAAAGACACAGGATAGAAGGCCGCCAATTAGAGACAACGGAGCGTATCAAGCCACGCATTGCCCTTTACATGTATTGTTCTTTATATGATAATTGCATGGCATGGATTAAGCGAAGCGTATCCGTCAAAAACGATATTACCGCAGAGAACGGTTTCTTGTCTTTTACCTGCTTTATAACAAACGTCTCCAGGGTGCATCATGTTAAAAGAATTGCTGAGATTGCAAAATAAAAACCCCAGGAAGGTCATCGGGCTTATGTCCGGGACGTCCGTCGATGGCATTGACGCCTGCCTGGCGGATATTTCAGGGCATGGCACGGATACAAAGGTACACGTCCTTGCCTTTGACACCTATCCTTACGACGCCGCTACACGAACGGCCATCCTCAATGCCTGTAACCCGGCAACCGGTACCGTTGATAAGATTTGCCCGTTAAATTTTTACCTGGGCAAACTGTTTGCCGAAGCGGCTAAATCAATCGCTGCAAGGGCGGGCGTTGCTATTGCGGACGTTGACCTCATCGGCTCGCATGGGCAGACGATTTATCATCTGCCGAACCCCCAAGCGTCCACATATCCGGGTGGTACACGATCTACGCTTCAAATCGGCGAGCCGTCCGTGATTGCCCAGGAGACGGGCGTTATGACCGTTGCCGATTTTCGTCCGCGTGACATGGCGGCTGGCGGGCAAGGCGCCCCCCTCGTCCCTTATGCGGATTTTATTCTGTTCCGAAGCAGGGAAAAAGGGCGCGCATTGCAGAACATCGGCGGCATTGCAAACGTCACCTTTATACCGAAGGACTGCGCCATTGATGACATTGTTGCCTTCGACACGGGTCCCGGCAACATGATTATTGACCGAGTGGCGGAGCGCATCACCAACCATCAATGCACCTTTGATAAAGATGGAAACATGGCAGCAGGGGGAAGGGTTCATGACGGCCTTTTGAAGGAACTCCTTGGGCATCCCTACCTGACAAAGCCGCCGCCCAAGACAACGGGGCGCGAAGAGTTCGGGCGATCTTTTGCTGACAAGCTATACGAAGACGCCACGCGCTCCGGTATAAAAGGCATCGACGTGCTGGCAACCGTTACGGCGTTTACGGCATACACCATTGCGGACAGTTATAACAAATGGATACTATCGGCGCGCCAATTATCCGAGGTGATTCTTTCGGGTGGAGGGTGCCATAACCGCACCCTGGTAAGATTCCTTGCGCACTATCTTGGCCCGTCAATTGCGATACACACCCTTGATGCGTTTGGCATTGCGCCTAGCGTCAGGGAATCCCTTGCCTTTGCCATCCTTGCCCACGAAACCGTTTCCGGCAATTGCAACAACGTCCCCGGCGCTACGGGCGCGAGAGAGGCGGTTGTCATGGGAAAGATCGTGCCGGGCGGACGGTGAATGTTTTGCAAGGCGGTAACCGTGCAACCGGTATGCAAAATACCGGCTGAACCGTTACGAAAAGCATATCGGACGCCGCTTGCCTGAAACAAAATTCTTGAAAAAAAGTAATTTGACATTACCGGTTGAGATAGATTAAAATTACTCGACTAGTATTTATTTTAAATTTTATGGGAGAGAGCAATGCTGAAGGGATTTATTAAGCCGGTAGGGTTTGTATTAAGTGGAATATTATGCGTGCAATTGAGCGTTTTTGCCACAGAAACGGAAACGAAGAAGCCGAAGAAATCAAAGTCTGCGCCAAAAACGGAAGCACAGACAGATGTGAAGGCTGAGGCAAAGCCTGAAGCAAAGCCGCCAGCCGCGGCAGAAGCGAAGCCGGAGGCCAAGGCGGAAACCAAGCCTGCCGCTGAAGTGAAAAAAGAGGATGGCGACGGCAAGGTTGTGGCAACGGTAAACGGCGAGAATATCTATCAAAAAGAAGTGGATAAAGTACTGCATAGGTTTGGACCACAGGTGCCTCAAGAGCAAATTCCAACAGCAACAAAACAGATACTCGATGGTTTAATCACCCAGAAGTTAATCTTGCAGTTTGTTCGTGACAGCAAGATTAAAGTAGACGAGGCGGCTATTGAGGTTGAATTAAACAAGGTGCGTGATGATATCAAGTCGAACCCAGGCTTGGCCGGGCAGACGCTGGAGCAGGTGCTGGAGAAGCATGGCGGAAGTATTGATGATATGAAAAAAGACATCACTATGTTCCTCTCCATGGAAAAGTATTTAAGCCAGGACGTTGATGATACGAAGATAAAGGCGTATTTTGAGCAGCACAAGTCCGTCTATGCCGAAACCGAGGTAAAGGCAAGCCACATCCTTGTTGACACGAGGACGCTGAAGACCGACGCAGAATTGGCGCAGGCAATGGAGAAGATTAAGAAGGCGAAGGCCGATATTACCGGTGGAAAAGATTTTGCGGAAGCGGCAAAAGAGTATTCCGATTGCCCATCTTCAAAAGAGGGCGGCGACCTGGGGTACTTCAAGAGAGAAGGCCAAATGGTAGAGCCGTTTGCCGCAGCAGCCTTTGCCCTTAAGAAGGGCGACGTAAGCGACGTAGTGAAGACGGATTTCGGTTATCATATTATAAAGGCCACGGACATTAAAACCCCAACCTTTGACGAGGTAAAGGAAACCGTGAAACAAAATATGATAGAAGAAAAAGGCCAGCTTTTGGTTAAGGAACTGAAAGAAAAGGCAAAGATAGATATCAAGTCCGGCGTCTGAGCGGTTACGAAAAAAATATTTTAAGGACAAAGCTTCCCATCCTTTTGAGAGTTTACGGGTGGGAAGCTTTTTTTATAGTATGGTTGACAAAGATTATCAAAAACAATTAGAGGCATGGGATAAGGAGTACCTCTGGCACCCCTTTACCCAGATGCAGGATTACCTCAAGGAATCCCCCGTCATCATTGAGGAAGGTAGCGGTATTTTCCTCAAGGACGTTGCCGGCAAGGAGTACATCGACGGGATTTCGTCGATGTGGTGCAACCTGCACGGCCACCGCAAACGCGAGATCGACAACGCCATAAAGGGACAACTCGACAAGGTAGCTCACACCACGCTCCTGGGGATGTCCAACGTCCCTGCGATTGAATTGGCAAGGAAGCTTGTTGAAATCGCGCCACGCGGGCTGGAGAAGGTCTTTTACTCGGACAACGGCTCAACGGCAAATGAAGTCGCGCTCAAGATGGCCTTTCAATATTGGCAACATAAGGGGCTGAAAGACAAAACGCAGTTTGTGGCCTTGCAATACGGCTATCATGGCGACACGCTGGGTACCATGAGCGTCGGCGGGATAGACATATTCAACCAGGCATTCCGTCCCCTGTATTTCAAGACGCATCTTGCCCCCGCGCCCTACTGCTACCGGTGTCCGCTTGGAAAACAACCGGACGGCTGCCGCCTGGCGTGCCTTGATGAGTTGGAAAATATCCTAAAAAAAGACGCCCAGTCTATCGCCGCGATGATTATGGAACCGCTGGTGCAAGGCGCCGGGGGGATGATCATCCATCCAAAAAACTATTTGTCGGGTGTGCGCGCCCTCTGTAAAAAATACAACATCCTCCTCATCCTGGACGAGGTGCTTACGGGCTTTGGACGGACGGGCAAGATGTTTGCCTGCCAGCACGAACAGGTGGTACCCGATATCATGACCCTGTCCAAGGGCATCAACGGCGGGTACATGCCGCTGGCCGCCACGCTTACGACAAGGGAGGTCTTTGACGCATTTTTGGGCGAGTTTTCCAGCTTAAAAACGTTTTTCCACGGACACACGTACACGGGACATCCACTGGGATGCGCGGCTGCGCTGGCCGCAATAGAGTTGTTTGAGAAAGAGCGGTTGCTGGAAGGCCTCCAGCCGAAGATCGAACGACTGCGCAACAGCCTAAAACCACTGGAATCATTGCCGCACGTGGGAGAAGTCCGGCAGTGCGGACTCATTGCGGCAATAGAACTGGCGCAGGACAAGGCCACAAAAACCCCTTATCCGTGGGAAGAGCGGGTAGGAGTAAAGATTTGCCTGGAGGCAAGAAGACACGGTCTGCTCCTGAGGCCGCTCGCCCACATCATGATAATTATGCCGCCCTTAATAATTACACCCCGTGAAATAGAAATGGTGGTTGAGATTGTCGGCAAGTCTATAGAGGTTGTTACGGGTTAATAGGGCTTTCCACGAGGTACCCCGTTGAGAATGCCATCCTGGAATTTAAACGGATGAACCAGCCGCGGATTTACGCGGATCGACACAGATTGGGTTGGTTCCCTCCAGCCGGCATGTGTGTTATATTTGCCCCATTCTCAAGCCGTAGGGACACGGTGCCCGTGTCCTTACGTGTGAACACAAATAAGTCGCCGTAGGCCTAATTTAATGTATAGGAAATTCACCGTTAGGCCTGAAAGGCCGACAGGATATAGCGGGGGGTGAAGCCCCCTGAAAAGATAATAAAAAAATACAAGCCCCGAAGGGGAGGCAGGATGTTTTGTTTTCGTGATCAAAACAATAATACATTTTAGTAAAAATAGGCGTTTCACCCATGTTGTACGTCCTTTTCTGTCACCCCTTCTGGGCTGGTTATCTTTTGCTTCTTTACCAGGGGCTTCACCCCTGGCTATATGCTATTAGCCCTTAAGGCCTGTTGTAGAGCGAAGAGCCTCTTCGCTCTACAACCTTGTGCGTGAATTGCCTATACGTTAAAAATAAAGGTCCCTTTCTCCGTGTTTGATCCTTTCCAATCGCTCTTCCGTCCGTTTCCTGATGATGGCGTTATCTATTTCCGATAGGGATTTTTTTATCATGTCCAGCCCAATCGTCCTGCTTTCCAGGGAGGCGTTGTCCTCCAGGTATTCCATAAGGGTAAGGATGCTGTTGGGTTGGCAGAATTCTTTGATATCGCCCGGTTTTGCCAGGTCCATGAAGGCGTTGCCCGTCCTGCTTTTGCGGTAGCAGGCGGTGCAGAAACTGGGGGTAAAGCCCTGATTCATGACGCTGACGGCTATCTCGTCAAGGCTCCTCTTGTCTGCAAGCTCAAACTGTTGTGACTCCTTCGAATGCTTTTTTCCAAACCCTCCCGGCGCCGTGGACGAGGCGGCGCTGGCCTGGGTGATGCCGGTTCTGAAGGTGATTTCCCTTATCTCCGGCCTTTCCCTGGTTGTAATAATCATGCCGGTGTAGGGAACGGCGATCCGCAGTATAGCGATCAATTTTAAAAAATCATCGTCGCTTACCGGATGGGTAGGCAACATTTCTACCGTAGATGCCGGCCTGAATCTCGGCACGGAGATGGTGTGGGGGCCGACACCAAAGGTGTTTGCTAGAAACCTTGCGTGGGCAATGAGGGCAAGCACCTCAAAACGCCAGTCATAGAGGCCGAAGAGGGCGCCCAGTCCCACGTCGTCTATTCCGGCTTCAAAGGCATTGTTCATGGCGTAGAGTTGTCGCTCGTAACTGCTTTTTGGCCCCTTGTGGATGGCTTCGTAGGTCTCCCGATGATAGGTTTCCTGGAAGAGCTGGTAGGTGCCGATCCCTTTGCTTTTAAGCAGCTTGTAGTTCCCAACCGTCGTCGCTGCAATGTTTACGTTAACCCGCCGGATCTCTCCCTTCCCGCTTTTTACGGAGTAGATAGCGTCTATCGCTTCAAGGAGGTAATCTATGGAATTATTATCCGGGTCCTCGCCAAGTTCCAGAAGAAGCCGCTTGTGCCCCATGTCTATGAGAAAACCGACCTGCTCCCGTATCTCATCCATGGTCAGTTTTTTGCGGGGGGACTTATTGCTTGCATGAAAACCGCAGTAGTCGCAGTCGTTTACACAATAATTACTGAGATAGAATGGCGCGAAGAATACGAGCCTGTCGCCATAGATTGCGTTCTTGATGTAAGATGCCGTCTCAACAATCGCCTTGCCGGCATCCTGATCTGCGGTATTTATGAGCAAAAATGCCTCTTCAGGGGAAAGGCCTTCCAGCCTGCGCCCCTTTTCAAGTATGCCGGCAACCGCGCTTGCAGGTGGCTTAGCGGTATTTTCGAGTATTGCGTGGAGATTATTCTCGTCTATAAAGGTCATTGATGTCACTCCTCTTTTGTAACTGCTTAGGTGTTTAGGCTGAAGCCTTCAGTCTTCAGTCTTCAGTCTTCAGCCTTCAGTCTTCAGTCTATCTACCTGAGTATTTCCCCTCTTCCTCAAACACCTCAAACATTTTTTTTTCAAGCATCTTGTAGCTTAGCGCCTCCTTAAAGAGGCCGTATTTTTCCCACATCTCTTCTTTGCCGTGGTATTTATTGGGGTAAATCCTGTAAAAATCCCTGTACCTTTCAGGCGTTAGGTTGAACATCAATGAGTTGCCGCCAGACGAAAGTCCGAGCCTTCGGCCTTCCTCGCTTTCAATGGTTTCAAGGGCGGTGGTCACCGGTATCTTTGTCTTGGGCATTAAAAGCCTTGCAATGGCGATCACCTTCAGGGTCGTCATCGCATCGCCTGCCGGACGTTCCGACAGCGGGGTGTCTGCGCTTGGGATAAAGGGGCCGACCGTAACCATGTTTACTCCAAGCGACTTCATGGTTATAATATCATCCGCTATCCCATCCAGGGTTTGGCCGGGAAGGCCGATGAGAAATCCGGAGGCAACGTAATACCCCATCGCCTTCATCCCTTTAAGATATGCAATCCGTTCATCGTAAGATTGGCCGGGGTGGATTGAATTATATAGTTCACGACTGGATGTCTCGAACCGGAAAAGTACCCCGCTCGCGCCTGCCGCCTTCATCTTTTTGTAGCCTTCAAGGCTGCGCTCTCCGACGCTCATAAAGATAAAGACCTTGCACCTTTCCTTTATCATCCTGATGATATCTACCAGCATATCGTCCGTATAGTAAAAGTCATCGCCGGATTGAAGGACGATCAGTTTGTATCCGCGCTTGTTCACGGCGTCTTCCACCGCGCCGACGATTTCGCTCGCAGACATCCTGTAGCGCCCGGCGTCGCCCGAATCCCTCCTCAGCCCGCAGTAATGGCAATTTCTTACACAGTAGCTTGAAAACTCCACAATCCCGTGAATGCAGAAGAAATCCTTGAGGTTTGCTTGCCTTATCGTGTTTGCCTCTGAGAAGAGCGCCTCTAACTCGGTTGGGTCTTGCGTCTTGAGGAGCCGGATAATCTCGTCCCTTTCAAGACCCCTTGTATGGCAGGCCTTGAGTATATCTAAAAACTCCTTATCCAGCAACGAGAGGTCTATGTGGCTCTTAGGCTCCAGCAGCGCCAATATCTCCATCGCGTCCTCTTCGCTTACCTTGTGAACGGCAATATTTGAGGCGTAAAGAATCCAGTCACCCACCTTAAGATCAGGCATCATCATGGCGTTTATCTCCTTTTCGCCTCTGGAATCCTTAACCATGACGATCCTTATCGGGGAGTCTGGCTGGAACTCTTGAATGGAGATTACTTTTGCAGGAATTGTTAGGCACATAGGTTATAATGCTACCATAAGAGGAAAAAATGCACAAAGGGGAAATTCGAACAAGGGGTTTAGAAATGTAGGGACACGGCGCCCGTGTCCCTACGATTATGAGCAACCTGTTTTTTTGTCATACAAACACTCAACCTTATAGTTTTTTGAAATCATATCTCAGGCCGCTCCTACAGAGCTTTATTGATGTTTCAATTCTATTGCAACAAACAGGCCCGAAGGGCTGAAAGGATATAGCCAGGGGTGA